>NZ_CP022680.1:1406500-1722000 GCF_003595525.1 Streptococcus respiraculi | reverse complement strand
CAGATTTGCTGCCCTTATAATAAGGGAATTGATAGTCCACCCGTTGTAGACATTGACCCAGATTTGGCCGAGCCAGAGCTGATTCCCTTTTTGGAGCTATCAAACGGGCAATTCAAAGAGAAATTTGGTATGATTGCGGGTAGTTGGCGTGGGAAAAACATTCTTCAGCGAAATGCCATTATCGCTCTTGCCAATGCCAATGACAAGTCAAGTATCCCTAAACTCTTAGAAATTATTGATAAGAAGCAAAATCCCATTCATATGGCAGCTGCCATATGGGCACTTAGCCAGTTGGTCAAACAGCCCAATGAGGAGCTGATTGCTTTCATTGAAACTATCAAGAGCGACCATCCAGATGTTATTGCAGAGCGGGCCGCCTTTCTATCATTCGCCAAAGGGGTATAAATATGATATAATAAGCAGAATAAAGAAATGAGGTACTTATGGATATAGCAGAAATTCGACAAAAAATTGAAGAGCTGACCACTAAATTGAACTCATTCAGGGGGTCTCTTTGACTTAGAAGGTTTGGAAGAAGAAATTGCTATCTTGGAAAACAAGATGACAGAACCAGACTTTTGGAATGACAATTTGGCAGCTCAGAAAACATCGCAGGAGTTGAATGATTTAAAAGCAACCTATCAGAATTTTCATCAGATGCTGGACTTGCTAGATGAAGCAGAGATTCTCTTAGAGTTTCTCGCAGAAGACGAGTCTGTCCAAGATGAATTGGAAGAAAAGTTACTCGAGTTGGA
Source organism: Streptococcus respiraculi (assembly GCF_003595525.1). NCBI lineage: Bacteria > Bacillati > Bacillota > Bacilli > Lactobacillales > Streptococcaceae > Streptococcus > Streptococcus respiraculi. The sequence goes on along the minus strand of NZ_CP022680.1, from coordinate 1,721,245 downwards.
CAAGTTGATGACCAGCTACGAGTTGACTCTCCTCCTGTCAGAACCTTATGATAACAACAATGCAATCTTGGAAATTCACCCAGGATCAGGTGGAACAGAGGCTCAGGACTGGGGCGAGATGTTGCTACGGATGTATACCCGTTTTGGGAATGCCAAAGGATTTAAGGTGGAAACCCTAGACTATCAGGCAGGGGATGAAGCAGGAATTAAGTCTGTTACCCTAAGCTTTACAGGTCCAAACGCTTACGGCTTACTCAAGTCAGAAATGGGTGTGCATCGCTTGGTGCGTATTTCACCATTTGATTCGGCGAAACGCCGTCACACCTCCTTCACATCGGTTGAAGTCATGCCAGAACTCGATGACACGATTGAAATTGAGATTCGGGATGATGAAATCAAAATGGATACCTTCCGCAGCGGTGGTGCTGGTGGACAGAACGTCAACAAGGTGTCAACAGGGGTTCGTTTGACCCACATTCCAACCGGAATTGTTACTCAATCAACCGTTGACCGTACCCAGTATGGGAACAGGGATCGGGCTATGAAGTTGCTGCAAGCCAAACTCTATCAATTAGAGCAAGAAAAAAAAGCAGCTGAAGTCGATTCGCTTAAAGGAGATAAAAAAGAAATCACTTGGGGTAGCCAGATTCGTTCCTATGTCTTTACTCCTTACACCATGGTCAAAGACCATCGTACAGGCTACGAAGTCGCTCAGGTGGACAAGGTCATGGACGGGGATATTGAAGGATTTATTGATGCCTATCTCAAATGGCGTATTAGCTAGTACTCTATAAAATCAAAAGAAAGGAACTGTCTTCGACAGAATACCTTATGGGAATTATTGAAATGAAAGACGTTTCCAAGAAATATGGAAACGGAACAACCGCGCTGAGAGGCGTGTCTGTAAATGTAGAACCAGGTGAATTTGCCTACATCGTAGGACCTTCTGGTGCTGGTAAATCAACCTTTATCAAGCTCTTGTATCGTGAAGAAAAGTTGGATAAAGGTTCGCTTAAAGTTGGAAAGTTTGATCTTGCTAAAATCAAGAAAAAGGATGTTCCAATGTTGCGCCGCAGTGTCGGAGTTGTCTTCCAAGACTATAAATTGCTTCCGAAAAAGACTGTTTTTGAAAACATTTCCTATGCTATGGAAGTTATTGGAGAAAAACCACGTAGCATCAAAAAACGGGTCATGGAAGTCTTAGATTTAGTAGGATTGAAGCACAAGATTCGCTCTTTTCCAAATGAACTCTCTGGTGGTGAGCAACAGCGTATTGCGATCGCCCGTGCCATTGTCAATAATCCAAAAGTCTTGATTGCCGATGAGCCAACAGGAAACTTGGACCCTGAAAATTCATGGGAAATTATGAATCTTTTGGAGCGGATTAATCTCCAAGGGACAACGATTTTAATGGCGACCCACAATAGCCAAATCGTAAATACACTTCGCCATCGCGTTATCGCAATCGAAGACGGTCGAGTGGTACGTGATGAAGTAGAAGGAGAGTACGGATACGATGATTAGACGATTTTTTAGACATTTTATTGAGTCTTTAAAGAGCCTCAAGCGAAATGGATGGATGACGATTGCAGCCATCTCATCAGTGACGATTACCTTGACCTTGGTCGGAATTTTCGCTTCTGTTATTTTAAATGCGACCAAGCTGACAGCTGATTTGACCAACAATGTTCGCATCAATGTCTACTTGCGTGCGAATTCGACTGATAATGCCCAAACGATTGTCAATGATCAAGGACAAACGGTTGAAAACCCTGACTTTCAAGCGGTTTATAAACAAATTCTTGCCTTGGATAATGTCAAAAGTGTGGACTATTCAAGTAAGGAAGAGCAGTTGGAGCATTTGACTGCAACCCTAGGGGAAACCTGGAATCTCTTTAAAGGAGATGCAAATCCGCTGTATGATGCCTACATCATTGAAACGACAGACCCGCAATATGTGAAATCTGTTGGAAAAGAAATTGCAAAAATCGATGGTGTCACAGAAGTTCGTGACGGTGAAGTGGAAACAGAACGAATCTTCAAGTTAAATAGTCTTGTGAAAACATGGGGATTTGCAGCAACAGGGCTCTTGCTCTTTACGGCGGTCTTCCTGATTTCAAATACTATTCGGATTACCATTATCTCGCGTAGTCGTGAAATTCAAATCATGCGCTTGGTTGGAGCAAAAAATAGCTATATTCGCGGACCGTTCTTGCTTGAAGGAGCTTGGGTCGGCTTGCTCGGTGCGATTGTGCCGTCTGCTTTGGTCTATTTTGCCTATCAGATGCTCTATACATCAATTAATGCTTCTCTAGCATCGCAAAATCTGTCTTTGATTAGTATGAATGTCTTTGTTCCAGCCATGATTGCCAGCCTCTTTGTTGTTGGAATTGTGATTGGAGCATTGGGATCAGTGATTTCCATGAGACGATTCTTGAAGATTTAGTGATGAACTAAAAAGCGAAAGTTGGAAAAACTTTCGCTTTTTGACTGCTCATATTTTTATTTCCTAACTTGGGTTAAAATTCTTCGCTAGCTTATCCGCGTTCTTGATTTTTTAGGTTCGGGTTAAAATAATCACAGGCTGATCTTCGCTCTCTAATTTATCAGATTGGGTAGTCACAGTCATTTCCCTAACTGTGACTATCTAAAAAACGGGTTAACGTTTTTCTCATGGGAAATGGTGCTAGAGTGCCCATGTCCAGGATAGACTTGGTAATGCCCTGGTAGGGTAAAGAGGTTGTTTTTGATACCGGATAGTAAATCATCAAAATTGCTAGTTGGTAAATCGGTGCGGCCGATTGATTCTCTAAAAAGGGCATCGCCTGTGATGACGAGTTCTTGATCTGGAAAGATAAAAGATACACCGCCGATAGAATGTCCTGGTGTCTCAACAACTGAAAAGCGAAATCCATCCAACAGGTAATCTTGGTCGTATTGGAAGGTTTTCTCAGCAGGTCGGCAGACGACATTTTCCATATCATCGTGGCGGGCAAGTCCTGAGAGATTCATTTCAGGTGTGTAGAGCCAACTAGCCTCACTTTCAGCCACGTAGACAGGTGGCATGCTAAAATGCTCTCGCACCAAGTCCAAGCTCATAATATGGTCATAATGGGTGTGGGTCAAGAGGATAGCCGCCACTGGCTTTCCAATCCGTTCAATCGTCTGTCGAATAGTTGCCCAATCACTGCCTGGATCCACCACGATAAGGTGAGAATCATTTTCTAAATAGTAGGTATTTTCATAGGCGACAGGATTTACGGTTTTATGCAGTTTCATTTCATTTCTCCTTTGGACAGTCTTTCTCCTCTAGTCTAGCAAAAAATAAGGCGCTTGTCTGCTTTTTCTTATCGACAATGATGAAAAGCTGACGGATTTTGAGGGAAATATGGTATAATTTTACTGTTATGACAGAGAAAAAACAAGCAAATCGATATGCTGTTGTGGACTTAGAAGCGACGAGCAGTAGTAGTTATGCTAAGATTATTCAGATTGGGATTGTCATTGTAGAAGAAGGGCAGATTGTCGAAACCTACGCAACAGACATTAATCCCTATGAAAAATTGGACTACCATATCCGCGAATTGACCGGCATTACCGACCAGCAATTAGCAGTAGCTCCTGATTTTGGTCAGGTGGCAAAAGAGATTTATGACTTATTAGAAGGAACCATTTTTGTAGCCCATAATGTGTCTTTTGATGCCAATTTATTAGCAGAAGCCCTCTTTTTTGAAGGTTACGATTTACACACCCCGCGGGTTGATACGGTCGAATTGGCCCAGCTATTTTTCCCGACTTTAGACAAGTATAGTCTGAGCAATCTTGCAAAGGAGTTGACCCTTGATTTGGAGCAGGCCCATACGGCTATTTCAGATGCAACTGCAACTGCAAGGCTCCTCTTAAAAATTCAAGAGAAGATTCAACAATTACCAAAGCAGACTGTGGGGCATATTCTTGAGTTTGCGGATTATCTGCTCTACGAATCTCGCTTGGTGATTGATGAGCTATACCCTATCTTATCAGATTATCTGCCTGAAAATCTGGTGTCAGTAGGTGGTCTTTGTTTGAAGAAACCAGCTGCACTACAAGCACCTTATCATCTATCAACAGATTTTGCGACCAATCTCGCTCTTTTAGGGCTGGATGAGCGGCCACAGCAGCAGGCATTTTCCCAGATCATGGAAAAACGCCTGCAAGACGCGGATGCACATGTGCATTTCATTCAGGCGCAGGCAGGCATTGGTAAGACCTATGGCTACTTGCTTCCAGCGCTAGCCCATAGTGAGCGCCCTGTTCTTGCAGTGGTACCGACTAAGATGTTGCAGCAGCAGATTATGGAAAATGAGGGGAAAAGGCTGTCAGAGGTTTTTCGTATAGGGCTTGCTAGTATCAAGTCTCCTCGCCATTATCTCAAGCTGGATACTTTTTGGCGAACCTTGGAGCGGCAAGATGAGAACCGACTTTTGAATCGTTATAAAATGCACCTCTTGGTCTGGCTTTGTGAGACGGAGACGGGAGATTTAGATGAGCTTAAGCAGCAGCGCTATCAAGCTTATTTCGATGAGCTACGGCATGACGGCAACTGGGATGAGCAATCCTTGTTTGGGGAGTGGGATTTTTGGTACAGAGCGCAAGAGGCTGCCCGCTCAAGCCATGTCACCCTGACCAACCATGCTTACTTTTTGGAGCACGTATCAGATACTCCTTGGATGCAGAATCGGCTCTTGATCATCGATGAAGCGCAAAAATTGGCCCTAGCAGCAGAAGAATATGCCAGTCAGGAATTATCGATTTCAGACTGTGAAGCCCTAATCCAGAGCAAGTTGGACAGAACTAGCCTGCTTCTTGAAAAACGCTTATTAGAAGCCTGTTCTTTTGAGTTAACTCATCTTTTAGAACAGTTCCGAGCAACTGGCCAGCGAGAATTAGCACCACAAGACCTTGCAGCTCTCAGACAAAATTTGGAAGAGCTGGGCGACAGCGATTTTCAAGACTGGCTATGGTTGTTAGGTCAGAAACGGGAGTTTTGGCTGGAAGAACGCAAGGTAGATGAGAAGCACCTGAGTTTCCTAAGAGCCAGTCAGGAAGATGTGCTTGATGTGGCAAGTCTTTTGCCAAATAGTAAAATATGCTGTATCAGTGCCACTCTGGAAATTAGTAAAAAGGTGAATGTGGCAGACTTACTAGGGTTTCAATCAATCACCTTTGATCGACTGCCTAATCATCAAAAAAGTAATCAACTGATTACACACCCCCGTAAGTTACCTGATTTAGTTTCTCTCAATAAGGAAGAGCATGCAGCATTCATAGCTCAGCAGATTCAAGACTTGTTAGAGCTCGGTAGACCAATCTTGGTCTTGCTGACTTCGATTAACCTGCTCTTGGAGTTGTCGAAAATCTTGGAAGAGTCTGAGATTCCTCATCTGGCTCAGCATCGCCATGGTCTTGAAATGCCGCTGAAACGCCGATTTGATAAAGGCGAAGTGCCTGTTTTGTTAGGAACTGGAGCTTTCTGGGAGGGAGTAGACTTTGCCAGTCAACCGCAAATGATTCAGCTGATTCCCCGTCTACCGTTTGAAAATCCTCAGGACCGTTTTGTCCGCAAGGTGAATCGACATCTGAAAGCAGAGCGGAAAAACCCCTTTTATGACTATCATCTGCCGATGATGATGTTGAAGTTGAAACAAGCTATTGGACGAAGCAATCGCTCGGCACGTCAGAAATCCTGTGTGATCCTCTTGGACAATCGTTTGATTGATAAGCAGTATGGTCAGCAGATTAAAACATTCCTCAAGACAGAATACCAGTTAGAAAGCCTTGAGCCAGAACACCTAGTAGAGCGAATGGAACAATTTTTAGAAGAAATGTAGAACCTATATTCATAAGTTCCTGAATAGAGTTGCTGAGCTGTGAATACAGGTTCTAAGAAAGCTGGGGGAAATCCCCAGTTTTTTATAGTTATTCCGTTTTGGTATAGCTTTTCCTTCATATAATTCCTTCCGATTCTTGTTAGAATATCCATGTTTACATACTAGAATCGGTGGTCAAAATGCAGGAAGTATGCTATACTTTTCCTTATCTAGTTAGGAAATGAGAAGCAGGTATGAAAGATATGCTAATCGTCTTTAAGGTGGGGACTAGCTCGCTCACACAGGAAAATGGTAGTTTGGATCGTATCAAAATTGCCCGTATTACCAATCAATTGGCCCAGCTACATCAGCAGGGCTACCAGTTGGTCTTAGTGACGTCAGGCTCGATTGCGGCTGGTTTTCGTCGTTTGGGGTTTGACAAACGGCCGATTAAGATTGCAGAAAAGCAGGCTAGTGCTGCGGTGGGCCAGGGACTCTTGATTGAGGAATATACCCAAAATCTTATGAAAGACGGGATTGTATCAGCTCAGGTTCTTCTAACGCAAGACGATTTTGCAGACGCAAGACGTTACCAAAATGCCTCCCAAGCCTTGCAGGTTTTACTGCATCAACATGCCATTCCCATTATCAATGAAAATGATACGATTGCGATTGAAGAAATCAAGGTCGGAGACAATGATACCTTGTCTGCCCAAGTTGCATCGCTCCTAAAAGCAGATTTGCTGGTGTTGTTGACAGATGTGGATGGTCTTTATACAGCCAATCCAAATACAGATCCTAACGCCAAGCATTTGTCAGAAATTGCAGAGATTCGCGACGAATTATTTGCCATGGCAGCTGGAGCAGGATCTTCCAACGGAACAGGTGGTATGACGACAAAATTGCAGGCAGCGCAGATTGCGACCAGATCAGGTGTACCAGTTTTTATCTGCTCTTCAAAGGAAGATACGGCTCTCTTACAGGCAGTTACCCAAGCCAATAAAGGGACTTTGTTCTTGGCGGATAGACAAGCAATGAACCAGCGCAAGCAATGGCTGGCCTTTTATGCACGGACTGAAGCCTCTGTTGAGATTGATAGAGGGGCAGCAGAAGCCATGCTGAGAAAGGGTCGTAGCCTACTGGTTGCAGGGATCAAAGCAATTGAAGGGAAATTTCAGTCGGGTGATATTGTGTCTGTCTACAGTCAGGAGACGCACCGTATAATTGGAAAAGGTCGGGTCAAGCTCTCCTCAGAAGAATTAGAACAGAAACTCTCCACTGAAAAAGCGGAAGGTATCTTTATTCACCGCAACGACTGGGTCAGCCTATAGAAAGGACGATAGATGTTATGACTACAACACAAGCCTTATTAGACAGTCTTTTAGGACATAAGTCGGCTATCAACTTGGCAAGTACAGAGCAAAAAAATACGGCACTTGTGGCGATGGCAGACCAGCTTGAAGCAGATTGTGAGCAGATTTTAGTAGCAAATAGCCGTGATATGGAGCAGGCACAAGGCCTTATTGCTCCAGTTATGCAGGATAGACTGCTCTTAACAGCAGAGCGGGTACAGGCAATGGCAGACGGGATTAGGACCTTGGTTGCTCTTCCAGATCCGGTCGGTCTGACTCTTGATGACTATCAGGCAGAAAACGGTCTTCGGATTCAGAAAACCTCCATTCCCTTTGGAGTGATTGGCATGATTTATGAAAGCAGACCAAATGTGACGTCAGATGCGGCGGCGCTTGCGATTAAGAGTGGAAATGCGGTCATTCTCCGCGGTGGAAAAGAAGCCTTTCATTCCAGTCAAGCTATTGTCACCGCCTTAAAAGCAGGTCTTGTCAAAGCAGGAATTGCGCCAGAAGTGATGGAACTGGTACAGGACACCAGCCGCGCTTCGGCTCTTGAGCTGATGACTGCAAAAGGGAAGATTGATTTGTTAGTGCCACGAGGTGGAGCAGGCTTGATTCAAGCGGTGGTGGAGCAGGCAACGGTCCCTGTTATTGAAACAGGGACAGGGATTTGCCATGTTTATGTGGATCAAGAAGCGGACTTGGAAAAGGCGACATCGATTGTTCTCAATGCTAAAACCAGCCGTCCATCTGTCTGCAATGCGGCAGAAGTGCTTCTGGTTCATCAAGATATCGCAGCAACATTCTTGCCGATGTTGGAAGAGCAATTGGCAGGTCAAGTCGAATTGCGGGCAGATAATCAAGCTCTTACTTATTTGCATCATGCTCAATTGGCAGGAACTGCTGATTTTGATACAGAATTTTTAGACTATATCTTAGCCGTGAAAGTCGTTGCAGATGTGGCAGAAGCGGCTGTCCATATTGCGGCACATTCAACAGGTCATAGCGAAGCCATCATAACAGAAAGTGCGGAAACAGCAGCCTATTTCACTCGAATGGTTGATTCAGCAGCCATCTATGTCAATGCTTCGACCCGTTTTACAGATGGAGGTGAATTCGGTCTAGGCTGCGAACTGGGTATTTCTACCCAGAAAATGCACGCCCGAGGTCCAATGGGTTTGCGTGAAATGACCACCTACAAGTATATTATTACAGGTACAGGGCAGCTACGCTAGAAAGGAATGTCTATGAAAGTTGGATTTATCGGACTGGGGAATATGGGCTCGGCTATCGCCCTTTCCATCTCGAAACAAGAGGGAGTAGAATTACTACTGAGCAATCATAACCAAGTGCGTGCAGAGAAATTGCAAGCGCAAATCGGAGGGCAGCTTCTCTCCAATCTTGAGATTGTTCAGCAAGCAGATATCATCTTTTTAGGGGTCAAACCTCATTTGCTAACGGTTCTTCTTGAGGGTATGGAAGATGCTATTGCGGAAAACGCGTCCGCCATTTGGATTTCTATGGCAGCAGGTATTCGCTTAGACCAGCTGACTCAGTATTTACCAACTAGTCAAGTGGTTCGGATTATGCCCAATACCCCTGTTGCAATCGGCCAAGGGATGACAACCTATGCTCTCATCAATCCTGAATTGGCGGATGTGACCGAGCAACTCTTATCCCAATCAGGGCAGGTTAAACGAGTAGATGAAAAGCTGATGGACGCTGCGACTGCTCTTGCAGGATGTGGCCCAGCCTTTGTCTATCAATTGATTGAAGCCATGATGGATGCAGGAGTAGCGCACGGCTTGACCGCTTCTGAAGCTAAACACTTGGCTGCACAGACCTTACTAGGTTCGGCCCAAATGGTGTTGGAAAGCAGCAAGCACCCCGCCCAGCTGAGACAGGAAGTCACCTCACCAGGAGGCTCAACCATTGCAGGAGTTATCGAACTCGAAAAAGAAGGCTTTCGCTATGCCATTATGGCAGCCATAAAAGCAGCCATTAAACGGACGAAAGATTTGGGACTAAAATAATCCAGTGGATTATTTTAGCCCGAGCTCAGAAACACAAAAGCGAGGATAATCCAGTGGATTATTTTAGCCCGAGCCTAGAAACACAAAAGCGAGGATAATCCAGTGGATTATTTTAGCCCGAGCCTAGAAACTCGAAAGCTAGATAAGCTAAAACGGTAGGAAGATTTTCCTACCGTTTTAGCTTATCTGTTATTCAACTGATTGGTCTTATCCTTAATCCACTGACTGATGTTTGAAAAGGTTTTGGTATCTTCGACCTTGTCTTTTTGCTGCTGGATAAAGTCTGAAAAGCTCTGCTGAATCCCATCTTCGTGGACCTTTTTTTGAATCTGTTGCCACTTGTCCATGAGATGTTGTGAGGTTCTTTCATAAGCCAATTCTAAAATTTCTTCTTTTGATTTATAGTTGCGGTAAAAAGCGTTGCGGGAAACCCCTGCTTTTCGAACCAATTCGGAAATCGAGATTTGCCGCATATCCTTTTTTTCCAGCAAAAAAAGTAGGGCTGTCTCAATGGATTCACGGGTTAATTGATTGATTTCTTTATTGGATTGGGTTAAATTTTTTAAGGATTTAGGAGAAATTGTCCGTTTTTGCATAGCGTGCCTTTCCTAAAATAAATCGAGAAGCTGAAGCTTGTTCATTTCGTGTTGGCAGTATGTGACAGCTGAAAGAAAATGCTTTCACTTCATATCATTTCATGATATAATTGTAAAGTAAGATAGTTTGCTTGTCAAATAAAAATCTTAGCCTTATTACTTAAATAGAATGGAAATACCTTTATGGCTAAATGGAAAATTGTCGCAGATTCAGGGTGTGATTATAAAGAACTAGCGAATCTCGCGCCAGATACCCTATTTGAAATTGTTCCCTTGACAGTACGCATTGAAAATCAGCATTTCCTTGATGATGCAAGCCTTGATATTGATCAGATGATGGAAGCTATGTATGCTTCATCAGACGCAGCAGGTTCAGCATGCCCGAGTCCGCAGGCCTACGAGGCTGCCTATCAAGGTGCTGACAACGTGATTGTCCTAACCCTAACTGGCTCTCTGTCTGGTAGTTACAATAGCGCTCGTGTTGCGAAAGAGATGTTTTTGGAAGAACATCCAGAGGTTAATATTCATTTGATTGATACACTTTCGGCTGGTGGGGAAATGGATTTGCTAGTCGGAGAAATCAATCGTTTGATTGCTTCAGGTCTTGATTACGAGGGAGTGGTGTCAGCTATTACCGACTATCAGACAAAAACCAAGTTGCTTTTTGTTCTTGCTAAGGTCAATAATCTAGTCAAAAATGGACGCTTGAGTAAGCTGGTTGGAGCAGTCGTTGGGCTTCTTAATATCCGTATGGTTGGTGAAGCAAGTAGCGAAGGCAAGCTCGAGTTACTTCAAAAAGCGCGTGGTCATAAGAAATCTGTCACGACAGCCTTTGAAGAAATTCTCAAAGCAGGTTATAAGGGTGGACGAATCGTGATTGCCCACCGTAACAATGACAAATTCTGCCACCAATTCTCGGAATTGGTGCGCAACATGTATCCCAACGCCCTGATTGAAGCCCTACCAACTTCTGGATTATGTAGCTTTTACGCAGAAGAAAATGGTCTTCTTATGGGGTATGAAATTTAAGAATCTGTGTTCATAAGCTCCCGATTGGAGTTGCTGAGCTAGCTGTGAATACAGGTTCTAAGACAACAAAAGGCGAGTGACAGTTGGTCATTGCCTTTTTACGTGATGAACATAAGGAGTTGAATGAGAAAAACAAGTATCGTCCTAGTCATTCTAATTAGTATCGTTGCGTTCTTTGCTTATAGGCATGGTGAAAAAGCGACCAAACCGGAGGAGACAAGTAGAGTAGGGCAATGGCCGATTGGTCGTGTGGAGATAGGAATCAAGTGGTCAGAGGCAAGTAAGGATGCGCAGAAGTATCAAATTCGCTTTGAGCAGGTGCTTGAGGCTGTCAAAAATGGCGCTAAGTGCTATGATGTGCGCTCTTTTATCGAATACCAGCTAGGGCATGTGGAGATTGCAGAACATTATCCGTTAGCGACCCTAGGCAAGCAAGAATTTCCAGCCTTGGTCCACGATGTACCTATTTATCTCTATGGTTCAGATAATGGCTCGTCAGCTCAGGCAGCCAAGCTCTTGCGCGATGAGGGCTTTCACTATGTCTATGATTTAGGAAGTGTAGACCAGATAAAGGCGATTGGTGCGACCGTTCAGGGTTGGTGGTCATCTGTCGGATAAGATTAGGGAGGAAATATGATTACACTCAGACCAATTGATGAGGACAATTTTCAGGCTTGTATTGCGTTGACAGTGAGCGTTGCAGAGGAGGATTTTGTAGACCCTGTCTTGTATTCGCTAGCAGAAGCCTGGCTTTACCGTAATTGCATGGAAGCCTTTGGCATTTATCATCAAGACCAGTTAATTGGCTTTGTGTCACTCTATATTCATAATGAACACTCTGAGATCATCAACTTTTTGATTGATGATGCTTTTCAAGGTCAAGGCTATGGCAGCCAAGCAGCCCAACATTCGATGCAGTATTTGCAAGAAAAGCACCATACGAAGCGCATATCACTCCCTGTTCATATCAAAAATGAAAAGGCCAAGAAATTTTGGATCAAGCAAGGTTTTCACCCGTCTGACAACATTGAAGATTTCTATTTGTTTATGAGATATTTCCCCTCTTACTCGTAGAACGATTGTCGTAAAACTAGTAATGGATAAGAGATAAAGTGAGGTTGGGCAAAATTCTATTTTGAGTCAAAATCTGACAACGGTTTATATAAAAACGCATCTATCAAGGTTTTAGAGAAGTTGATAGTATGCGTTTTTAGTTTAAGAGTATTTACCTAGCCTCGGTCAGTTCCTCAAGGATGTGTCGGAGCTGTTTCGCAAAATCCGTGCTATAGGGGAGTTGGAGGTAGTCGTAGGACTTAGCTCCCATGATTGTTCCTTGCCTTACGCCATGTTTGAGACGGGCTGTGAGCTTTCCTTTAGGAAGCTGAATGGTCAGCTGTTCTTGGGCGAGCTGGTAGGGATAAGGGAGTTGATACTGGGTTAGAAGTTCCCTCATCTCTGCTTGGTGTTCCTCTTTTAGCTGATAAAGGTGGCGCGTATTGCGGGCAAACATGCCGTTGTCAATATAGAGCGATAAGGCTTTTTGCATGATAAGATTGGTATCATAATCAATCAACCTCTTATGTTCTAAGAAAGGCTCACGTAGGTGGTGTGGCAGGACGATTCCACCCAAGCGTAGGGCTGGGAAAAGGGTCGGTGTAAAGGACTTGATATAGATGACACGGTCGTGGCTATCAAGATAATGAAGTGGCAGGGTCTTTGCACTATCAAAATCTGCCAGATAATCATCCTCAATCACATAGACGTCATACTGGTCAGCTAGTTGAACAATAGCCTGCTGGGTGTCACGGTCATAAGTCGTTCCTAAGGGATTGTGGAGACGAGGAATGGTATAGAAATACTTTATCTTCCCGCTCTTGAAAATCTGCTCTAACTGGGTCACATCAATCCCGTCCAAGGTTCGTTCAATGGTCTGAAATGGTAGTGACTGTTGTTCCAAGAGGGTTCTCATCCGATAGTAGGTCGGCTCTTCCACCAAGACTTCTTCTTTCCCATTCGCCAACTGCATTTGGGTCAGAATATAGAGTGCCTGTTGGCTTCCAGCCGTAATGACCAACTGGTCTTTTTTACAATAGACATGGTAATCCATGAGCAGCTGGTGGAGAGAAGCAACCAATTCCTCCAGACCTTCCTGCTGATGATAGTAATTAAAGAGGTAATTTTCTCGCCCAATCAGACTTTCATGAACGCAGGTCCGAAAATCTTCGTAGGGCAGCTGCAAGAAATCTTCTGGATTAAGCGAGACCGTCTTGTCTTGAAAATCTTGATCTTCTAAAATGTAGTAGCCACTTTTTTCCACTGCATAAATCCGATTTTGGTATTTCAGCTCGAGCATGGCCTTTTGAACGGTGTCCTTGCTACAGTGATACTGCTCACTCAGCCTGCGAATAGAAGGCAGTTTTTGCCCTCGTTTAAAATGATGCTGCTCAATTCCTGTGATAATATCCTGAATGATTGTTTGGTATTTAGTAGTCATAACTGTCCCCCTACAGATAGTATACTGTCTTTTAATCCTAGAAACAAGTCTTGCAGTTGGATTAGACCATGTAAAAGACAATCGCAAGGTACTGCAAGAGGCTGGCTAGAATGATGAACAAATGCCATATCATGTGGAAGTAAGGCTTTTTCTTGGCATAGAACATAGCGCCGATACTATAGGAAATCCCGCCTGCCAGCATGAGAAACCAGAATGTAGGTTCCGTTTGGCTGACCACCTGCGGTACAATCAGCACCACCAACCAGCCCATGATGAGATAGAGAGCGAGACTGAAGCGCTCGTTGATTTTTTGGGCGAAAATTTTATAGAGAATACCAAAAATCGTCGTCGCCCATTGAATGACCAAAATTAGGTAGCCCTGCCAGTTGGGCATGAGTGTCAACAGAACTGGAGTGTAGCTACCTGCAATGGCAATGTAAATCATGCTATGGTCGATGATTCGTAAAATATACTTGTGAGTCGAACCATAAGCCATAGAATGGTAAATGGTTGAGGAAAGAAACATCAGAAAGAGGCTAATGATGAAAATAGAGGCTCCAATCGCCTGAATTAAGCCACCCCTTTCATAGCTATAAATGGCTGAGAACGGGAGTAGTACTAACATTAAAAATGCGCTAACCGCATGGGTGACGGCATTGCCCACCTCTTCACCAAAGGAGAGGGGGAGGGACAGTTTAAAGCTTTGGTTCATAGTCTTCTCCTTTTAAACTTGGAATGAGTGCAAGCGTTTCTTGGTAAAAGTGAATGGTCTGACAAGCCTTTTGCAAAATGGTCGGATACTCCGCCGTTTCATTACCTGAAAAGCAAGCGACAAAAGCATTGTAAAGCTCAGCTGCTTCGTGGTCCTTTTTCAAAAGATCAATGATTTCTTGAATATCTGCAATCGGAAAAATTGGTTTACAGATACTGAGAATAATGAGACGAGCCAGATGTGCACGATTGTACTTTTTCTTGACAGGCTTGGGAATATAGCCGTGCTTAACATAGTTATTGACCATAGAAGCCGTAAGTGGCTTTTCATGATGTGCTAAAAAAGGACTGGTCTCTTGGTTGATATAGAGTAGGACTTGATCCAGATACAGCTCCAAATTAGGTAATTGCTGCCAGTTAGGTAAAGAACTCATCATAAACTCCTTATAATCTAGTTATCATAACTAGATTATATAATTTTAATGACGAAAAAGCAAGGAAAGGGTAAATGATAGAAAAAAATATGGTATAATCATACTATGAAAATCATCCTTCCAAATGCAAAAGAATTAAATACTAATTTAGAAAATCATCCCTTTGCTCCTTTGTCTGAAAAGAGTAGGGCCGTTCTGGAGGCTCTAGGCCAGATGTCAGCCGCAGACTTGGCAGCTTTCTACAAATTAAAGGAAGATAAGGCAGAGCTTGAAGCCGACCGTTGGCATCGTATGATTCATCAGCAAGCTAAGTCCTATCCCGCTTGGATGTTGTACGATGGCCTCATGTACCGCTATATGAAACGCCGGGACTTGAGTGAGGTTGAAGAAGCTTATCTCGCTCAGCATGTCTTGATTGCGACTGGTTTTTATGGCTTAATCGCACCTTTTACCTTGATTTCTCCGCATCGCTTGGATTTTCAAGGACAGCTAAAAGTAGAAGGGCAATCGCTCAAGCAATTTTGGCGGGCGCAGTACGATGAACAGTTAGCAGATGAAGACTTGATTATTTCTCTTGCTTCGTCTGAGTTTGAGCAGGTCTTTTCACCAGCTATCCAAAAGCGCATGGTACAGATTGTCTTTATGGAGGATAAAGAGGGAGAACTGAAAGTTCACTCCACCATTTCTAAGAAAGGGCGGGGGCGCCTCGTGTCACTCATGGCAGAAAAGAATGTTCAGACCCTCGATGAGATTCGTCAGTTGACCTTTGACGACTTTGCTTATCGGGCGGATCTGTCAGAAGACGCAAAGTTGATTTTTGTACGAAAACATGCTGCATTCTGAGTCGTTCCACGCGTTTCCGAATTCAGATAGGGAGTGGGACAAACCAGGATGAGCTCGTAGCGCTCACCCACAAAAGCATGTAATCTGAAAGATTACGTATAAAAGGTCTGATTAGAAAAATAAAAAGCGAACAAAGGAGGAGTTGAAATCTTAAAAACTCTCTTTGTTCGCTTTTTATATATTTTTTAGTAGAAGATGCTACATGAAATTATAGAATTTCTAACAGAAAACTCTTTTTGTCCGATCTCCTTATTGTTTATCCAATCGCTGCAAGAAGGTCAGTAGCTTGTTTTTCTAATTTCGCAGCTGTTTCTTCCGAAAGGACGAATTGACCAGTTGCCCATGCGTCTGGATTGATTGGTGAAGCTGTAAATTCACCCACAACTTGTGTACGGATAAATGGAAGAAGGGCACTGTAGGCTGCAAAGAGTGGCTCATGTCCGCCGTTCGCAGCAGCAGATACAGTAATCAATTTATCTTGGAGGATAGAAACCCCTTTTGGATTTGACAAGTCAAGCGCTCGGCTGAGCCAGTCAAGAATATTTTTCACTGGACCAGGAATGCCATAGTTATAAACAGGGGAGAAAATCCAGATAGCATCTGCTTGATTGACAGCTTCACGAGCTGCTGCAATAGCAGGAAGGACAGGTGTTTCAAGGTCTTGGTTAAAGACAGGCACTTGACTGTAGTCAAGGTAAGTCACAGTTGCTTTTCCTTTTAACAATTCCTCAGCTTGTTGTGCCATTTGGTGATTGAATGAACCTTCACGAAGTGAACCGACTAAAAATAATACATTTGCCATGAGTATGGTCTCCTTTATATGTCTGATGTGCTTTCAAAACCAAAAGATTATCACAACAATCATCTTTTGATTTTGAAAGCGATAAAACTAGGATAACAAAATTATCACTAATTAGCAATATTTTTGATTTATCTTTTAAATTTTTTTAAAATCTTATTGAGATTTTCCTGTTCTTCAAGGCTGAGAACATTAAAAATTCGTCCAATATTGTCATAATGTTCAGGTAGAATAGCCTCAATCGTCTGGCGACCAAGATCGGTCAGATGTATTCGAAAAGCTCGTTTGTCATGACAATCAGGTACTTTTGTAATATAGCCGTCTCTCATCATGTTTCGGATAACAACTGTCATATTGCCAGATGTACTGAGGAGCTTATCAATCAATTCTTGAATACGGAGACCTCCTTTATTGTAGAGAGCTTCTAATACTCCGAATTGTCCCATGGTCAGTTTGTATTTTTTCATGGTTTCAATTTCTTGCTTATAAATGGTATCGGAAGCGCGGTGGAGAATGACCAGACTATGCAGGGCTTCTTTGTTGTTTTCTAGGGCTTTTTTCACATTTTCTTTCATAGGGATAGTGTAGCAAGAATTGAGCAGAACTGCAAGAGGAAGGGCTTTTGGAATAGCGGTGAAGAGCTGTTGAAAAAATTCAGGCAAATTGCCAGAAAAAATGGCATTCTGAGCTAATCTATAGTATAATAATTCTATTATGGCAAAAATGAGAAATCGCACCAGTAAATCCAGCATGACGCTTGGCAAGCAGTCTCTTATCGGAGTATTTGTCCTTGTATCTGTTATTGTTTTTTCAATCTTGTATATTTTGGAAGTGTCGGCCCGTCCTTTTTTACAGGGACAAGAGCAGGCTGAGCAGGTGGCAATCCAATATGCAGGCGTGACCTCTATTTCTAAGGTCGCTCGCTACAATGGCGAAAAGAGCTATTATAGTGTGACTGGAAAAAATCAGGCAGCAGAAGACGTCTTAGTCTTGATACCAGAAGAATCGTCGGAAATTCTTGTTTATAAGGCGGTAGAAGGGATTTCTCAAGAAAAAGCGGAGGCGATTGCCAAAGAAAATGGAGCTGGTGAGATTTCAAAAGTGACCTTTGGCTACTTTAAAAATCAACCGATTTGGGAAGTAAAATCTGGTCAGATCTACTATGCTATTACTTTTGAAGGTGGGAAATTGCTGAGTAAGGAGGGAATATGAAGTTATCAAAGCGAGTGCTTGAAATGGAAGAGAGTGTGACCCTGGCTGCGGGAGCGCGGGCCAAGGAGTTGAAGGCACAAGGACAGGATATTTTATCTTTGACCCTAGGGGAGCCTGACTTTACCACACCAGTAAATATCCAAGAAGCAGCTATCCGATCGATTCAAGACGGTCGTGCTAGCTTTTACACGGTTGCAAGTGGTCTTCCTGAGTTGAAAGCAGCGATTAGCCAGTATTTTGAGAAGTTTTACGGATATGCAGTCGCTCCAAATCAGGTGACAGTAGCTACAGGGGCAAAATTCTCTCTCTATACTTTTTTCATGAGCGTTATTAATCCGCTTGATGAGGTGATTATTCCAACACCTTACTGGGTCAGCTACGCAGATCAAATCAAAATGGCAGAAGGTGTGCCGGTCTTTGTTCAGGCAACAGAAGCAAATGATTTTAAGGTGACGGTAGATCAATTAGAGGCGGCGCGGACAGACAAGACCAAGGTCCTCGTGCTCAATTCACCGTCTAATCCGACTGGAATGATTTACAGCAAGGACGAGCTACTCACAATCGGAAATTGGGCTGTAGAGCATGATATTCTCATTTTAGCAGATGATATTTATGGACGGCTCGTCTATAATGGGAATACGTTCACACCGGTTTCTAGTCTATCTGAAGCGATTCGGAAGCAGACGCTGGTTATCAGCGGTGTGTCGAAGACCTATGCCATGACGGGTTGGCGGATTGGTTATGCAGTGGGTGAGGCAGAAATCATTTCTGCCATGAGTAAGATTGCAGGACAGACAACGTCCAATCCGACAGCAGCTGCCCAATATGCAGCCATTGAAGCACTTATCGGTGAGCAAGATACGGTAGAGCGCATGCGCGAGGCCTTTGAAGAACGTCTCAATACCATTTATCCTTTGCTTGCAGAGGTGCCGGGATTTGAAGTGGTGAAGCCGCAAGGAGCATTCTACCTCTTTCCAAATGTTAAGAAAGCTATGGAAATGAAGGGCTTTTCGGATGTGACCGATTTTACAACATCCATCTTGGAAGAAGCAGGAGTTGCCTTGGTGACAGGAGCAGGTTTTGGCGCACCAGAAAATGTCCGTCTTAGCTATGCGACTGATCTTGAGACCTTAAAAGAAGCTGTTAACCGCCTAAAAGCATTTATGGAACAGGATTAAGTGCTTCTATGACTGACCATTTGAGTATGCGAGTCAAGGGCTTGTACATTTCCAGAGATTTTTATAAAAAACACTCGCTCCGCTTGGCTACGAAATAAGATTTGATAATGCTAAAACGCATAAAGAAGTGACCTTGGTTTATCAAGCTGTCTACCATGTCAAACATAAATAGCGAATAAAGCAAATTTGCTGCTTTATAGATGTGAGTTATAAACAATTACAATAGAAAAAGAAAAGAGAAATTATGTCTAAAGATTTAGTATCGATTATTGATGTCAAAGACCATGTTGGTGAAAAAATAACGATTGGTGCTTGGGTTGCCAACAAATCAGGAAAAGGAAAACTTGCCTTCTTGCAACTCCGTGACGGAACTGCCTTTTTCCAAGCAGTTGCTTTTAAGCCAAACTTTATTGAAACATTTGGTGAAGAAGAAGGAACAGCTAAGTTTGATATTGTGAAACGTTTGAGCCAAGAAACATCTGTTCTTGTGACAGGGATTGTCAAGGAAGATGAGCGTTCAAAATTCGGCTACGAACTAGATATTACAGACCTTGAAGTGGTTGGTGAATCAAAAGATTATCCAATTACACCAAAAGAACACGGAACGGATTTCCTCATGGACAACCGTCATTTGTGGTTGCGTTCTCGTAAGCAAATGGCCATTATGCAAATCCGCAACGCTATTATCTATGCGACTTATGAATTCTTTGATAAGAATGGCTTTATTAAGTTTGACAGCCCAATCTTGTCTGGAAATGCCGCAGAAGATTCAACAGAACTCTTTGAAACCGACTACTTTGGCACACCTGCTTACTTGAGCCAATCAGGTCAGTTGTACTTGGAAGCAGGAGCAATGGCGCTCGGTCGTGTCTTTGACTTTGGTCCAGTATTCCGTGCGGAAAAATCAAAAACCCGCCGCCATTTGACCGAGTTCTGGATGATGGATGCCGAGTATTCATTCCTTTCGCATGAAGAATCGCTTGATTTGCAAGAAGCCTATGTCAAGGCACTTATCCAAGGTGTTCTAGACCGTGCATCGCAGGCGCTTGAGACCTTGGAACGGGATACGGACCTCTTGAAGAAATACATTGCAGAGCCATTTAAACGTGTCTCTTATGATGATGCGATTAGTCTTTTACAAGAGCATGAAGCAGACGAAGATACGGACTATGAGCACGTAGAGCATGGAGATGACTTTGGTTCTCCACATGAAACATGGATTTCAAACTACTTTGGAGTACCGACCTTTGTTGTCAACTACCCAGCTAGCTTCAAGGCTTTCTACATGAAACCAGTCCCTGGTAATCCAGACCGCGTTCTTTGTGCGGATCTTCTTGCGCCAGAAGGCTATGGCGAAATCATCGGAGGCTCTGTCCGTGAAGATGACTACGATGCCCTTGTTGCCAAAATGGAAAGTCTTGGCATGGATCGTTCAGAGTACGAATTTTACCTTGACCTCCGTAAATATGGCTCAGTTCCCCACGCAGGATTTGGAATTGGTATCGAGCGGATGGTGACTTTCGTCGCTGGTACCAAGCACATCCGTGAAGCCATTCCATTCCCACGCATGTTGCATCGGATTAAACCGTAAATACAAAAAAAGCGCCTCAAGCGCTTTTTTATGTGTTCCACTCAGTGGTTTGAAGTGCAATAGTCTGACTTTGAGCAATGAGTTTTGAAACGGGACATCGACTATGGGCCTGCTGGACGAGACTTTCAGCTTCTTCAAGTGAGAATCCTTCAATGCTAGCCTTGGCATTGACCTGAAAGTAGTACCCTTTACCAATAGTAGCTTCTCGGTGGAGTTCACAGGTCACTTCAACCCGTGATTGGTTGCTTTGTTTCTGGCTTTCCAAGAGAGCTTGAATGGTTGCGTTGAGGCAAGTAGCCCAAGCGGTTGCTATGAGTTCTTCTGGATTAAATCCTTCTTCTTCAGTGAGGGGATGAGCGGTTTGGACGGATTTTGGGCTGGATAAGGTAACTTGTCCATGAATGCCCTCTTGGTTGGTAGCGGTGACGGAATATAGCATCAAAACCTCCTAATTATCATTATCTTTTTCATCAATACTTTATAGTGACTTAAATAAAGGTTAGGACATCGTTAAGTTACTTTGATGAACGCCAGTTCTATCTGTAGCACCTTGCCTTGTCCTATTCCTTTCTCAATCCACTATATTATACACCAAAGAAGTAAAGAAGTGGATAAGAACGATTTGCCTCTCATTTCCTAAAAATGTGCTATAATAAAGAAAAAACAAAAGAGGTAGGAAGATGAGAGCGATTCATACAGATAAAGCACCAGCAGCCATTGGACCTTATGTCCAAGGGAAGATTATCGGAAATTTTTTGTTTGCATCAGGTCAGATACCCTTGTCTCCAGAAACGGGTGAGGTTGTCGGTACAACCATTAAGGAACAAACGACTCAGGTTTTGAAAAATATTCAAGCTATTTTAACAGAAGCAGGAACAGATTTTGAACATGTGATAAAAACGACCTGTTTCTTGAGTGATATGGATGATTTCGTAGACTTTAATGAGGTCTATAAAATGGCGTTTTCGGCTGAATTTCCAGCACGGTCAGCAGTTGAAGTGGCTCGTCTGCCACGCGATGTTAAAGTGGAAATCGAAGTCATTGCAGTAGTGGAAAACTAGAGGAGAAATCATGTCTGAAAAACTTCATCTTGTGATTGTCACAGGAATGTCGGGTGCTGGGAAAACCGTAGCTATTCAGTCTTTTGAAGATTTAGGCTATTTTACGGTTGATAACATGCCACCAGCTCTCTTACCAAAATTCTTAGAACTAATGCGCCATAGTCAAGACAATGACAAGGTAGCGGTTGTTGTTGATATGCGTAGCCGTTCCTTTTTTGCGGAAATTCGTAAGGTCTTAGACGAGATTGAATCAGCTGATGATCTGGACTTTAAAATTCTCTTTTTAGATGCGACGGATAGTGAATTGGTGGCTCGATATAAGGAGACACGTCGTTCGCATCCGCTTGCAGCAGACGGCCGAGTTCTTGATGGAATTCAATTGGAACGTGAATTGCTTGCACCGCTCAAAAACATGAGTCAGAATGTGATTGATACCTCAGAATTGACACCGCGTAATCTTCGTAAGGAAATTTCAGATCAGTTTGCGCGTCTAAATAGTCAGCCCTCTTTTCGTGTGGAGGTCATCTCTTTTGGATTCAAATATGGTTTGCCACTCGATGCGGACTTGGTCTTTGATGTGCGTTTCTTACCCAATCCCTACTATCAGGTTGATTTGCGGAATCTGACAGGATTAGATGAGCCGGTTTTCAACTATGTTATGGCGCATGACGAGTCCGAAGAGTTTTATCGCCATTTACTGGGGTTGATTGAGCCGATTTTGCCAGGCTATCAAAAGGAAGGTAAGTCTGTCCTCACCATTGCCGTTGGCTGCACGGGCGGTCAGCACCGCAGTGTTGCTTTTGCCAAGCGCCTAGCGGACGATTTAGGGAAAGACTGGACGGTCAACCTCAGTCACCGTGATAAAGACAGACGAAAGGAAACGGTTAATCGTTCATGAGAAAGCCTAGAATTACAGTCATTGGAGGTGGAACAGGTATTCCAGTGATTCTCAAAAGTCTGCGTGATAAGGATGTGGATATTACCGCTATTGTGACAGTAGCAGATGACGGTGGCTCTTCGGGCGAGATCCGTCAGGCCTTACAGATGACTCCACCCGGGGACTTGCGCAATGTCCTGCTTGCCATGTCTGACATGCCCAAGCTATATGAACGCATTTTTCAGTATCGTTTTGCAGAGACAGACGGAGCATTAGCGGGTCATCCCTTGGGAAATCTGATTATTGCGGGCATCTCTGAAATGCAGGGGTCAACCTATCATGCTATGCAGCTCTTATCCAAGTTCTTTCATACGACAGGAAAAATTTATCCCTCAAGCGAAAATGCCCTGACCCTCCATGCTGTGTTTACAGACGGTCATGAGGTGGTAGGCGAGAGCAAGATTGCAGGATACAAGGGCATGGTCGACCATGTTTATGTGACCAATTCCTACAATCAAGATGAGCCGACTGCCAGTCGGAAGGTGGTTGAAAGCATTCTCGAAAGCGACATGATTGTTCTTGGTCCTGGCTCTCTTTTCACCTCGATTTTGCCTAATCTGATGATTTCAGAAATCGGTCAGGCCTTAAAAGAGACTAAGGCCGATGTGACCTACGTCTGCAATATCATGACCCAGCGGGGGGAAACCGAATTTTTCAGCGATGCAGACCATGTGCGAGTCTTGAACAAGCACTTGGGAGAGAATTTTATCGATATGGTCTTGGTTAATATCGAACCAGTCCCGAAAGAATACATGAATACCCACCAGTTTGACGAATACTTGGTGCAAGTCAAGCATGACTTTCCAGGTTTGCAGGCGCAAGCTCAGCGTGTTATTTCCTCTAATTTCTTACGGCTTGAAAATGGTGGAGCCTTCCATGACGGGGATTTAGTGGTCGAAGAACTCTTGAAAATCTTGCAGGTGAAATCATGAGTTTCAGTGTGCAGGTAAAAGAAGAAATTATCAGTCAGGGACGGCCAGAAAAGAGTGAATTAGCAGCCATGATTAAGCTATCGGGCAGTTTGGGGCTAGCCTCGTCTGGGCTTACCTTGTCGATTAGCAGTGAGAATGCAAAAATCGCCCGTCATCTCTATGAAATGCTCTATCAGTTTTACCAAGTCAAGGCGGAAATCCGTCACCACCAAAAGACCAATCTGCGAAAAAACCGGGTCTATACCGTATTTTTAGAGAATGGGGTCAATGAGATTTTAAATGATCTCTATCTAGCAGATAGCTTTTTTGGCTTGGAAACAGGAATTGCCCCTGCGATTTTAGAAAATGATAGCTGGAGTCAGTCCTATCTGCGGGGCGCTTTTTTAGCCAGCGGTTCTGTAAAAGATCCAGAAACAGGCAAGTATCAATTGGAAATCGCCTCTATTTATGAGGATCATGCCTATGATTTAGCCAATCTCCTGCAAAAATTTCTCTTGGACGGAAAAGTCATCGAACGTTCCAAAGGAAGCATTACTTACTTGCAACGGGCAGAAGATATCATGGACTTTCTCTTGATTATCGGAGCAGAAGAAGCTAAGACCGAATTTGAAAATGTTAAAGTTCTGCGCGAGACACGAAATGACCTCAACCGAGCAATCAACGCAGAAGCCGCTAACATTGCCCGCACTGTGACTGCTAGCATGAAGACGATTAACAACATTTCTAAAATTATGGAAACGATTGGCCTTGATCAATTGCCGTCTGACCTGCAAGAAGTCGCACAACTGCGAATAACGCATCCAGATTATTCTATTCAGCAGCTGGCAGACAGTCTCACAAAACCCATTACCAAGAGTGGTCTCAATCACCGCTTGCGTAAACTCAATAAAATTGCCGATGAATTATAAAATAATCAGCAATTTTGCTTTACAATTATCGAATCTTTTTATATAATAGAGAGCGTGTGTAATGGACGCACAAAAAACGGTTAATCCGCTGGGACAAGGCTCCCATGATTGGCAAGATAGGAGAATAAAGAAACATGAATCCATTAATTCAAAGCTTGACAGAAGGTCAACTACGTACTGATATCCCTGCATTCCGTCCTGGTGACACTGTGCGTGTTCACGCGAAGGTTGTTGAGGGAAGCCGCGAGCGTATCCAGATTTTTGAGGGTGTTGTTATCTCTCGTAAAGGTCAAGGAATCTCAGAAATGTACACAGTCCGCAAGATTTCTAGCGGTATCGGTGTAGAACGTACATTCCCAATTCACACTCCACGTGTTGATAAAATCGAAGTAGTACGTTACGGTAAAGTACGTCGTGCGAAATTGTACTACCTACGTGCATTGCAAGGAAAAGCTGCGCGTATCAAAGAAATCCGTCGTTAATCAACGGTTGGTATTTCAATCCACTACGGATATGGGCACCCGAAAGGGTGCTTTTTCATTTTTGCTTGCAATCTTGCTCCGTCTACGATACAATAAAAGAACCCCTTCCCTTAGTTAAATGGATATAACAAATTCCTCCTAAGAATTAGTTGCAGGTTCGATTCCTGCAGGGGAGATATTAAATTTTTAAAAACCCTTGTAACATCAGTGTTTACGAGGGTTTTATGCTTGATCGAGGCATTCAGGCTTATTGTTGTGTTTTGCGTTTGCTTACTAGCTTACGAATTAGCCATTCAGCAATGAGTTGGGAATCCGCATTAATAAATAGTGGCAGTAAGACAAGTTCGGTAAATACACGCATATAGAATCATCTCCTGCTAGCGCAGTATCGTGAGTGCGACAGTTTGATTATATCAGAAAAAACAACGATTGCTACAAAAAGAGTATTTTAAAAAAGCAAAGACAGAATTGTTTTTTTAATCTACTGAATAAAAAGATTGGCTAGTTATAATTTTCATTATGTATGTAACAATTTTCCCTCGAAAAATTTGTCTATATTTGATAAAATGGGAAAAGAAGATGGTTTGTACTCTTTAAAAAAGGCCGTTGTTATTTCTTGGAGTATGAAGAGAGGAGAACGATTATGGAAAATCATCATAGGGAATTCCGTTTTTCGGTGAGTTCTATTATGAGCTTTGTCTGGCGCGGTATTATCGTGGGGATTGTGTC
The DNA here is from genome assembly GCF_003595525.1 of Streptococcus respiraculi. NCBI lineage: Bacteria > Bacillati > Bacillota > Bacilli > Lactobacillales > Streptococcaceae > Streptococcus > Streptococcus respiraculi. The sequence goes on along the minus strand of NZ_CP022680.1, from coordinate 1,696,075 downwards.
GGGTGTCGTGGTCAGCCTGTTTCGACTAGCGATTGAAATGCTCTTTGAAGAGGTCACGGCTGTCTACCATAGAGCTCAGACAAATCCCGCATTACTAGTCCCAATTACCTTGATTAGTCTTACTGTGGCATGGTTGATTGGTCTATTGGTTAAATCAGACCCAGACATCAAGGGGTCTGGTATTCCCCATATTGAGGGAGAATTGAAGGGCCTTCTTCGGACCGACTGGTGGAGTGTCCTCTGGAAGAAATTTATTGCAGGAGTGTGTGCGATTTCAATGGGGTTTATGCTCGGACGTGAGGGACCAAGTATTCAGTTGGGGGCTATGTCGGCAAAAGGTATAGCCAAGTTTCTGAAAGCTAGTCGTATGGAAACCAGAGCCTTTATTGCAAGTGGAGCAGCTGCAGGTCTTTCAGCAGCCTTTAATGCTCCAATTGCGGGTCTCCTTTTTGTTGTCGAAGAAATTTATCACCATTTTTCGCGCATGGTATGGGTGACAGCCTTGGTTGCCAGTCTAGTGGCCAACTTTATTTCCTTGAACATCTTTGGGTTGACCCCTGTTCTTTCCATGAATCAAGAGTTGCCTTTTCTTTCCTTAGAGCAATATTGGATTTTTATCCTTCTGGGCATATTTTTGGGGGCTATGGGCTTTGGCTATGAAAAGGTGATTTTAAACTTCCACCGTTTTTATGACTTCTTAGGAAGAAAATTCCAGATTCCGCCGTACGCTTATGGGTTTATCGGCATTCTCTTCGTGATTCCGATTGGCTATTTCTATCCGCAGTTACTAGGTGGCGGGCATCGCCTGATTATTTCTCTGGCTCAGGAAAACCTGCTTTTGACCACAGTTTGTTTCTATTTTCTTATTCGATTTATCTGGAGCATGATTTCCTACAGTAGTGGTTTGCCGGGCGGTATTTTCTTGCCCATGCTGACCTTGGGATCTCTTTTAGGAATGGCCTTCGGCTTGGTTTTAGTCCAGCTTCATCTGATTTCCGTAGATGCCTTGCCACTTTTTATCGTCTTGGGAATGGCGGGGTATTTCGGTGCGATTTCAAAAGCGCCCCTGACTGCCATGATTTTGGTAACGGAAATGGTGGGTGATTTGAAGCAGTTAATGGCGATTGGCGTTGTAACTCTGGTTGCTTATATTGCCATGGATTTGTTAAAAGGGGAGCCAATTTATGAAGCCATGCTTGCCAAGATGACCATTGCGCACACAACTGATGTTGTTGAGCCAACCTTGATTGAGCTGATTGTCTCAGAGAAGATTGCGGGGAAAAAAGTGAGAGAATTGACCCTACCGAAAAATATCCTCATTACGACCCAGATTCATCATAAGAAGTCTGAATTGGTGGACGGGGATACCCTTCTGCATGCAGGAGCGACCATTTTCGTGGTTGTGAATGAAAAAGAATTGGGCAGAGTAAAAGAATTATTGATGTAAAAAAGGAGCGGTGATGAAACAAATAAAAGAGACGTATCAGTATTCCTACGGGCTTTGTTTGCGCTTGGCAGTCGTTGGAGTGTTGATAGGTCTTCTTGTGGGGATGATGGATACAATTTTTGGACGGGTCTTGCTCCTTGTGGGGGAGATACGCTCAGCTGCGCTTTTTTACCTCTTGCCCTTTCTAGGATTAGCAGGACTGTTGATTGTCTTTTTCTACCAGCATTTTGGTAAAGACACGCAGAAGGGCATGGGCTTGGTATTTGAAGTGGCGCATGGAGAACGCGAAGCAATTCCCTTACGTTTGCTTCCCTTGGTTGTTGTTTCGACCTGGTTGACGCATCTCTTTGGCGGGAGTGCTGGCCGTGAGGGTGTGGCAGTTCAGCTAGGAGCCACTATTTCGCATCGCTTCAATCGCTATTTTCACTTTCCCAATTCCTCTCAGGTGCTGGTGGTGACTGGAATGGCGGCTGGATTTGCTGGATTATTCCAAACACCGCTTGCGGCTCTCTTTTTTGCCATGGAGGTCGTGACTATCGGACAGTTGAACTTGTATGCCTTACTGTCTAGCCTCTTTGCAGTCTATACAGCTAGTAGCTTCTCACATTTCTTGGGATTAGAAAAATTTTCCCATATTCTTCCTTTCGCGCAGACCATTACAGTTGAAGTATTTCTGAAATGCCTGCTACTCGGGCTCTTGTTTGGGATGACGGGGAATGTCTTTATCTCCCTACAAAGTTTCTTCAAAAAACAGGCTATTCATTATTTGAAAAATCCTTATTGGCGGATTGCGCTTATTGGGGGTGCACTTAGTTTGGTTCTTTGGTTTGCACATTTAGGGCGTTATACAGGTCTTGGGACGAATTTGATTGAAGCTAGTTTTTCTACTCACCATATCTACAGCTATGATTTTTTGCTGAAATTACTTTTTACTACCTTGACGCTTGCGGCAGGTTTTCAAGGTGGCGAAGTAACCCCGTTATTTTCGATTGGAGCTTCACTCGGTGTTGTTCTTGCTCCTACAGTTGGCTTGCCAATTGAATTAGTAGCAGCAGCGGGTTATATTGCTGTGTTTGCCAGTGCGACCAATACTCTACTTGCTCCGATTCTGATTGGTGGAGAAGTCTTTGGATTTCACAATCTCCCATTTTTTACTATTACAGTGATAATCAGCTACATGCTCAACCGCAAGCAATCCATTTATAGTTTGCAAAAAGCGATAAATATCGAAGAAAAATAAATAAAAAAGAAGCATTGCAATAGGCTTCTTTTTTTACTCTACAATGACTAAGCTTCCAAAGCTGCAACGAGGTCTGTTGCAAATTTTTCGAGATTTACAATATCGTCTTCCTCGGCTGCTAAATCGACTTTGACATTTTCCGCCCCTTTAGTTGCCCCACGTGAAGCGAGCATGAGGTCAAAATCGTCTACTGATTTACAGAAATCTTCATAGAAGGTGTCGCCAGATCCGCAGACCCCGTAGATTTTTCCTGTCAAGTCATAATCAGCTAGGTCTGTATAGAAATCTACAATTTCGTCTGGCAATTCCCCGTCGCCCCCATAAGAATAGGTATAGGTTGCTACGATGATAATATCTGCGTCTAAGATTTCTTCTGTTTCGACAGTAGTACACTCGTCATTGTGCACTTCAAGACCAAGCTCTTCGAGTTTTGTTGCGACAATATCGGCAATTTCTTCTGTATTGCCTGTCATACTAGCGTAGACAATTTTTGCCAGTGCCATAGTTTCCTCCAAAAATAGATGATAGCACTAGTATACCACATTCTCCAAATTTTCAAAAGCGCCATTTTTATGATAGAATGAAAAAAAGGAGTGCTTAGAATGCTAGAAATGATGTTAGAAAAAATAAAAGAGTCCCAAACCATTATCATTCACCGTCATATGCGGCCGGATCCAGATGCTCTAGGGAGTCAAGTTGGATTACAGCGCTTATTGCAGAAGAATTTTCCAGAAAAAACGATTAAGGTGACTGGCTACACAGAGCCAAATCTTGCTTGGTTGGCGCAAATGGAAACGGTAGCGGATGAGGAATACCAGGGTTCATTGGTCATTGTGACAGACACAGCTAATCAGGCGCGAATTGATGACAAACGCTATAATCAAGGCGATTTTCTCATCAAGATTGACCACCACCCCAACGATGAAGTTTACGGAAATCTTTCATGGGTCAATACCAATGCTAGCTCTTGTAGTGAAATGATTGCGCAGTTTGCCTTTGATATGGGGTTGGAAATAGATGCGGACATTGCCTATTTACTCTATGCAGGTATTGTAGGGGATACAGGACGCTTTTTGTATCCTGCGACTTCAGCAAAAACATTTGAAATCGTGGCAAAACTTCGTCAGTATGAGTTTGATTTTGCAGGTCTTTCGCGGCAAATGGAGTCAGTTGATTATAGTGTTGCTAAGTTAATTGGCTATGTCTATGATCATTTGGAAATTGATGAAAATGGAGCAGCACGTGTTCTGCTCAGCCAAGCCTTGCTCAAGGAATTTGGCATTGGAGATTCGGATACCGCTTTTATCGTAGGAGTACCAGGTCGTGTCAACACGGTCAAAAGTTGGGGTGTTTTTGTGGAGCAACCTGACGGTTCTTATCGGGTGCGGTTGCGCAGTAAGTTTCTTCCTATCAATGAAATTGCCAAGCGCCATCATGGAGGAGGTCATCCTTTAGCCAGCGGTGCCAACTCATATTCGACTGAAGAAAATGAGGAAATTTACCAAGAATTGAAGCAGGTGGCAGCAGATGCAAGCGAGTAGTCGACAACTTCGTCTCATGGGAACGGTCATTGATATTAAAATTTGGCACCAAGAGGCGGAGCCAATTTTAGATCAAGTAGAGGAGCTCTTATATCTGTATAAGGATCGCTTTTCGGCCAACGATTTAACATCTGAGCTTATGGAAGTGAATTATAATGCAGGGGTTCAAGCAGTTCCTGTTGCGACTGATTTATTTGAATTGATTGCACTTGGAAAGCTTCATAGTTGCGCTCCCAATAGCCGTTTAAATATTACTATTGGTCCCCTGGTCCAAGCTTGGCGGATTGGCTTTTCAGATGCGCGTGTTCCGAGCCAAGCAGAGATTGATGAAAAATTAGCCTTAATCAATCCGCAAGACATTGAATTAGATGAGGAAACCCAGTCCGTCTATTTACAAAAAGAAGGAATGGCTATTGACTTAGGGGCCCTTGCAAAAGGCTACATTGCGGATCGGATTGTCGAACACCTACACCGTGTTGGCGTATCAAAAGGTCTTATCAATCTGGGAGGCAATGTCCTGACATTTGGTCACGCTAGTCACAATCCAGATGGTCAGTGGTATATCGGCATTCAACATCCACACCTTCCAAGAGGAAATAATATTGCCATTGTGAAAATTGAAGACGGTTCTGTTGTCACCTCAGGTATCTACGAACGGACCTTTACCTATGAAGGAAAAACCTACCACCATATCTTTGATAGTCAGACAGGTTATCCCGTCACAAGTGATGTCGCAAGTCTGACCATCGTTTCCAAACAATCAGTTGACGGAGAAATCTGGACCACTCGTTTATTTGGACGACCTATCCAAGAAATCTACCAAACAGTTCAAGACCAAGAAGGGATTGAAGCGATTATTCTGACAACTAAAAATGAAATGCTAGTGACAGATGGTCTGCGAAATGCTCTGGTGATATAAAAGCGTTTACAAACAATAGCGAAAGTGATAAAATGAATACGAATATATATTAGATAAGAAGGTATAAATATGAAATTCATTGCTATTGTTGGGACGAATTCTGCCCAATCAACCAATCGAAAATTACTTCAATACATCCAAAAACATTTTGCGGATGTCGCAGAGATTGAATTGATTGAAATCAAAGATATTCCTTTATTTAATAAGCCTGCCAATAAAACGGTTCCGCCAATTGTGACGGAAATTGCAGAAAAAATTACAGCTGCAGATGGCGTCATCATTGGAACACCAGAATATGACCATTCTATTCCAGCTGTCTTAATGAGTGCTCTTGCTTGGTTATCTTATGGTATTTTCCCGCTTTTAAATAAACCTGTGATGATTACAGGTGCTTCTTATGGAACCTTAGGATCATCGCGTGCGCAACTCCAATTGCGCCAAATCTTGAATGCTCCTGAGATTAAAGCGAATGTTATCCCAGAGGAATTTTTATTATCGCATTCTCTTCAAGCCTTTAATCAGGATGGCGACCTCATTGATCTAGATACCATTCAAAAATTGGAAGCCTTGTTTGATGACTTTAGACTCTTTGTGAAAATTACAGGTAAATTATCCAATGCCAAAGCCTTATTGCACAAAGAAGCTGAAAATTTTGATTGGGAAAGTTTATAGGAAAAAGGAGTAGAACCATGAAATTTGTAGGACTTGTAGGGTCAAATGCGGACGAATCATACAATCGAAAATTATTAGAATTCATCAGAAGACAATTCAAAGTAAAATTTGAATTGGAAGTAATGGAAATTGATGATATCCCGATCTTTAACCAAGATGAAAACTGGGAAGAATGTTTCCAATTGCGTCTTCTCTATCATAAAATTACTCGAGCAGACGGTGTCATTATTGCGACACCAGAACACAATCATACCATTACAGCTGCTCTAAAAAGCGTACTTGAATGGCTGTCCTTTAAGGTTCATCCTTTCGAAGATAAACCTGTTATGATTGTAGGCGCTTCTTATTATGATCAAGGAACATCTCGGGCTCAAGTGCATTTACGCAAGATTTTAGATGCTCCAGGAGTTAATGCTTTCACACTACCAGGAAATGAGTTCTTGCTTGGAAAGGCAAAAGAAGCCTTTGACGGAAATGGAAATATTATCGATCAAGGAACAGTGAAATTTCTAGAAATGTGCCTTGACAATTTCATCAAATACGTAGGAGTTGTGTCTAGTTTGAAAAAACCTAAACCAATTGAAGCAGAAGACCTTTATTGTAAGGGAGCGATTGATACAACTATTCTTGGTATTGATCCAGATGATCCAGACTGGTTGGAAAAGGCTGCAAAACAAGTCAATGCAGTAGAAGGAGATACCTATGTCAAGCTAGACAATGGTTTGTTAACGGTTAATCAATTGAATATGTTTTTAAATGCTATGCCATTTGAACTGACCTATGCTGATGATAACAACCAATTCTTGTACTATAACGATGCTCATCCAGATCCAAATACTATGTTAGGTAAACGTGTAAAAGAACAGGTGGGAAATCGCCTTGGTACGGTTCACGGCACCTTACCACCAGCACGTATGAAGAATGTGGAATGGGTTGTGGGTACCTTGCGAAATGGTAACCAAGAATATGTTCGTACGATTGTTCCAGGAACCCCTCCAGAAGTAATTAATACCCATAACTATCAAGCAATGTATTATCCAGACGGATCGTATGCTGGCATTAATGAGATTATCTTCAACTTTAAACCTTGGTTAGACTGGTACCTAAAAGAAACTGGCCAACGCTTGGTTGGTGGTACAGGAATGCAAACGGTGCATGGCGCAACAGATGCTGATTCAGGAGCTTCTAGTACTGATGAGACTGGTTCTGGAGCAGAACTGTCAACGGATGCCGATTCAGGTGCCTCTATTCAGTAAAAAATAGAAAAAAATAGTTGCCAAGTGTTGTAAAATGTGATAGACTATATTGGTATTATCTATGGCTCGACAAAGAGTCCATGGCAGAAAGGAATTTTTAAAATGAAAAAAGATATCCATCCAGAATATCGCACTGTTGTCTTCATGGACACAACTACTGGTTACAAGTTCCTTAGTGGTTCTACAAAGAACTCTAAAGAAACTATCGAATTTGAAGGTGAAACATACCCATTGATTCGTGTGGAAATTTCATCAGACTCACACCCATTCTACACAGGACGTCAAAAGTTCACGCAAGCAGATGGACGTGTGGATCGTTTCAACAAAAAATATGGTCTCAAATAATCAACCGCATTTATTGCTTAAACTTAAAAATGTTGATACTAAGCCATTTCCGTTTTCGGGAATGGCTTTTCTTTTTCTAAGAGTAACGGAAAAAGTAACGGGTGGGGCTTACGACCCTAAAAATTGGGCAAATTTTTCCGCCGTTTGCTCCTTGATACTTTCGGTTACATGGGTGTAAATATTCATTGTCGTTTTAATATCTTCATGCCTACACGCTCTTGGACTTCTTTTAGACTTGCTCCAGCTTCAAATAATAGCGAAATATGAGTATGACGAAACCCATGGGCTTGATATAGGGTAGTTTATATTTGGTCAATATCTTTTTAAAATGATAATTGATAAAGTCAAAACTTCTAGGCATGCCTTTTTCTGTCGGGAAAAGAATATCCGTATCTTTTAAACAGGCTGGAAAGTTAAAAAATTGTCTTTCTTGTCGCCATTTCTTTAGTATTTTGATTGTAGTAGGGTCAAGGGAAATTGTCCGCTTGCTCTTTTTCGTTTTTGGAGTCTGGAAGATGACAGCGTTATTCTCGCCAGCCTTAGTTGTGTGACTGTATGTATCAAGTGTCATTTGGCTACCTGCATGTCCTAATCGTTTGGCACAGTGTTGACTAGGTCAATTCCAATTTCAATCATCAAGGTAGCATGAGTATGCCTTAAACTCTGAGGAGTTATTTTTTTCAGACTATGCTTCGTCATAATTTGCTCTAGGTTAGCATTGATATAAGATTGTAGCAGTTTCAAACAAGGCAAGAAAGACCAAAGGTGTTGTTTACAATGAACAAGTAAAAAATGCCTTTAGAGAAAGTCCAGAAAAAGGACTTGTTTCAATTCATAATCATCATTGAGCGATTTAGTTTCTCTGCATCAACATAGCAAAGAGAACTCAGTCAAATACTGCTTGACAGCAGGACATGATGGTAGTGTTTACTGGTACACTAGAGCAAACAAACGAATACCAAGAAGCGCTGAACAAGAGTACCTCAATTCTATTGAAAAATTTATGAAGATAGGGTATACTGAAGTTAGCGTACAAGAAGAAACTTTGAAAATATTATCCGAAAAGTTTGATTTTAAGTTTGGAAGGATTGAGTAGCCATGGCTTATACTTTAACAAAAGAAGAAGAGAAATTCTGGCTCTCTCAACCAGATGAGCCTGAATTGAAAAAAGATATTGAGGTTATTTCTGTATCTAAAGAGAAGAAGAAAGAATTATTGAAGAAATTAGACAGTCGATTATGTCGCTACAATAATAAGCGCTTAGAACAGTCTAGGTTCTTTTTTGTACTCGAAAACAGGAGGCAGTGTGGAAATATATGTTAAGTTCAGATTGGTGATGGAAGTGATTGGATTGATTGTGGTCATTCCGTTTTTTATTTATACACCCTAATTTGTAAAATAAAGTAAAAGCTAAAGCTAGTTTGATTTAGTGACAAGTCATCCAAGGGTTGCGACATGTTTCTATCTCTAATAGGGTTTGTCTACGTTCTGGAACAACCCCGATGGGTTGTTTTTTAGAATAATGATTTTCAGAAAATGCTGCTCAACTTTCTTTGGCTTCTCAGTTCAAAATTTTCCTATTTTCTGCTATACTGGAAAAGTGAATTGATTGAAAGTATGAGGATGAAAAATGAAGAAGACTCCGTCTCTGGAGAGCCGTGTTGACTATGCCTTAATTTTACCTGTGTTGTTTTTGCTCTTAATTGGAATTGCTTCGGTTTATATTGCTGTAAGTCAAGATTATCCAACCAATGTTACTTCCATTGTCGGTCAGCAGTTGATTTGGATTCTCTTGGGGATTGGTCTGGCCTTTTTGGTCATGCTCTTTAGCACTAAATTCTTATGGACAGTAACGCCGATTTTATACGTTTTAGGCCTCGGCTTAATGATCTTACCCTTGTTTTTTTATAGTCCAGCACTGGTTGCATCAACTGGAGCCAAGAACTGGGTGACCATTCGTGGAGTGACTCTCTTTCAGCCTTCGGAGTTTATGAAAATCTCCTACATTGTTATGATGGCCCGCAGTATTGTTAGCTTTCAGAAGAAGTATCCTGTAAAGAGTATTCAAAAAGATTTTCAGCTGATTGGTTATTTGACACTTTGGACCGTTCCTGTCTTGCTACTCCTTTATTTCCAAAAAGACTTAGGGACATCGCTGGTCTTTCTGGCTATTTTTAGCGGTATGGTCCTACTATCAGGTGTGTCGTGGAAGATATTGTTACCGACCTTTATTGCTGCGGTTGTCTTGGTAGGGGGCTTTTTGCTTCTTTTTATCGCTCCAGGTGGGACAACCTTTTTGCATAATATGGGGATGGATACCTATAAAATCAACCGTATCGCAGCTTGGCTAGATCCTTTTAAAAATGCCAAATCAACGACCTATCAGCAGGCGCAAAGCTTAGTAGCGATTGGCAGCGGTGGTTTAACCGGTTTAGGCTTTAATAAAACAAATCTCCTCGTTCCCGTTCGGGAGAGTGATATGATTTTTACTGTCATTGGAGAAGACTTTGGATTTATCGGTGGGGTGACCCTAATTGGGCTGTATACCTTGTTGATTTACCGCATGTTGCGGATTACCCTACAATCGAACAATCGTTTTTATACTTACATCTCGACAGGTTACATCATGATGTTGCTCTTTCATGTCTTTGAAAATATCGGCGCAGCTATTGGCGTTCTTCCTCTGACAGGGATTCCTCTCCCCTTTATTTCTCAAGGTGGCTCCTCCATCATCTCCAATCTCATCGGAGTTGGCTTGATGTTATCCATGAGTTACCAATATACCTTGTTCAACGAACAGCGTTATAATAAGTCGCGGGCATACAAAAAAATCACGATTAAACGTGTAGAAAGATAGGTGTCTTATGAAAAAAGTAGCAGTTATACTAGCAAATGGCTTTGAAGAAATTGAGGCTTTAACCCCAGTAGATGTTCTGCGTCGGGCTTCGATGGAGTGTGATATGGTGGGGTTGACAGGCTTAGAAGTCGAGGGTTCTCACGGTATTAAAGTGCAGGCAGATAGGGTCTTTGACGGGGATTTATCAGCCTATGACATGGTGGTCTTGCCAGGTGGTATGCCGGGTTCTGTTAACTTGCGCGACCATGCAGGTTTGATTGCAGCCTTACAAGCAGTTGCGGGGCAAGATACATATGTGGCGGCCATTTGTGCAGCACCGATTGTTTTAGAAAAAGCAGAGCTTCTAAAGGAGCGTCGCTATACTTGCTATCCTGGTCAAGAAGAAACGATTTCGTCAGGTCGGCATGTGACAGAAACAGTTGTCATTGACGGCAATATTGTAACCAGTCGAGGGGCAGGAACGGCGTTAGATTTTGCGTATCAGTTGGTAGATCTTCTTGGTGGTGATGGAGATAGCCTAGCCCGAGCGATGGTATATAAGCAATAGCCATTGATAATTGTCTGTACAGATAAGGGAGTGGAGAAAATCGATTTCGAAGAGATGAGGTCGGATTCTCCCTCCTTTTTTTGTAGGAATATAGCGAGAAATATGATATAATAAAGGGTACTAGTTCAGCTAGTCTGATTATGAGTAGATGATGTGTAGAATAGCTGCTAAAACCAGAGGATACAAAGGTTTAAAGACTATTTTACCAGAAAAAATAAAGGAAGAAGAATGACAGAAGAAATCACTAATTTACAGGAAAAAGCTCAAGAATATGATGCCAGTCAGATTCAGGTCTTAGAAGGTCTTGAAGCGGTACGCTTGCGCCCAGGAATGTATATCGGTTCGACCTCAAAAGAAGGTTTGCACCATTTGGTCTGGGAAATCGTTGATAACTCAATTGACGAAGCCTTGGCTGGTTTTGCGACCCATATTGAACTCTATATTGAAAAGGATAATTCAATTACGGTCGTTGATAATGGACGCGGTATCCCAGTTGATATTCAAGAAAAGACAGGACGTCCAGCGGTTGAAACAGTCTTTACGGTCTTACATGCTGGCGGAAAATTCGGCGGTGGCGGCTACAAGGTTTCAGGTGGTTTGCATGGGGTAGGTTCATCCGTTGTAAATGCCCTTTCAACGCAACTAGATGTGCGTGTTTACAAGAATGGCAATGTCTACTACCAAGAATACCGCAGAGGTGAAGTGGTGGCTGATCTTGAAATCATCGATCAGACCGACAAGACAGGGACGACTGTTCATTTTACACCAGACCCAGAAATTTTCACAGAAACGACAGAGTTTGATTTTGCCAAACTCAACAAACGCGTGCAGGAACTTGCATTCCTCAATCGTGGCTTGCACTTGTCAATTACCGATAAGCGTGAGGGTTTGGAGCAAAGTAAGGAATACCACTATGAAGGCGGAATTGCTTCTTACGTGGAATACCTCAACGAAAATAAGGATGTCATTTTTGAAACACCGATTTATACAGACGGTGAAATGGATGATATCACGGTTGAAGTAGCCATGCAGTATACGACAAGCTATCACGAAAATGTCGTCAGCTTTGCCAATAACATCCATACTCATGAGGGTGGAACGCATGAGCAAGGTTTCCGTACAGCTTTGACTCGCGTCATCAATGATTATGCTAAGAAAAATAAAATCCTCAAGGAAAACGAAGACAATTTGACAGGTGAGGATGTCCGAGAAGGGTTGACTGCTGTCATCTCTGTAAAACATCCCGGACCGCAATTTGAAGGGCAGACCAAGACCAAACTCGGAAATAGCGAGGTCGTGAAAATTACCAACCGCCTCTTCTCAGAAGCTTTTTCAGAATTCCTATTGGAGAATCCGCAAATTGCCCGCCGTATCGTAGAAAAAGGAATCCTAGCAAGTAAGGCTCGGATTGCGGCCAAGCGTGCGCGTGAAGTGACCCGCAAGAAATCAGGGCTAGAAATTTCCAATCTACCTGGGAAGCTGGCAGACTGTTCCTCAAACGATTCAGCTCAAACAGAACTCTTTATTGTAGAGGGAGATTCAGCGGGCGGCTCAGCAAAATCAGGACGTAATCGTGAATTCCAAGCTATCTTGCCAATCCGTGGGAAAATCCTCAACGTTGAAAAAGCCAGCATGGATAAAATCTTGGCCAATGAGGAAATCCGCAGTTTGTTCACAGCTATGGGAACAGGCTTTGGAGCGGATTTTGACGTTAGCAAGGCGCGCTATCAAAAACTCGTCATCATGACCGATGCCGATGTTGATGGTGCCCATATCAGAACCCTGCTTTTAACCCTCTTTTATCGTTATATGCGACCGATTGTGGAAGCCGGTTATGTCTACATTGCCCAACCACCGATTTACGGGGTTAAGGTTGGAAGTGATGTCAAAGAGTATATTCAACCTGGTGTTAATCAAGAGCAGGAATTGCAGGAAGCACTAGCGCGGCATAGCCAAGGACGCTCTAAGCCTACCATTCAGCGTTACAAGGGGCTTGGAGAAATGGATGATCACCAACTATGGGAAACAACGATGAACCCAGAAAATCGACTAATGGCCCGTGTATCTGTTGATGATGCAGCAGAAGCGGATAAAATTTTTGACATGCTCATGGGGGATAAGGTGGAACCTCGTCGCGAATTTATCGAAGAAAATGCGGTCTATTCGACACTCGATGTTTGATTTTCGAAAAAACAAGTGCATATCGCCCAAAAGTATGATATAATAAAGCGATATTTTCCAGTACAAACTATTATCTAAGGAGATTTACATGTCTAGAGGAACAATCATTTTAATCGTTGCGATTGTTGTTATCTTAATTATTGCCTATATTGCTTGCCTTATCGCCCGTAAACGAAATGATAATTTATTAATTGCATTAGAAGATCGAAAAGAAGATTTATTCAATTTACCTGTCAACGATGAAGTGGAAGCAGTAAAAAGCTTGCATTTGATTGGTCAGAGTCAGGTATCCTTCCGTGAGTGGAATCAAAAGTGGGTTGACTTATCTCTCAATTCTTTTGCAGATATTGAAAATCATATTTTTGAAGCAGAAGCTTTTAACAACTCTTTTCGTTTTGTTCGTGCTAAAAGCGCTATCGACAGCATCGAAAGCCAAATCGACTTGATTGAAGAAGATATCATGGCAATCCGTCAAGGATTAAAAGACCTAAAGGAACAAGAAGAGAGAAATTCGGGTCGTGTCAAGCATGCCTTGGATCTCTTTGATAGCTTGCAAGAATCTGTCCGTGAAAAGGCTGAGCAATACGGAGAAACCTTGCCAGAATTGGAAAAACAACTCAAAAATATCGAAGTTGAATTTTCTGAATTTGTCATGCTCAACTCATCAGGTGACCCAATTGAAGCTGCAGGCATTTTGGATAAGACAGAAGAGCACATGATTGCCCTCAATCAAATTATGGATCGCATTCCTGCCTTGATTGAAAAGGTTAACAAGACCTTACCAGATCAATTGGAAGACTTGGAAGCTGGTTATCGCAAACTAGTCGAAGAAGGTTACCTATTTACAGAAGGAAATGTTGAATCTCATTTCCAAGAAATTCGAGTAGCCATTCGTGAAACAACTGCCCTCATCGTCTCATTTGATTTGGATGCTGCTGAGGCAGAAATTGGAGAAATCCAAGCTAAGATTGATTACCTATACCAAATCTTTACTCGTGAAATCGAAGCTCACAAGGGAGCTGTTAAGATTAGCAAAAACCTGCCAAAATTCCTTGAACATGTTGTGCATAACACAGGTATTTTGACAGAAGAAGCAGAACGCCTCAATCATTCCTACATTTTGGTGGAAAGCAAGCTATCTCGTATTTCAAAACTAGCAACTAAATTATCATCGATGGAAACGGTCGTTCATGACAGCATTGCAGAATTAGAAACACCACAAGTTGCCTATTCCATCCTTGAGGAGCGTTTAGAGCATGCTCTTACAACCCTCAAACAAATGGAGGAAGAACAGCTTGTATTAGCGGATTATTTGAAATCCCAAGAAGTATCTGAGACCAATGCGCGTAAGAAAGCAACTCTTTATATCAATCAGTTGCATACCTTGAAACGCTACATGGAAAAACGTAGTTTGCCAGGTATTCCAGAAGATTTCCTATCTGTCTTCTTCAGAACGAGTGGCCATGTGGAAGCCTTGTTGGCAGAGTTAGATTATAAACGGATTAATATTGAAATCGTCAATCGTTTGTTGGAAAATGCGACATTTGACATGAATGAATTGGAAGAAGTAGCTTATACCATCGTTCAAAATGCAGCTCTAACAGAGCAGCTACTTCAGTATTCAAACCGCTACCGTTCATCAAATGCTTCGATTCAGCAAGCCTTTACTCGCGCATTAGCGATTTTTGAGAAGGACTACGATTATCAAGCGGCTTTCGAAGAAATTTCATTTGCCTTAGAAGCTGTTGAACCAGGAGTAACAGAGCGCTTTGTACGTTCCTACGAAAAAACGAGAGAAGCCATTCGTTACTAAACATAAAAAGCCCTCGGGCTTTTTGTTTTATACAAATAAGGAGAAGAAAATGACAGTAAAAGGGTTATTAGTCATGGATGTGGACAGCACCTTGATTTTAGAAGAAGGGATTGATTTGCTTGGAGAAGAAGCAGGCGTCGGAAGTCAAGTTGCAGATATCACTGAGCGTGCCATGAGGGGAGAATTGGATTTCAAAGAGGCATTAGCTGCACGGGTTGCCCTCTTAAAGGGGCTTCCTATAAGTGTATTTGACCGAATTTTAGAAAAGATTCATTTCACCTCTGGGGCAAGAGAGTTGGTTGCAGAATTGCACGCGAGAGGCTATAAGATTGCGGTCGTCTCAGGTGGCTTCCATGAAACGGTGGATGTGCTGGCTGAAAAGCTAGAAATTGATTACATAAAAGCCAACCGTATGGAAGTAGAGGAGGGCATTCTAACGGGTCGTGTCTTAGGAGATGTGGTCACCAAGGAAACCAAGAAAGCCTATCTTGAGAAATGGGCGAGTGAAAATGGTCTAACCTTGGCGCAGACCATTGCTGTAGGGGACGGGGCAAATGATTTGCCCATGATTCAGACAGCTGGTCTTGGAATTGCCTTTTGCGCTAAGCCCATTGTCCAAGAACAAGCTCCATATCAAATCAATGAAAGAAATCTATTAAAAGTCCTTGAATTATTGGATAAGGATGTGTGAATAGGTGTAAAAAAGACTAGGCAGGAACGAACTATTCCTGCCTAGTCTTTTCTAGACTGACCAAATAATTTCTCCCAAAATGAGGACTTTTTCACTGTTTTTGCAGGAGTGGGGTAGAGGATTTCTGCGAATTGAGTAGTCAGTTCCTGGTTTTCAACCTGACTCGGACAATCCGTGTGAATGACCAGACCGAAAATAGCTGCGCAGTCTTCCGCCACAATAGTAGCTTCACAGCCCAATTCTTGAGCCGCTTTCAAATAGAAAATCTGCTTTTGGCTATCCATAAAGGGCGAGATTTTGACCAAGACGGGTTTATAGTCATGGGTTATTTGTCCTAGAATTTTCTTGAAATGATCTGCTAGTAGTTGCGAATTGGCTTCTTCAATGCTACATAAGCCAATCACACGTTCTTCAAAGGTATTTAAAAATGTGCGCTGCTCGTCAGGATTGATTTTCAAACCGCCAGCAGCTTGTTGCATAATAAGGTCATTGATATCTTTCATACTTCTAGTATACCATAAAAGGAGAGCTTGGGAAATAGAGGGAATTGTAGCCTTGAGTCAGTAAAAGAGAGTAAACTATGGTACAATAAGGGCAAGTATGACAAAGGAGGCAATTATGAAACAATTCAATCGGGATATTCTACCGGGTTTTATTCTATCATTTCTGGTAGCGGTCATTGCAAAAGGTTTAGCAGCCTTTTTTCCCAGTATTGGTGCGGCTAGTTTGGCTATTTGTATTGGGATTGTTCTAGGAAACACAGTTTGTAGAAGCCAACGACTGGAAAAGGGGACTAAATTTTCAGAAAGTAAATTACTGGAGTTTTCAGTAGCTTTATTAGGACTGACGGTGACCTTTCAGACCATTGGAGACCTAGGTCTTTCAGGATTGATGTATATTATCCTCATGATGACCAGTGTCATTCTCTTTGCCTATTTTTTAGGCCGAAGATTGGGCTTTAAGGATGAAATGTCTCTCATGATTGCGGGTGGAAATGCAGTTTGTGGCTCATCAGCGATTGGAGCTATTGCACCAGCTATTAAGGCAGACAGTAAGGATAAGGGGCAGGCGATTGTCCTCATCAATCTCCTAGGGACCATTTTAATGTTTGTCCTGCCCTTGGTTGGGGTGCAGCTGTTTGCTTTTTCAGACTTGGAAAATAGCGCTCTGACAGGTGGAGTATTGCAGTCAGTTGGTCAGGTTGTGGCTTCTGCTAGTTTGATTAATGAAACAGTCACCCAGTATGCTACCCTTTTTAAGATTACACGCATTCTCTTTTTAGTGGTTGTCGTCTTTACTTTTGAGCGTTTTATGAATCGGAAAAAGCAGAGTCTTACAGCAGAACAGTCTGCGGACAAGTCTGTTTTAGCGAGCATTCCGTGGTATATTCTCGCTTTTCTAATTCTTTGCTGTGTAAACAGCAGCCTACCACTACCGAGCTTTTTCAGTGGTGGATCAAAATGGTTTAGCACGTGGTTTGAAATTACAGCTCTTGCCGCGATTGGTCTTCGATTGGATTTTAAGAAATTCCTTCAAGAAGGCCCGAAATTTCTCGTTTACATGGGCTTGATTGGTGTATTTCAACTGGTTATGGCTTTGGTATTGATTTTTAGTTTCAGAATTGCTTAGAAGTAGAAACTAGGAAACGTTATCATTTTAATATATACGAAAAAAACGAGTTTTTCCTTGAAAAAAAAGCGTTTTTGAGGTAACATGGTTTAGTAAATAAAATTAACTCAAAGGAGAGTAAAAAATGTCAATTATTACTGATGTTTACGCTCGCGAAGTCCTAGACTCACGCGGTAACCCAACACTTGAAGTAGAAGTTTACACTGAATCAGGCGCATTCGGTCGCGGTATGGTTCCTTCAGGAGCTTCTACTGGTGAGCACGAAGCAGTAGAACTTCGTGACGGAGACAAATCTCGTTACCTTGGTCTTGGTACACAAAAAGCTGTTGATAACGTAAATAACGTTATTGCAGATGCTATCATCGGTTACGATGTCCGCGACCAACAAGCTATCGACCGTGCAATGATCGCTCTTGACGGTACTCCAAACAAAGGTAAATTGGGTGCAAACGCAATCCTTGGTGTTTCTATCGCTGTAGCACGTGCTGCTGCTGACTACCTTGAAATCCCACTTTACAGCTACCTTGGTGGATTCAATACAAAAGTTCTTCCTACACCAATGATGAACATCGTTAACGGTGGTTCTCACTCAGATGCTCCAATCGCTTTCCAAGAATTCATGATCTTGCCAGTTGGTGCGCCAACTTTCAAAGAAGGTCTTCGTTGGGGTGCTGAAGTATTCCACGCTTTGAAGAAAATCCTTAAAGCTCGTGGTTTGGTAACAGCTGTTGGTGATGAAGGTGGATTTGCTCCTAAATTTGAAGGAACTGAAGACGGTGTTGAAACAATCATCGAAGCAATCGAAGCAGCTGGTTACGAAGCTGGCGAAAACGGAATCATGATTGGTTTTGACTGTGCATCATCTGAGTTCTACGACAAAGAGCGTAAAGTTTACGACTACACTAAATTTGAAGGTGAAGGAGCTGCTGTACGTACTTCTGCAGAGCAAATCGACTACCTTGAAGAGTTGGTAAACAAATACCCAATCATCACTATCGAAGACGGTATGGATGAAAATGACTGGGATGGCTGGAAAGCTCTTACTGAACGTCTTGGTAAACGTGTTCAATTGGTTGGTGACGACTTCTTCGTTACAAACACTGACTATCTTGCACGTGGTATCAAAGAAGGTGCTGCTAACTCAATCCTTATCAAAGTAAACCAAATCGGTACACTTACTGAAACATTTGAAGCAATTGAAATGGCGAAAGAAGCTGGTTACACTGCGGTTGTATCACACCGTTCAGGTGAAACTGAAGATTCAACAATCGCTGACATCGCGGTTGCAACAAACGCTGGTCAAATCAAGACAGGTTCATTGTCACGTACTGACCGTATCGCGAAATACAACCAATTGCTTCGTATCGAAGATCAACTTGGTGAAGTTGCAGTTTACAAAGGGTTGAACTCTTTCTACAACTTGAAAAAATAATCTCTTTAGAGAGTTAAGGGCTGAAAAGCCTTAATATTAAGCACTTTGGGGCACTATCCCAAGGTGCTTTTTTATTTTTAATCCCCTTTTAGTTATCCGTTACTGACTTTTGCATACTGAAAGAGTGCAACTGTTTATTACGTATAGATTTTTGACGCTATTTCAAAGAGTGAAATGTTTTTTGCCTTTTCTTTCGATAGATGGCTAAATGTCCATGTGAGTTTGTTATGATGATATTGACAATCATCTCAAAATATATTACAGCAATACAAAAATATACATGTATAGAAGATAACTAATAAAGGATAATGATACTGCTATTGAAGTGAGTCGATGAAAATAGAAAGAGTGGATAGTATGATAGAACAAGAGATGATGGTATTGAATGAAGCTGATTTACATGCGATTGAATTGGCTGACGTAGATTATTTATTGAATAAAGGTGCATCATTTTATCATGAAGAAAACTATACGCTTGCCGTTGAATATTATCGATTGCGGTACTGCTAGGACAAGACCAAGCTCTTGCGAACCTAGGGTATTACTACCTATATGGAAGATCTGTATTACCAAATTTATCCCTTGCAATGATGTACTTTAAGATGGCTGCTAGAAGTGGGAATTCAAAATCATGCTGTTTCTATCTATTATTATCATCGTACGGTTTATCAGTTAATCGGAGATGATTGGAGCGTTCTTAGCTGGTAGGATGATTTACAAGATAAGTCTAGCTTTGGGTCGAGAATATTTTCAAGGGGAACATTTACCGTTTGATTTGGCTTTTGCTTATCAATTTTTAAAACATGTAGAAAATAGGCTATGTCAATGAGTTATCAAATGGCACTGAGCAGTATTATACGAAGGCGGCATGGATGTTCAACCATTATTAGCTAATCCGAAATTTGATGATTTATGTGCAGAGTTTGATGAGCAATTTGAATAAGAAAGATTGAGAAATTCTTGACAGTCCTATGAATTTATGCTATACTAGCCTTGTAAAATAAATAGCATATGAACAAGCAGCAACCTATAGTTGCGTAGCCGGGTCTATAAGGGTTTAGACAGCAGAAACTTGTTTGGTGATTAGCTGAGCATATCTGTGAGACAGTACGAACTGTCCATAGGTATGCTCTTTTTTCGGTTTTCATATCAAAGAGGAGGAGTAACAATGAAAGCTATTGTCAAAACGCAAAGAGGAATCTTGTTTCTTCTGGGGACACTGAGTTTGGGGATAGGACTAGCCTTGGAGCATCTCTCAAGTAGCTGGAGTATCGGTTTTTTCTGTTTAGCGATTGTATCGCTTGGTGGACCGATTGGAAAAGATGTTATCAAAGAAATGCTGGGTACGGGAGATTTTCAGGTTGATTTATTGATGATTTTATCAGCCCTTGGAGCGGTTGCAATTGCTTATTTTAGTGAGGCAGCCATATTGCTCTTTATCTTTGCAGCTTCTGAGGTGTTGGAAGACTATGTTTATCGTAAATCGATGGTTACTATGGAAAGTTTGATGACCCAGATTCCTAAGCAGGCTAGTGTCCTAAAAAGTGACGGACAAGTAGAGTTGAAAGACATTGAAGCGATCCATCTCCATGATATTCTTGTAGTAACAAAGGGAGAGCAGATTGCCCTAGACGGACAGGCTGAGGAAGAAATGCTGGTTGATGAAAGTCTTTTGACAGGTGAGAGTCTTCCTGTCATGAAAGAAAAAGGGGAGCAGGTCTTTGCAGGAACGCTGAATGTCGGAGAGACTGCAACCTATCAGGTTACAAAAGAAAGTAGTGAGAGCCGATATGCCCAGATTGTTTCTCTTATCCAAGCAGCTAGTAACAGTCAGAGTAAACGGGATAGACGTATTCACCAGCTTCAAAAGAAGTATGTCATACTGGTCTTGGTTGGTGTTGTAGTTTTTATTGCTTGCCTAATGTTTGTTCAACGGCAATCCTTTGTTGAAGCCTTTTACCGTGGTATGATTTTGTTGACGGTAGCAAGTCCTTGTGCCTTGATTGCCTCCATTACGCCTGCCATGCTGAGCGCCATGAGTTTTGGTGCGAAGCATGGGGTGTTAATCAAAAATGGTCAAGTTTTGGAAAATATGATGCAGTTATCGGTCCTTTGCACGGATAAAACAGGTACTCTGACCAAGGGAGAATTCCGGCTTAATGACTATCAGTTGGAAGATCCAGAGCTGCTGCCCCTTATTTTATATATGGAAAGTAGATCTGCTCATCCGCTCGCAAAATCAATCTTGGCTTATTTTAAAGATCGATCTCATAGCGCACCGGAAACGGTCTTACCAGTCAAGGAACACGTGGGACACGGTATCCAAATGGGGGATATTGCGATTGGTAGTCAGCAGTTTATGGGAAATGCTGCTGATCCGCATGGCTATTTGTCAAAAGAAAGTTATGGAACCTTATTGTTTGTCGCACAGGACAAGCAGATTGTCGGGTTTATTGAATTAGTCGATACGATACGTGATGAGGCAGGTACGACAGTTACGGCCTTGCAACAAGCAGGGGTGGAAGTTGTCATGTTAACAGGAGATAGGAGAGAGACAGCCCAATTTGTCGCGGAACAGTTGCAGATTACAGGTGTCCATGCCCAGTGTCTGCCTGAGGACAAGGTGGCTTATCTGATAGAGTATGGGAAAGAAGGAAAAATCGTTGGTATGATGGGTGATGGTCTGAATGATGCTCCGATTCTGGCGCATGCAGACATTGGAATTGCCATGGGTGGTGGGACAGATGTGGCGCTTGAGATGAGCGATGTTATCATCATTCACAACAATTTAGATAATGTGAGCTTGCTCTACCAACTTAGCTGGAAATACGGCAGGATTACCCGTTTTAATATCGGATTTTCGATTACGGTCATCATTCTCTTAATCTTGCTGAATTTTCTAGGAATCCTTGATCTGACAGAAGGTGTCTTTTTCCATGAAGTATCAACGATTTTGGTCATCTTAAATAGTTTGAGATTGTTGCGTTTCCGATAAAAAGAGAGTCAAGGCTAAGACAAAAGTGTCTAGTCTTGATTTTGTTGTTTAATGATAAAATGAATAAATTTGTGTGAAAATTCAGAATTGACAAAACCTTTAAAAATCGAAAGGAAGTATCATCTGATAGAGAGTTTTTGATATAATAGAGACTATTGAATGAAAAGGAGATTTACATGATTAAAAAGGGTTCCTTAACAGGTTTGCTCCTGTTTGGTATATTTTTTGGAGCGGGAAATTTAATCTTCCCCCCTACACTGGGTGCCTTATCAGGCGAGAATTTTTGGTCAGCCATTAGTGGATTTGTCCTCTCAGGTGTAGGAATTGCTGTCTTGACTCTCATCATCGGGACTTTAAATCCTAAAGGTTATGTCTATGAAATTTCACGCAAGATTGCGCCGTGGTTTGCAACGACTTATCTGGTGGCCCTTTATTTGTCAATTGGACCATTCTTTGCCATTCCTAGGACAGCAACGACAGCCTATGAAGTAGGAGTTGCTCCGCTTTTAGCTGGTAACGGTCAGTGGGGCTTGCTCATCTTTACCCTCATCTATTTCACTGCAGCCTATCTGATTTCGCTCAATCCCTCTAAAATTCTCGACTTGGTAGGAAGAATTTTGACACCGGTCTTTGCTTTGTTGATTGTGGTCTTGGTTGTTTTAGGAGCTACAAAATACGGCAGTAGTACTCCGATGACAGCATCAGGTACCTATGTGACATCGGCCTTTGGAACAGGATTTTTAGAAGGTTATAATACGCTTGACGCCCTTGCCTCAGTTGCCTTTAGTGTGATTGCTGTAGAAACCATGAACCAGCTTGGTTTTGCTTCTAAAAAAGAATATGTATCCACGATTTGGGTTGTAGGAATCGTTGTGGCTCTAGGTTTCAGTGCTCTGTATATCGGACTGGGGTTCTTGGGCAATCATTTCCCAATTCCGGCAGAGATTATGGCATCTGATTCCAACAAGGGGGTCTATGTGCTATCGCAAGCAACGCAAGCTATCTTTGGTTCAAGTGCGCAGATTTTCCTAGCGATCATGGTGACCATGACCTGCTTTACAACAACAGTTGGCTTGATTGTGTCAACTTCGGAGTTCTTTGTTAAAACCTTCCCACGCTTAGGATATAAGGTCTATGCAACGCTCTTTACCTTGATTGGCTTTGGAATTGCTAATATCGGTCTATCAGCCATTATTGCCTACTCAGTACCAGTTTTGCAAATTCTTTATCCGATTACCATTGCCATTGTTCTCTTAGTCATTGTCAATCGCTTGGTTCCGCTCTCGAAAATCGGTATGCAGCTGACCATTTCCTTGGTTACCATTGTCGCTTTTGCGACCATCATCAGTGCGCAATTCAAATTGGACGGATTAGGTAAGCTTATTGCTGCTCTGCCATTTGCAGATGCATCGCTTCCGTGGCTTGTACCAGCAATTGTGGGAATTTTATTTTCTATTTGTATGCCTGATGGGCAAACAGCAGAGAGTTTTGATATGGAATAATTGCGTCATCTATCACGAAAGTGGTAGATTTTTTTCGTATCTTATCAAATTCAAGTTTTTCCGCATCAAATTCTCTAGTTTTTGGGGTGGAATAGGACTATACTAGACTTACAAATTGATAAGGAGTAACGAAATGACCTCACTTGTATTTTTACTATCGGTGTTTTTAGCAGGAATCTTATCCTTCTTTTCACCCTGCATCTTGCCACTCTTGCCAGTTTACGTTGGTGTCTTACTCGACTCAGATGAACCGCGAACCGTGAGAATTTTAGGATTTGAGATTGCCTGGTATGGTATTGTCAAGACTCTCTTTTTCATCGCAGGACTATCCATGGTCTTTGTCACCTTAGGCTACGGAGCAGGCTTCCTTGGAAATCTTCTTTATACTGACTGGTTCCGGTATGTTCTTGGAGCAATCGTCATTGTCCTTGGGATTCACCAAATGGGGATTATCAATATCGCCCATTTGCAAAAACAAAAAAGTGTACAATTCAAGCAGAATAAAAAACGCAACGATTTCTACAATGCTTTCTTGCTCGGTTTGACCTTTAGCTTTGGATGGACGCCATGTGTCGGACCGGTCCTCAGTTCAGTGCTTGCCATTGCAGCATCTGGAGGAGATGGTGCTTGGCAGGGAGCAATCTTGATGTTGCTCTACACATTAGGTCTTGCCCTTCCATTCTTATTAGTAGCCTTGGCTTCATCATTTGTCTTACGCTACTTCAGTAAACTCAAACCTTACATGGGGACCTTGAAGAAAATTGGTGGAGCCATCATTATCTTAATGGGAATCTTGCTCATGTTAGGCAATTTAAACATTTTTACACAACTATTTGGATAAACAAAAAAATCATTCATTACAAAAGGAGAAATCTCATGAAAACAAAAACATTATTACTCGCTAGCCTCTTGTCAGTTGGATTGTTAACTGCTTGCTCTACTCAAAAGACAGACGATATGAAAAAAACAGATGACAGCTCGATGATGAAAAAAGAAGACAAGATGTCTGATGAAAAGAAAGACATGAAGGATGAAAAAATGTCTGACAAAGACAACATGAAAAAAGACGAAATGAAAGATAACATGTCTGACGAGAAAAAAGACATGAAGGATGAAAAAATGTCTGATAAAGATGACATGAAAAAAGACGAAATGAAAGATAACATGTCTGACGAGAAAAAAGACATGAAAGATGATAAGATGTCTGACAAAGAGGATATGAAAGACGAAAAAATGGACGACAAGGATAAATAAGGGAGGACAGTATGAAAAAACGCAACCTGCTACTCACTAGCCTCATTTGTTTAGGTGTTTTAACTGCCTGCTCAACCAACCAGAAGATGGATGATATGAAAAAAACAGATGATAGTGCTATGATGAAAAAAGAAGATAAGATGTCCGATGAAAAGAAAGATATGAAAGATGACAAGATGTCTGATGACAACAAGGACATGAAGAAAGACGATATGAAAGAAGGAGAACCAAAAGCGATGAATGATGGGAAACCAGCACCTGATTTTAGTTTAGAAGGTGTAGATGGAAAGACCTATAAGCTATCTGATTTCAAGGGCAAAAAAGTTTATCTGAAATTCTGGGCATCATGGTGTTCAATCTGTCTTTCAACCTTGCATGACACAGAAGAACTTGCGAGTCAGGAAGAAGGTAAGGATTATGTCATCTTAACAGTTGTTTCTCCTAATCACATGGGTGAAAAGTCTGCAGAAGATTTCAAAAAATGGTATGATGGACTTGACTACAAACACATGCCAGTCCTTCTTGACCCAAGCGGAAAATTATTGCAAGAATACGGTGTCCGTGCTTACCCAACCTCAGCCTTTATCGGTAGTGATGGCGTTTTGGTAGAAGTCCATCCAGGATTTATGGATAAAGCTGGTATCGAAGACAAGCTCAAAGAAATCAAGTAGGAGGTAGGATATGGAAGATAAGTCCAAATTATTCCTCATCCTTGGCAGTGTGTTGATTGTGGTTGTAGCCTTTGTATTGGGAAGTCGTTTGTTGACTGGATCTTCCACATCATCTACTTCGCAAATTAAAGATGCAGCCATGAGCCAGACCAACGAAGTCACAAGAAAGGATAAAAAAGACAATATGAAAGAAGATCTTAGAGAAATTTATCTTGCAGGCGGTTGTTTCTGGGGTGTAGAAGAATACTTCTCACGTGTTCCGGGAGTGACAGATGCTGTATCTGGTTATGCTAACGGTAAAGGAAGCACCACCAAGTATGAATTGATTAGCCAGACAGGTCATGCTGAAACAGTTAAAGTGACCTACGATAAGAATCAAGTATCCCTCCGTGAAATCTTGCTCCACTATTTCCGTATCATTGACCCAACCAGTGTCAACAAACAAGGAAATGACCGTGGAACCCAGTATCGAACAGGTGTTTATTACACGGATAAGGACGATTCAGCTGTCATTGAAGAAGTTTTTAATGAACAAGCTAAGAAATTTGATAAACCACTTGCCGTTGAAAAAGGTGCTTTGGAAAACTTTGTAGAAGCAGAAGAATATCACCAAGATTACCTCAAGAAAAATCCAAATGGATACTGTCATATTAACGTCAACCAAGCTAGCTATCCTGTCATTGATGAAAATTTGTACCACAAACCAAGTGATGAAGAAATCAAGAAGATGCTCACGGCAGAAGAGTACGCTGTAACGCAAAAGAATGACACAGAACGTGCCTTCTCAAACCGTTATTGGGATCAATTTGAAGATGGAATCTACGTGGATATTGTAACAGGCGAGCCTCTCTTTTCTTCAAAAGACAAGTATGATTCAGGATGTGGCTGGCCAAGTTTCTCAAAACCAATCAGTCCAGACGTAGCAACGTATAAAGATGATACCAGTTTCAACATGGTGCGGACTGAGGTAAGAAGCCGAGTTGGCGACTCTCATTTGGGTCATGTCTTTACAGACGGCCCGAAAGATAAAGGTGGTCTGCGCTACTGTATCAATAGCCTTTCAATCAAGTTTATTCCAAAAGCAGAAATGGAAAGTCAAGGCTATGGCTACCTCTTAAACTATGTGTAATATACTCATTTGAAACTGAGGCATCATCTTTCCTAACTCCGATTATGCTTGCAATTTTAGCAACGTAACAATTGTCAGTTTCAATTGATTATATGAAGGTAAGGCGGGGAAACTCGCCTTATTTATATGAAAATAGACAAGACTGTATAGGAAGATGGTCGGTTTTCTGCTATACTAGAGACAACAGGAGAAAGTTATGTATAAAATGATGATTGTAGAAGATGAATACCTTGTCCGGCAGGGGATTTCGTCTTTGATTGATTTTGACAAACTGGGCATGGTAGTTGTGGCAGAAGCTGAAAATGGCCTAGCGGCTTGGGAGTTATTTCAGAAAGAGCAGGCAGACATCCTTCTTACCGATATCAACATGCCGCACATGAACGGTATCCGATTGGCGCAACTGGTCAAAGAGCATTATCCAGAGACGCATATTGTCTTTCTGACTGGTTATGATGATTTTGACTATGCGCTGTCCGCTGTTAAGTTAGGAGCAGATGACTATCTTCTCAAACCTTTTTCCAAAGCAGATGTGGAGGAGATGTTACTCAAGGTTAAGGAGAAACTAGATAGGGAAGACAAAAGGCAGCAGATTCGTGATTTAGTTCAGCAAAGTGAAGAATCCAGTTTCGCACAACTCATCCAAGAACGCTTGGCAGACCAAGATTTATCCCTCAAATCTCTGGCTCAGAATCTCGGATTTAGTCCCTCACACCTCAGTGTTATTTTTAAAAAAGAATTAGGACTGCCCTTTCAAGATTATCTCATTCAAGAGCGGATGAAAAGAGCCAAATTGTTACTGTTAACAACCGATTTAAAAATCTATGAAATAGCAGAGCAGGTCGGTTTTGAAGATATGAACTATTTTTCTCAGCGTTTCAAACAGGTTGTTGGTGTCACCCCCCGCCAATTTAAAAAAGGAGAGCAGAGATGAAGCGGTTTTCTCTTTTTGTTCAGTTAGTTGTTTATGTGGCTGTTACCATGTTATTGCTTCTGGGTATTGTTGGTGCAGTTTATTATCATACGAGTTCGGATGTGATTCGTGAAACAACTGAGCAAAGTACGCAACATACCATTTCTCAAAGTGGTCAATTCGTCCAGTCTTATTTGGAAAAGTTAAAGGAAACGACCAGTAGTCTTGCTACGAATGACTTGGTAAAGACTTACGCAGAAGATTCTAGCGCTCAAAACGAGGGCAATCTTCGCAAACTATTTGATACGATTTTATCAACCGACCGCGACTTGGTCTCAGCTGTTCTTGTGACAAAATCAGGTCACTTGGTAGCAACAGATGAGGCGGTCAGCATGAAAACATCTAGCGATATGATGAAAGAGGCTTGGTATCAAGCAGCTATCCATGAGCATGCTATGCCTGTCCTGACACCAGCCCGGCAAAACTTATCAGAATCAAGCGACAAGTGGGTAGTTTCTATTACCCAAGAAGTGGTGGATGAAAAAGGCGAGAATCTCGCTGTTGTTCGCTTGGATATTGCTTATGATACCCTGTCGCACTATTTGGATAGCTTGCAGCTGGGAGAAGACGGCTTTACCTTTATTATCAATAGCAATCATGAATTTGTCTATCATCCCAAAAAGAGTGTCTATTCATCTAGTGAGGAGATGAAAGCCTTGGAGCCTTACATCTTAGCGAAAAACGGCTATGTCAATCAAGGAGCCTCCTATGTCTACCAGTACAAGATTCCTCAGAGTGATTGGGTGATGATTGGAGTGGCTTCTCTGGAAACTCTTCACGACTTGCAAAGGCAGATTCTGCTATCCTTTGTAGGGACAGGTTTCTTGGCACTTGCTATTTGTCTCTTGGGGATTTGGTTTATCTTGCGCCACTGGATCAAACCTTTGCGGGATTTACAGGAAACGATTTTGGCCATTGGAAATGGAAATGCCAGTTTACGTGCTAATGAGCAGGGGGCACCTGAATTGGTTGATTTAGCTCGTCAATTTAATCGTATGTTGAATCAGATTGACAAATTGATGCTTGCAGTCAAAGAAGAAGAGCAAAATGTCCGCAAATACGAGCTACAAGCTCTCTCCAGTCAAATCAATCCTCATTTCCTGTACAATACCTTAGACACAATTGTTTGGATGGCGGAGTTTAATAATAGTGAGAAAGTAGTTGAGGTGACCAAATCGCTAGCCAAGTATTTCCGTTTGGCGCTGAATCAGGGGAATGAGCAGATTGCGTTAAAAGATGAGATTGACCATGTGCGTCAGTATCTTTTTATCCAAAAACAGCGCTACGGGGACAAGTTGACCTATGAAATCAAAGAAGACGCACGATTTGATGATTTTCAACTGCCTAAGCTGGTTTTGCAGCCCTTGGTGGAAAATGCGATTTACCATGGGATTAAAGAAGTCAAGGGACAGGGCTTGGTGCGTGTGCTCGTTGAAGAAAGAGGAGATTTTCTTGTCGTGTCTATCTATGATAATGGTCGTGGCTTTATTGCGCATGATACGACTGAAAATCTTCTTGTAAAACTCGGCGGTGTCGGCTTAAAAAATGTGGACCAACGCTTGCGACTACAGTTTGGTAAGGATTATCGTATGGAGATTGATTCTCGTAAGGATTCTCACACAGCTATCTCGTTATTCTTTCCTAAAAAGTAAATTTTTTGGACATTTCATGGGAAACTGTTTAAAAATAGGGCATAGTGAGCAGAATAGTTGAAGCGATTCCGATATTATGTTATTATAATAACTATAAAATAAAAGGAGGACAGCCATATGTCAGAAGAAAAATTGTCAGCAAAATTGGACCAAGTAACAGGTGGTTTGAAAGAAGCAGCTGGAAAAGTCGTTGGTGATAAGAAAACAGAAGTTGAAGGCCTTATTGAAAAAACTGCTGGTAAAGCAAAAGAATTAGCCGATGAAGCAACAGATAAAGCCAAAGATCTTGCAGATGATGCAAAAGGTGCAGTAGAAGGCGCTGTAGAAGGTCTTAAAAATGTTTTTGGTAAATAATCAATTATGATGATCACCTAATACCCCGCAAGGGGTATTTTTTATGGAGATAGCCTATTAAAAAAATGTTGTGAATTTCTGAGCATAATTATTGTAATCGGTACCAAAGATATAGTATAATGTAACTTGTAAAAAAATATTTTTTAGGAAAGTGAGATTTACTTATGTCTAAAATCGTTGTTGTTGGTGCAAACCACGCTGGTACAGCTTGTATCAAAACTATGTTAACAAACTATGGTGCGGATAACGAGATTGTTGTATTTGACCAAAACTCAAATATTTCTTTCCTCGGTTGCGGAATGGCGCTATGGATTGGTGAGCAAATCTCTGGCCCAGAAGGCTTGTTCTATTCTGACAAAGAGCAATTGGAAAGCCTTGGCGCAAAAGTATACATGAACTCACCAGTTGAGTCTGTAGACTATGACAAAAAAGAAGTACATGTTCTTTTAGAAGATGGTAGCAAACATGTTGAAAGCTACGACAAATTGATTTTTGCAACTGGTTCACAACCAATCTTGCCACCAATCAAAGGTGCTGAAATCAAAGAAGGTTCACGTGAATTTGAAGCGACTCTTAAAAATCTTCAATTTGTTAAGTTGTACCAAAACTCAGCAGATGTAATTGAGAAATTGAAAGATGAAGAAATTAAGCGTGTAGCAGTTGTTGGTGCAGGTTATATCGGTGTTGAACTTGCAGAAGCTTTTGAACGCAAAGGGAAAGAAGTCATCTTGATCGATGTTGTGGACACTTGCTTGGCAGGTTACTACGACCGTGATTTGACAGATATGATGAGCAAGAACCTTGAAGACCACGGTATCCAATTGGCATTTGGTCAAACTGTACAAGCAATTGAAGGTGACGGCAAAGTAGAACGTATCGTAACAGACAAAGAAACATTTGATGTAGATATGGTCATCTTGGCTGTTGGTTTCCGTCCAAATACTGGTCTTGGCGATGGTAAGATTGAACTCTTCCGCAATGGTGCCTTCCTTGTAAACAAAAAACAAGAAACTAGCTTGAAAGATGTCTATGCAATCGGTGACTGTGCAACTGTCTATGACAACTCAATCGGTGATACAAACTACATTGCTCTTGCAACAAACGCTGTTCGCTCAGGTATCGTAGCAGCTCACAATGCATGTGGAACTGAACTTGAATCAATCGGTGTTCAAGGTTCAAATGGTATTGCAATCTATGATCTTAAGATGGTTTCAACTGGTTTGACATTTGAAAAAGCGCAACGCTTTGGTTACAATCCAGCTGTTACTGAATTTACAGATAACCAAAAACCAGAATTTATCGAACATGATAACTTCCCAGTAACCCTTAAAATCGTTTATGATAAGGATACACGTGTTGTTCTTGGAGCGCAAATGGCTTCGAAAGAAGACATGTCAATGGGTATCCACATGTTCTCATTAGCTATCCAAGAAAAAGTAACAATCGAACGCTTAGCGCTTCTTGATATCTTCTTCTTGCCACACTTCAACAAGCCATACAACTACATCACAATGGCAGCCTTGGGTGCGGAATAAGGAATCCAAAAATCTGGAGGGAATGTCTCCAGATTTTTTCTGTCTTTCACAAATAATGAGCGTAATCGCCATAACGAGGTATCTACCGAGATCGTCATTTTTCCAGTATACTGTTAGTAATACTCACCCAAAATCAAAAATAGCGGTCACCCAGCCTCTGTGTACAATCAAATTTAGTTGGCAAAGAACAAGGTTTGAATCACCTCTTGAAGTTGATCAATGACCTCGTTTAGTGTTCTAAATACCTTATTTTTAAACCCACGTTTTCGAATCTCAACCCATACTTGCTCAATAGGTTTCATTTCAGGAGTATAAGGTGAAATGGAGGTAAATTCTATATTCTTAGGGATAGCTAAGGTCTGATATTTATTATCCATGACTAAAATAAGGTAATCATCTGGATAGGCCGTTGATAGCTCATTTATCCAATGGCTATTACATCTACCTGCTATTATGAAAAGCGAGTCTTCTGTATGAGCATCTACAGCACCATAAGAATAGCGATACTCGACTAGCTACGCGAGGACGGCAACTCTTTAGTGAGCAACAAGAACCCAGTTTAGTAATACGACCAAATCCTGTCGTATCTTGATACCTAAAGCAGGTCTTTTGGTAGGATTTCTCAGCGATGAAGCGCTTACTTGCTCTCTTCTCGAATAAAGATTTTATTTTTAGACGCTAAGATGGTTTTGACGTCTGCTTTTTTAGGGAGTTTAGGGTGAGGACTAACCATACGCCAATCGTGGTATTTAAGGAGCTCATAGGCAAGAGAGAGGGATAGTTGAGATTGGCCTTCAAGAAGAACTTTATACATTATTTCCTGTTTCAGTTCTGGAGAATAATGAGGCTGGGCGAAAACTCAATTTTTAACCTCTCTTAAAAACTGGACAATATAAAATGGCTTAGAATCAACGTTTCTTGACAACGTTAATCTAAGCCATTGACTATTTTTAAGACTTTTTGCCCAGCCTCTTCCTACCTGCCTTAATGCCATATCTAGCCATGAGTTTTATCATGTATTTGAGATCGGAAACTCTAACATCGTAGATCTTACCAATCCGAGACCATGTCCTCCCATTTTTTCTCAAGTTCATATATCTTTAGTTTATTTTTGTAATTTAATTTCATCAAAAAGCAAGCCATTTGTTAGATTTTTTGTCTAACAAATGGCTTGCGGTTCAAACCTGCTAGAAATTATATTTTTTAAATTACAATTCAAATAGTTGTATTTTTCGGGGTATGGTGCTATAATAGCTATGGTTCTTTTCTGTCGACACACAGAGAGGGACATCTGCTTGTCAGATAGATATATTTTTATAGAAAGTAGAGGAAAATGGATGTTTTTCAAGAAAAAACAACGGTTTTCAATTCGCAAGTTTACGATTGGTACGTGTTCGGTTCTTTTAGGGACAGTATTCATAGCAGGCTTAGATCAGGTAGCGGCTGAAGAAGCCTCAATTGAAGTGTTTTCTCCAGCACTAGAGCAAAGAGGAGATGAGACATCAGATGCGGATGTTACAGATAGGACAAATATTGTAGCCTCCCCGGTGGAAGAAGTGAATTCAACCGATCGTCAGTTAGCTGTTCAGAAAAAAGTGAAAGTACTGGACGTAGCTAATCTCAGCGAAGCTGAGAAAGCAGCTGTTGTAGCGACTGTTCGTTCAGATAATAACTTAACAGAAGGCTTTCAAGTTCTTGTAGATAGCGATGGTTCAGTCACGGTATTAGAAAATAGTGTCCTTGTCGGTCGTCTGACAAGTGCTGAAGTAGTGGAAGTTCGTGGGGTAGAGCCTACTTCAGAGGATTCTGCAAATGATACAAAACCAGTCGCT
The DNA here is from genome assembly GCF_003595525.1 of Streptococcus respiraculi. NCBI lineage: Bacteria > Bacillati > Bacillota > Bacilli > Lactobacillales > Streptococcaceae > Streptococcus > Streptococcus respiraculi. The sequence goes on along the minus strand of NZ_CP022680.1, from coordinate 1,663,611 downwards.
GAAAGCAATGAATCGGAAAGACGTGCAAGCTGGCCAAAAGCACCGAGCAGAGAAGAAGCCTTTCCAAACCAAGGTCAACCATTTGTAACTTCAGGAACTTCGGCCTTACGAGCAACCAACCAAAATGGTGTAGAAGAAGGAGCGCCAGAGTGGAAAACGGATTACTCTGTTAAGCCAGTCAATGAAGCGGATCCGAAAGACCCAGAACCATCTCGCTACACTACGGCTATTCTAGGATTAAAAGAGGCCCATGGAGATACAGAACATCCGATAAAATTCACTTATTCTGTTGATGCGGAAGATCCAAAGTCTGATGATGGAAAACCAAGCAAAATCTATATTACAGCCTTCAAGGACGGTAAGCCTGTTGGCAATGCCACACTCGACCTTTCTGATTCTACGACAGTTGTACCACTGACGGTTGATAATTTTACGGTTAACTTCACGGTGAAAGACGGTGATATCGCTGCAACCAGTGCTAATTCAACTTATTTTGTTGGTAGATCTTTTAGTGTGAATTCATCTGGTAACATAAATTGGGCAAGGGAGGTTGTCACTGCTGCGCCAGAATGGTTGGTACAGCCGTCCCGTTATTTTGATATTGATACAAATGAGGAGATTCACCCTCCGTATAATCAATATGGTTGGCGAGGTTCTGATTATAAGACAGTCCCAATCACCATCGAAGGTTACGATTATGTCAACACAGTAGGTAATCCTTCGGGAGATTTGATTCCGACTAGAGATTTAAGAAAAGGTTCTGTTCAGTATCTCCGCAATGTCGTAAGGGGGCCTTCAGGAATTAGAGAAATAGATGAAACTACAGGACAAGAAAAAACTGGAAATATTACGCTTTATCGAAAAATAACCTATCTTGATAATAATGGAACAATGGAAGTAGAAGCCTATGTGTTGCCAGATAATATAGAGCTTAAGCTAAAAAGGCAAGAAGAAGTAGCAAAAGCTTTAGTAGATGGTCCAGAAAAAGAAGCAGCCTTAGCTACAGTGGCAGAGGCTAAGAAAAAAGCAGAAGCAGAGTATTTCTTTAACCATTTAGAGGAGTTTTCGATTGAAGAGAACAAGCTGTACGACCCTCGAAATTATTCAGATGCGGATGTAGTAGCAAAACCTGAATTAGCGTTTCTGATTAGTAAAGACAATACCCGCTACTTCCGTGGGAGATTTGAAGATAAGTCTAGAGCTCTTTCAAACGGTGATTTTGCTGTTGAAAAGTATGCGGACTTGCCAAATAGTACTGTTGTTGAAGTAGGAAAACCATATCGTGTTGCTAGCCCGATTCTTCGTGGAAAAGACAATACAACTAATTTTATTTTAAGCACATCTGAAGTAACTACTGCACTCCGAAATAGCTGGTCAATCGGTTCTGCTGTTTATTACTACTACCAAGCAAAACCAGGTTCAGTCATTGTCAACTATGTGGATGAAGATGGAAACCCATTGATCTTTAAAAAGGGAGATGAGCTTATCGAAGGTAACCAAAAAGTTGTTACAGATGGAAAAGCAAACACCCCTTACAATACAGATACAGAGGATTACCATCCAAAAATTGTCAAAACGCCTGCTCCTGAAGGAAAAACGGAAGGGAAAACCTATGAACTTGTCCCAACTGGTGATTATCCAGTAGGAAAAGTAACCAATGGTGCATTGACAGAGACAAAGACAGCCTTAGGGACAGATGCCCCAACTGGTGATATTGCAGCAGATAAGATTAAGAAAATCACCTATGTATATCGTGAAGTCAAGGGTGATGTTGTGATTCTCTACCGTGAAAAGGGGACAGGAACACCAATCACAGGAACTGGAGACAAGGGCCAAAAAATCGGAAATGTCTCAACCTCGGATACCCAAGATAAGAAGGATGATACTGAGCGCACAACATGGGAGGGAGCAGTCATTGACACCCCCGCTTCATCAACTGGTGAAGACTATACAACGGCTGATAATCACCCAGAAACCATCACCACAGACGATGGCAAGGTCTACAAACGAGTCGAAGGAACCGAAGGAGTTTCTGGAAAAGAAACTGGAACAGTCGTAGAAGGTACTACTCGTGTTGTGTACTACTACGAACTTCAAAAAGGTGATGTCATCGTTCACTATGTTGATAAAGAAGGCAATCCGCTCACAGGAGTTGGAAACAATGGCAAAACAATTGGCAATATCTCGACTTCAGTTACCGAAGACAAGGAAGATGATAAGAAGGGGCCAGAACTAAAAGGTACAGTAATTGACACTCCATCTTCAGATACAGGAACAGACTATACAACGACTGATAACCGTCCGACCGAAATCACCACAGACGACGGCAAGAAGTATAGACTTGTACCAAACTTGACTCAAGGAAAGGAAGACGGTAAAGTTACACCAGGAACGACAGAAGTTACCTATGTCTACGAAGAACTTGGTGGCGAAGTAACAGCTCAATACTTCGTAGAAGGCAGTGAAACACGTCTATACAAAGACTACAAAAACAAAACAGATAAAGTAGTCCAACCCCAAGACACCCCAGTTGGCACAGCCTACGCAGACGAAGCTCCAGAAAGCCTATTTGACGAAAAAGGAGTAGAATACATTCTTGTAAGAAATGCGGATGGAGCTCCAAAGGTGAAAGCCGGCTCAGCGAAGTCTACAGGCAAGGTAGCCCAAGGCAAACAAGTAATCCAATACGAGTACAAGAAACGTGAGACACCTACGGATAAACCAGGTAAGTACATCCCATACATCCCAGTGGATCCATCTAAGCCAACAGATCCAAATGACCCACTAACTCCTCCAGTAAATCCAAATACTGGTGAAAATATCCCACCAGTGGATTATGATGAGACTCCAGAGGATCCAAATGACGATCCACGTTTACCAGATATTGATGGATTTGTACCAGTCGATCCAAAAGATCCAAGCAAGCCATTGCCAAAAGATCCTAATGGAAAATATGTCCCACCAACACCAGAGAATCCGAAGGAAGATACACCAATTCCTTATGTACCAACAGGTTCAGTCACTGTTCATTATGTAGACGAAGACGGAAATGTCATTAAAAATTCAACCGTTGATACGCCAACATCACCAGTTGGAACTGAGTACCACACGAACGAAAATGGTAAGGAAATTCCAAAGGAAATCCCAGGGGAAGGTGGCAAAGTCTATGAACTTGTCAAAGTGAAAGACGGCGATGTGGAAAATGGTAAAGTTGTAAGAGGTATTACAAATGTTACCTATATCTACCGCTTGAAATCTACACCAGTTATTGAAAAAGGTGAACTTGAAGTTAACTATGTGGATGAAAATGGTACTCCATTAGCACCACAAGATAAGAGTAAAGGTAAACCAAATGATCCATATACAACAACTCCAAAAGAGATTGATGGCTATGAATTGGTACGTGTAGAAGATGATGAGCCAAACGGTCGCTACATCAATGGTGAGAAGAAAGTTACCTATGTGTACAAGAAGAAGCCAACTATACCAGTACCTCCAATAACACCACCAACAACACAGGTTCCACCAACGCCAGAAAAACCAGTAGGAGTAGCGAAAGGAAAATTGCCACGCACAGGTGATACTCCAGGAAATGCTGCATTTGCATACGGCGTTGCTGCGTTAGGATTTGCGGCTTTTCTCGGACTCGGCAAGAAGAAATCAGAAGACGAAAAATAATTCGATTTCTGAGACTTTAATGGTGAGTTTGATGATGTCATCATCAAATCAGCAGATACATCAGATTGAAGAAAAAGTCCATTTTGGACAATTTTCTGGCTCTTTGTCAATTGTAGTAGGTAGATGAAAAGCTAACATCTAGAGAGGACCAGCTTGGTCTTCTCTTTTTTGATATTGATGGCAATCAAAATCCGCTTTTTGAAGTTTTCAAAGTTCCGAAATCCAAAGGCATTACGCTTGATGATTTTGATGATGTTATTTGTAGCCTTCAGTTTGGCTTTTGAATAGGGTAAAACCAAAGCCTTCTCAAATTTGTCCCTGTCTTTCATGAATGTCCTAAAAACAGTCTGAAAGAATGGATTGACACCCTCTATCTGTTCTTCAATTAAGTCGAAAAAATAGTCAGCTTGTTTCTCTTGAAAATGGAAAAGCAAGAGCTGGTAGAGGTCATAATGCCTCCTAAGTTCGTCAGAGCAGCCCAAAAGACGTTCGACTACTTCCTTGTTTGTCAAATGCATCCGAAATGTAGGGCGGTAAAAGCGCTTGTCACTGAGTTTTCGACTGTCCTGTTGAAGTAAATCAGTCCAGTGGACTGATTTAGCCTGAGCCTAGAAATAAAAAAGCGAGGTTTCCAGTAGCGTTTCAAGGCTCGATACTCAAGAGATTTTCTATCGAATTGATTCATGATTTGGGTACGGACACGGTTCATAGCACGAGCTAAATGCTGTACAATATGGAAGCGATCAAGCACTATTTTAGCATGTGGAAAAAGCTGTCTAGCCAATTTGTAGTAGGGGCTAAACATATCCATGGTAATGACTTTGACCCGATTTCTAACCTTTCTAGGATAACGCAGAAAGTGGTTTCGGATGGTTGCTTGTGTCCGCCCATCAAGGATAGCGATGATGTTATTTGTGTCAAAATCTTGAACAATAAAGCTCATCTTTCCCTTCTTGAAGGGATACTCGTCCCAGCTCATCACTTCAGGCAAACGATTCAAGTTAGTCTTGAACGTGAACTCATTGAGTTTTCGAATAACTGTAGATGTTGAGATGGAAAGTCTGTCGGCTATTTCAGTCATGGATACTTTCTCGATGAGAAGCTGGGTAACTTTCTGTTTGACGATGGTTGGAATCTGATGATTTTTAGGGACAAGCGAAGTCTCTGTGACAGCGATTTTTCCACAGTCTTTGCACTTGAAACGACGCTTTTTGAGACGAATCAAAATCCTATAGCCAGCACAATCAAGAAAAGGAAGCTTAGATTCACGCTGGAAATCGTATTTTCCCATCTGTCCTTGATAGTAAGGGCAAGGCGGTGCAAGGTAATCTAAGATTGCCTTCAATTCCTTATGGGTTCTTATATCGAGTATTTCCTTGTCGAATAGGATATTAGGGTCTTTAATTCCCAGCAGTTGTGTGATAAAATGAGTTTGTTCCATATGAGTCTTTCTAAAATGATAGTTTTGTCGCTTTTCATTATAGGTCATATGGGACTTTTTGATATAGTCAAAAAGCTCTATAACCTCTGCGGTGGAGTTACCCACTACAGAAATTATAGAGCAGTCATAACCACCCGTGAAAACGGGTGGCTTGTACACCGGCTATAAGCCGTTTCCCTCCAGCGGGCGTCTAAAGACGCTCGCTGAACTTCGTTCAGGTTAGCTTCTATTACTTGACTAATGCCCGTAACAACGGGCTTTTATCTTGTTCTAAAACCTCCATCTGAAAATGGATCTTCATACTCTTTAACACTCAACTTATCAAGAGCGATGTCAGTTTTTTCCTGCTCACGGATATACTTCGCAACAGTTTTCTCGTTTAATCCTACCGTACTGACGTAATAGCCTCTTGCCCAAAATTTGCGATTTCCATACTTATATTTTAAATTCGCATGTTTATCAAATATCATTAAGGCACTTTTACTTTTCAGATAGCCCATAAATTCAGAAATCGCAAGTTTTGGAGGAATGAGAACTAACATGTGAACATGATCTGACATCATGTGACCTTCAATAATTTCAACTCCTTTATATTGGCATAGATGACGGAAAATATCGATTAAATCCTGCCTAATTTTGTAGTATATGGCTTTTCTTCGGTACTTCGGTGTGAAGACAATATGATATTTGCACATCCATTTGGTGTATGATAAACTATAACTACTTTTAGTCATTTATTTTTCCTCCTTTGTCTAACCTGAACAATTAGATTATACTAGGAAAAATAAATGAAAGCTAGAAGCCTTGTTAGCCACCAGCTTAGCTGGTGGTTTTCTTGTTCTTCTCTGCGAGAAGAACTGGCTTGAAACCATAAAAAAAGTGAGCTTGTTAGTGATGCAGCTTTTGAATCACTAACAAGCTCAACTTGAAATATTTCAAAGATTAAAGATGATTATTTGTCTATGATGGACTAGGTATACTTTTCAGTAGGGGTTTATTGGTACCATAAGATATCTTGCTCATCTTGCGAAATGATTTCTATTTTGGGAGTTTCAGAGAGAGTTTCAGTTGGAAGTGTTGTAACATATCCGTTCTCGGTTTTTTCCATATCATATACTTTCTCATCTAATGTTAGCCACACATACTGGTAAGCGGCATTGGTTCTCCAGCTTATCTTAGTAAGGGCTTCTCCTTTGTCAATGCTCAGTTGATTGGTTGGTAAAGCCTGTTTAGTTGTAGAGTCTTCGGTATGATTGATGGCGGAAAGTACAGGATTGAAATCCACTTGTTTCATCTTGTCATAGTTAAAGTAGGTATTTGAAAAAGTATATTCAGCAACTTCAAAGATGACCATGTCAGGTTTGAAAATATTGTAATAATAGGGAAAGTTTAAAATATTTTGATAATCCTGAATAGTGATGTATTCCCCTAAAGCATTGGCTAAATATTTGTGACCAAAGTTATTCATATAGCTTCCTTGGAACATGAGCACCTTTGGTGTTTTTGTGTTCATTTTAGAGCGATTTTGGTAGTAAGCAAAGGTATGGTAGGCTGGGTCAAATTGCAATTCATCTTTGAATGCATCGGTTTTAGCGCTTGTAATATCTCCAGCAGGGACTTGGATAACAGGAACCTCTTCGTGGATTGGAAACTGAGATACGGGTAAAGTGACTTCTAACCGACTAGACACATCAAGCTTTTCGAGTTGATTTAATTGCACGTTAGGAAAGTCATGTTTTACCTCAGACAAAATGGCATTAGTCCCGTAAAAAGCTCCCAAATCGTTCCAATGGTTAGCATCATATTTTTGATTAAAGACAGCTTTACCTTCTTGGGTCTCTGCACGAAGAGTGACGGTATTATCCACATACCGAACCTTGCGTTTATCAAGAGCGGCAAGGAATTTTTCTACCCAATCGCGATTGTAGTTAATACCAGCAGGGAGATGGTCTGTTAACACAGCAGGCTTTGCTGGATTTAAAACAAACAAGAAGGGAATGTCTCTCTCATTGCAATAGTCCTGTACAGCCTTGACCATATCTGCAAATGTCTCGTGATAGTCAGAATATTGATAGGTCGATGTGGTAAGGCCGGAGCCAAAGACGTAGCCATCTTTTCCATACTGGTAACTAGGATGGACCATCTTATGAAACAAACGATCGTTTAAGAGGGTATATCCTAGAATCATTTCATCTCGAAAGCCAATTCGGTCATTGACATAGTTTTCAATATTATCTGTTAGATCTGTCTTGCCGTCTTGCTTTGCCTCTGTTGAAAATGGGTTTTCCATCAACATTCGGTTATCGATCTCAGAGGAAATATGTGGTGCAAAGCGAAAAGTCGCAACGGGGACAAGCACAATCATTGAAAATACAGTTATTGTAAGAAGCTTTATAATTTTCATCAATCTCTCCGTTTCTATTTAATATTGGAAATAGATAAATGGACTGTAGGTTGAATTGACCATAAACAAGATTGCAATGATAAAAATGGCCAATAAGACTATTTCCTGCAGTAAGTAACCAATAGAGGTAGAAGTTACATTATGATACCAGTTTTTCAATCTCTGATATCCTAGCAAGGTTGCTCCGACTATGCCGACCATAGTGAGTGCGATGATTTTTAAATCATAATAATGCTGCCAACTATAGGCTATAGGCTGGCCTGTCTCTTTTCCAAATACTGCATGTAATACGATGGAAATGTCAGAAAGTTTTTGGAATCGGAATAATTGCCAAGATAGTAAGACAACTCCCATTGTAATAATGTATTTTATAATCGTGGGCGTTTTCTTGTAGAAGTCCTTATCGCGAATAATGCGCTCGGTCACAACAAATAGTGCATTGATGCCACCCCAAAGAATATAGTTGAATCCTGCACCATGCCAAATCCCTGTTAAAGCAAAAACAACGATTAAATTACGTAACGTTTGTCGCTGTCCTTTACGGCTTCCTCCTAAAGAGATATAGATATATTCTCTAAACCAGCTTCCTAAGGAAATATGCCAACGTCTCCAAAATTCAGAAATAGAGGTAGAACGATATGGGAAATTGAAATTTTCCTTGAATTCAAATCCAAAGATTTTAGCAATACCAATGGCAATATCTGAATATCCTGAAAAATCATAATAAATTTGTAACATATAGAGTACAAGAGTTCCAAGTGCCGTCACTTGATCCATTGCAGAGATTGAAATTTGAGCTAAACAAGCACCAAAGGTATCTGCTAGAATCACTTTTTTAGCAAAACCAACCATTATACGATTGATACCGTCTGTAGCCAAGGTCAGGGATAGCGTATTTTTTCCAATCTGTTTCTGAAAATCTTTCCATAAAATAATGGGACCTGAAATTACTTTTGGAAAAAAGGAAAGATAAAGAAGACAATCAAGAAAATGACCTGCTGACGCCTGTCCTCGGTAAATATCTGTCAAATAGGAGATACTAGAAAAGGTGATGAAAGATATTCCGAGAGGAGTGAGTAAGGATTTAGGAGGAATATTGTCTCCAAACAACAGGTTCCAACACTGAATCAGAAAATTGGAATAATTATAGTAAATTAAAGCGAAAGTTGTAAGGAATATCCCAATCCATAGTGGCAAGAGTGTCAAATAGAAGCGTTTTTGGTTGATGGAAGATTGATAAATGTTCAGATAATATCCTTTCACCCTTGTCTTCTCAATCCATAAAGCGATAAGATAGACAACAACGACATAAAATAAAAATCGGAATACATTATCAAATGAAGACCACATATAAAAGAAAAGACTACATCCTATCAGAAATAGGTTTCTTATATACATCGAATAGATTTCATTCTTACCAAACAGACCACGAACGCTTCTGAGAGAGATTAGTCCATTGATGATAGTATAGCCCAACACAGAGAGTGGGAAAAAGATAAATAAAAATATTTGCGTTGTAAACAACATAGATAGGCCTCGATAATTCGGATAATTGATGTCAAGTACAATCTTGTTAAAAGCAAGAGCGCACCCGCCACTTGTTTATTATGACAGTTCTACCTCTAGATGTCAAGTATACCAAGGAGAGAGAACAGGAGCGCTACACAGGGCTATACAGGGAAAGCTGTCTCTGTCTAACGTACTAGCACGATATGTAGTATTAGAATGAGTCGATTGTAAAAATCGAGCAAAATGAAGTGATGAAGGAAGCGAATCACTATGACATCCTACCCTCGCTAAATTCCCAAACTAACTTCCATTGCCTCTTAAAGTGGCATTTAGTCTGATAAAACCGCTAAAAACCAGTGGAAATCCATGTGAGGGTAAATTCCACTGTTTTTTTATAATTGTTGACTTCATTGCTTTTTTAGGCGAATGTTAGTTGAAAAAATGAGCGCACAAAATCCCTTCATCTGAAAGAGTTTCAGATGAAGTTCCGCTATGGTGGAAGTTAGTGTGAGACGTTTGAGTGGGTTTTATTCAGTTCGTTTTTAGGCTTTATGTTGCAATACTTTAGGAGACTGGCAGACGTCTTCAGCGGGAATTAGGGAAATACCGAGAAGCTTAGCCAGTTCTTCGTCATAGGTAAAAGTAAAAAGTTCATAAGCTGACTTTCCATTCAAAGCAGCGCGTTTCACGCTATTGACATGCGAACAGACCAGGTTGATATCGTCCTGAGTTAAGGTATCAAAGCTCGTTCCTTTAGGGAGAATATCTCGCATGAGGGTATGATTTTTCTCGATTCTTGCTTTCTGGTCAGACCGGTTAGGGTCACAGAAGAAGAGTTTTACCTCTCCTCTCACGTCCATTTCAATGTCATCGACTCTAGCGAATTCCCCACCATTGTCAGTAAGAATGACAGGGAAGACTTCAAAGAAATCCCTCTCAGCTTCATAAAGAGTGTTCTTGATGGCATAGAAGTGTTTAGCGACTTCAAGAGCTGTTTTATTGTCCAGAAGTCTAGCGAAGATAAAGTTACAGAAAGAGACATTGAAGGTGAGGAGTAGTTTCCCACCGAACCGGCCCATAACCGTGTCCATTTCTAACCATGAAGTTAGTTGGTTATGCATCAAATACTTTTGGAATTCCTCATATAGACCGTTCTTTTTTAGCTTCTTTAGGGGTAGAAGGTAGTGTCGATTTGCGTCTTTCTTTGAATTTTACGGCCCTAGCGAGATCAATAGGAGCGATAGAAAGATATCCTTTACGGATGTGTCGATAGACGGTTGAGGAGCTGACATCCAGATTATGAGTTTTAAGGATGTGATAGATGTCTTGTCCCTTTCTCACTCCATCTGAAATGATTTTATCCATGTACCAGAACGTTTGAGAATTGAGGAGGGAGTCCCTTCACGGGCTTCAACGAGAGTTTGTTTGTATTGTTTTTGAGCATGTTTAGCGAAGTAGAATATTTTTTATAGCCACAATTTTGTCTTCTCTTAGGGCAAGCGTTACAGACACAAGGAGCTTTATTAAGGAGAGGGCAAGGAAGCCCATCACTAGTAGACGTCCTGAACTGTCTGTTACATTTGACTTCTTTGGAAACAGTAGTAGGATCTTTAAGGATGAATTGTGCGATGGTTTTGAAGGATTCTCCTCGTTCTAAGCCTAGCTGGATGTCATTGCGGTCTGATAGGGCAAGATGTTTGTATTTTGTCATCGTAAGGGCTCATTTCTAACTCAAACGTCTCAGACTTAATTCCACCATAAAAATCCGTTTTAGACTAACTTCCGATTCGAAAATTAAAGTGGAACTTACTTTGGGAAATTACCATATCCTACCCCCTTTTTAAAAATAAGTTGGGAGTGGAAAAAAACTATAAAATATGATAAAATACCAATGGTTTCAATATCTAGTCAGGGGAATGCCCTGTTTTAGCATATGAATGGAAGCAAGATTATGGTATACTCATACTAATGAGATACTGTTTTGGAGGTTAAAAATGGAACAGCGTTCGAGAAGAGCAACAAAACAAAAAGAAAAACAAGTAGGTGGCAAACTCAGTATTGTCAACCGTATACTTGCAGTTATCTTTACGGTGATGGCAGCCATCATTCTCTTTGCCATTTTCCGCTATAATCTACTGGATTTCCGCAAGCTGAATATTATCATAACAGCTATCTTAATTCTTGCTGTATTACTATTTGGTGGTTTGGCTTTCAAAAAGAAAGCACCACGTTTTACGTTGATTTTTCTGATTCTATCCATTCTAGTGAGTGGTGCAACCCTGTTTGCTATCCGAGAAGTAACGAACTTTTCTGCGAAGCTCAACTCAACTGTTGACTATTCAGAATACGAGATGAGTGTCATTACATTAGCAGACAGCGACATTACTGATATTAGTCAGGTGACCAATGTCTTGGCTCCAACTGGAACAGATGGAGAAAATATCACCAAACTAACAGAAAGTCTCCAACAGGAGAAGCAAGTATCTCTGACAGTAGACGCTGCTCCATCTTATTTATCTGCTTACCAATCCTTGATGAACGGTGAAGCAAAAGTGATTGTTTTAAATAGTGTATTTGAAAACATCATTGCAGATTATGATGCATCAAAAATTAAAAAACTTTATACTCTTAAAGTGAGCAAGAAAGTAGAAAATATCCAAGGAACAGAAATCAGTGGTGATGCTTTCAATATTTATGTCAGCGGTATCGACACCTACGGACCAATTTCTTCGGTTTCCCGTTCAGACGTGAACATCATCATGACGGTCAATCGTAAGACCAAGAAAGTCTTGTTGACTACAACTCCGCGCGATGCCTATGTTCCAATTGCTGATGGCGGAAATGACCAAAACGATAAATTGACTCATGCTGGTATCTATGGGGTAGAAGCATCGATTCACACACTTGAAAATCTTTATGATATTAAGACAAACTACTATGTTCGTTTAAACTTTACATCCTTCCTAAAACTCATTGATGTGGTTGGAGGGGTAGATGTCACAAATGACCAAGAATTTACAGGTTATGACGGCACATTCTTCCCAGTAGGAGAAGTACATCTGAATTCGAACCAAGCATTGGAGTTTGTCCGAGAACGCTACTCTCTCCAAGGTGGTGATAATGACCGTGGTAAAAATCAGGAGAAAGTCATTGCAGGCTTAATTAAGAAATTAAGTTCGCCTGCTGTCTTGAAAAATTACAATGAAATTTTAGATGGTATTCAAGATTCGGTTCAAACCAACATGAGTCTTGAAACAATGATTAGTCTAATCAATAGTCAATTGGAATCTGGCGGAAGCTATAGTGTCACTTCACAAGCCTTAACGGGAACAGGTGTTATGGGCTTGCCATCTTATGCCATGCCTGATGCCACTCTTTATATGATGCAAATTGATCAGGAAAGCCTGAACGCTACAAAAGCGGCTATCCAAGATGTTATGGCTGGTAAGTAGGATATGACACAAATAAGAAGCTGGAGAAATCATAGATTTACCAGTTAGAGAAAGATATTGAGTTCAACTTTCCTGAAAATGGGAAGTTGAACTCATCTGATATGAAATTGATAACGAACTATATAAATAGAAAAAATGAATGGTTTTCGAAAAGAAAATTTTAGAAGCGGTTCGTTTAACATTACAGGAGGCCTATTATCAAGTGAGCCTTAGAGGATTTTGGAAAGTTTCCTCAAACTGTAAGAGGGGGAATACAAATTGACACGTGGTCAAAAACGTTTTATTTTAATCATGGTAGATGCTCTAATTATCTATACGAGTGGTTTTATCACTCAGTTTTTCTTAGATAATTATATCGATTTATCCTTACAACGAATGTTGGTGTTCTTAACAGCGATTTGGTTGGTTTATCTAATATGTGGCTATGTGACACATGTCTATTCTATTTTGAATCGTTTTACAGATTACATCGCACTTTGGCAAATGGCAAAGAACCTCTTGGTGAGTTATGCTATCTCAGTACTTGTTATCTTTAGTCAGAAGATTGTATTTAGCTATCGCTTTGTTTTGCTTAGCTATATTTTCTCCCTATTACTCATTGGTGCGTCACGCTTGATTTGGCGGATGACCTATGAATTGAAGGATGTTGACTTGATGAGACGTAAGTCTGCTAAGGCAAAACGAACCTTGGTAGTCGGAGCGGGACAGGGAGCTGATTTATTTTTAAAAACGGCGATTCGCTCTTTTAAAGATATGGATATCATAGGAATTGTTGATAAAGATTCAGCCAAGTGGCACACCTTGCTGCATGGTGTCCGAGTTCTAGGAGCGGAAGAGAAGATACCAGAGATTGTCAAAAATTATGAAATCGATCAAATCGTCATTGCAATCCCGTCGCTGAACTCAGAAGAGTATGCACGGGTATATGATATTTGTAAAAAAACAAAAGTCAAAGTTTATTCTATTCCAAGGCAAGAAGATATTTTGTCTGGGCAAGTGAGCGTCAGCAAACTACGTGAAATTGATATTGTTGATTTGCTAGGTCGTCAAGAGGTTGAGCTGGATCAATCTAGTCTCTACTCGAACATCCAAGGGAAAACCATCTTGGTAACGGGTGCTGGAGGCTCCATTGGTTCAGAACTGTGCCGTCAGTTGATTCGCTTTTCACCTGCTAGAATGTTGCTCTTGGGACATGGGGAAAATTCGATCTATTTAATCCATAAAGAACTATCGATGAGCTATCGCAATAATATTGAAATTATTCCTGTTATTGCAGATATTCAAGATCGAGATCGAATTTTCCAAATCATGGCTCAATATCATCCAGACAGGGTCTATCATGCAGCAGCACACAAGCATGTACCTCTGATGGAATATAATCCAAAAGAAGCAGTAAAAAATAATATCTATGGGACAAAGAATGTGGCTGAGGCAGCCAAGGAATATGGCGTTGAAAAATTTGTCATGATTTCTACAGATAAGGCTGTGAATCCGCCTAATATCATGGGAGCAACCAAACGGGTAGCCGAAATGATTGTGACTAGCCTTAATGAGCCCGGTAAAACCCGCTTTGCAGCTGTTCGTTTTGGAAATGTCTTAGGAAGTCGTGGTAGTGTGGTTCCACTATTTAAAGAGCAAATAGCCAAAGGTGGTCCAGTGACAGTGACTGATTTTCGTATGACACGCTTTTTCATGACGATTCCCGAGGCCAGTCGCTTGGTAATCCAGGCAGGAGCCTTGATGAACGGTGGAGAGATTTTCATTTTGGACATGGGAGAACCTGTCAAAATTCTTGATTTGGCTAAGAAGATTATTTCACTCAGTGGTTACTCAGAAGAGGAGATTGGAATTGTTGAGAGCGGTATTCGACCAGGAGAAAAGCTCTATGAAGAGCTTTTAGCGACCAAGGAACGCACAACAGATCAAATCTATGAGAAAATTTTTGTAGGACGCGTTGCCTATAAAAAACCAGAAGAAATTGAAGAATTTATCAGCACCTTGTTGGATGACGATCCCGAAACGCTAAAAGACAGACTATTAGAATTCGCAAAACAGGAGTAAGGATGATTAATGAAACGTTGATGGTTAAAGAAGAGAAGGATGTATTGGCTCCCTATCGAACGATTCTTGCAGGGAAAAAAGTTGATTTGGCTTGTAAATACCTATTCGATAGAGTGATGGCCATCCTCTTGATTATCCTATTTTCACCTATGTTATTATTTTTTGCTGTTTGGATAAAACTCGACAGTCCGGGATCTGTTTTCTATCGCCAAGAGCGCATTACCCAACATGGAAGAAAATTTAAAATTTATAAATTTCGGACAATGGTGGCAGATGCCGATAAAAAAGGCAGTTTAGTGACAGTCGGAAATGATAGTCGGATTACCCGAGTAGGTAACTTGATTCGGAAATACCGCCTGGATGAAATTCCACAACTCTTTAATGTGTTGACCGGAGATATGAGCTTTGTCGGTGTCAGACCTGAAGTTGAAAAATATACAGATTGTTACACAGATGAGATGAATGCGACCCTGCTATTGCCAGCAGGGATTACCTCGCCAGCAAGTATCGCCTATAGCGATGAAGATATGCTCATGGAAAAATACATGGATCTTGGGATGACAGCGGATGAAGCCTATGTGCAGAAGGTATTGCCTGACAAGATGGTCTATAACTTAGACTATATTCGAACGTTCTCGTTTTGGAATGATATTCAGATTATGTTTCAGACCGTCATTAAAGTAGTAAAGTGAGACAAAGAATGAAAAAGAAAAATATCCCCTTTTCTCCTCCAGATATTACAGAGGAAGAAATTGCAGAGGTTGTCGATGCCCTAAAATCAGGTTGGATTACAACGGGACCGAAAACCAAAAAATTTGAACAAGAATTATCACATTATACTGGAACAAATAAAACAGTCTGCCTCAATTCAGCGACTGCGGGCTTGGAACTGGTACTGCGTGTTTTAGGAGTCGGACCTGGAGATGAGGTCATTGTTCCAGCCATGACTTATACTGCGTCATGTAGTGTGATTGAACATGTCGGTGCAAGACCTGTGATTGTTGATATTCAAGCAGACCATTTTGAAATGGATTATGCTGCTGTAGAAAAATCCATTACGAGTCACACAAAAGTCATCATTCCAGTTGAGTTAGCAGGGATTCCATGCGACCATAATCGGATTTTTGAGATAGTTGAGAAATATCGTTCCACATTCGTAGCTGAATCTCCCCTTCAAGAAGTCTTTGGACGCATTGTTGTACTGTCAGATAGTGCACACGCTTTTGGTGCTTCTTATAAGGGAAGAAAGATTGGAAATGTTGCAGACTTTACTGCCTTTTCATTCCATGCTGTTAAAAATTTGACGACGGCAGAAGGTGGAGCGGTGACCTGGAAATCTCATCCAAACTTAGATGATGAAGACTTGTATCGCCAATTTCAAATTTTCTCGCTTCATGGGCAAACCAAGGATGCCTTGGCTAAGACTAAGCTAGGAGCGTGGGAGTATGACATTGTGATTCCAGGATTTAAATGCAACATGACAGATATCATGGCCTCTATTGGTTTAGCTCAGTTGAAACGCTATGAAGGATTGCTAGAGCGTCGAGCAGAAATTGTTGCAGCCTATAATCAAGCATTTGAGGGAACAGCTATTCATTCCTTAGATCATTTTCACGATGATTATGTTTCTTCAATGCACTTGTACATCACTTATATTGAAGGCATTACAATGGAAGAACGCAATCAAATTATTGAGAAAATGGCAGAAGCAGGTATTGCTTGCAATGTACATTATAAACCCTTACCACTTCTAACAGCCTATGCTAATATGGGATTTGACATCAAAGAGTATCCAAATGCCTACCATTATTTTGAACAGACACTCACTCTACCACTCCATACCCAACTAAGTGATGAAGATGTAGAGTATATTACAGACAATCTAAATCGGATTGTGGCGAGTGTGAAAGGAACCGTATGATATGATAGGAATAGGAAAAAAGTTTAGTGTCTTACTGTCTTTGTATATAAAAGAAAATCCTCGCTATTTGCAGGAGTGTTTTGATAGTTTATTGATCCAAACTTTGCCTGCTGCGGAGTGGGTTATTGTAGAAGATGGACCACTGTCACAAGAATTGTACCAGGTATTGGATAACTATCAGGACCGATATCCAGGGCTCATCAAACGGGTGCCACTTGAGCGGAATGTTGGTCTAGGATTGGCCTTGAGAGAAGGGATGTTGCATTGTAGCTATGAATTGGTTGCGCGGATGGATACGGATGATATTGCGCATAAAGATCGATTTGAAAAGCAGTTGGCATGCTTTGAGAAGGATACTGGACTAGACATTTGTGGCAGTCACATACTTGAGTTTGATACAGATCCTCAGCAACCTAACGCGGTCCGTAAGGTTCCTTTAGAGCATGATGAGATTATGCGCTATCAAAAGAGCAGAAGTGCATTTAATCATGTAACAGTCATGTTTAAGAAGAGTAGCGTTTTAAAAGCAGGAAATTATGAAGATGCTCCTCTGATGGAGGATGATATGCTCTGGGTAAGAATGTTACTTTCAGGAGCTAAAGGTATGAACATTGATGACTATCTAGTCGATGTCCGAACAGGCGCTGGTATGATTGAAAGACGTGGCGGTTTTGCATATCTGAAAAAATATTGTAACGGCCGTAAAAAGATTTTAGAAACAGGGTTTATTAGTCATTTTGATTATTATAAAACTGTTGCGATTCAAACAATTGTAGCACTGGTTCCTAATGAAATCCGTTTGTGGATTTTTACAAAATTATTGCGTAACAAAAATGAATTATCAGAGCTATAGAGTAGGTAAAACATGTAACACTAGAATAATATATTTAATATTATATATAAAAATGAAATTATAAAAATAGTAGAGAATGTAAGAAGGTATCAGTTAATAATGGCAGAACTAGAGCTAAAGGAAGTACAGAGAGTTGCTCTTGACTTACTAATTGAATTTAATAAGATTTGTAAAGAAAATTCTTTTCGTTATTCATTAGGGGGAGGGACACTTTTAGGAGCTATCCGCCATGGAGGTTTTATTCCGTGGGATGATGATATTGATATTATGATGCCTCGCGTTGATTATGAAAAATTTTTAGAATATTGCCATCATCATAATTGTGGGTTTGACTGTTTATCATTGAATTATACAGAAGATTATTTTGATTTATTTACTAGAATTAGTGATAGAAGAACATGTCTTGTCGATGACTCACGCGAGATAGATTATAAGATGGGGGTTAGCATTGATATTTTTCCAATTGATGGTTTAGGTAATAATGATTCTATCGCTTTAAGAAACTTTAATAAGGGACGCTTTAAAAGAGAATTATTAGTTGCTTCAAAATGGAAAAAGTACTTTAGAAGTGAAACAAGATCGATTGTATTTGAGCCCGTGCGCATGTTCTTCTTTTTTATAAGTAGATTTGTGAATAAGCAAAAGCTATGTCAGTCAGTAGATGCAACTTGTCAACTAAATGACTTTGAGACTTCTCGCTTTGCAGGCTGTATTAGTGGGGTCTATCGTGAGAAGGAGATTATGCTAGCCTCTACGTTTAAGGACTACCAAACTATTCAATTTGAAGGATATGATTTCGACATCATTTTGGACTATGATGCTTACTTGACTAAACATTATGGAAACTATATGCATCTACCCCCTATAGACCAGCAAGTTTCGCACCATAGGTCACAATACTATTGGAGATAATACATGAATAAACCAAAAGTTGCCATTATCATGAGTACCTACAATGGCGAAAACTATTTAAGAGAACAAATAGATAGTTTATTGCAACAAGAAGGAGTTGAGGTAAGCATTTTTGTTAGAGATGATTGTTCTCAAGATACAACGTTAGAGATATTAGAGTCTTATGCGGATAGGCTCATTTTTGTAAAGAATG
The DNA here is from genome assembly GCF_003595525.1 of Streptococcus respiraculi. Lineage (NCBI taxonomy): Bacteria > Bacillati > Bacillota > Bacilli > Lactobacillales > Streptococcaceae > Streptococcus > Streptococcus respiraculi. The sequence continues at coordinate 1,645,187 of NZ_CP022680.1, read as the reverse complement.
ATGGGCTTAATCTTGGAGTTGGTAATAGTTTTATGGAAGTGTTATATCAGGCTGGGATAGATTATGATTATTATGCTTTTTGCGACCAAGATGATATATGGTTACCAGAGAAATTGTTTGAGGCTATAAAAGCTATAGATAATGTAGAAACACAAAAACCAATATTATATTGCTCAAATCAAACTTTAGTTGATCAAGAGACACGTGTTATTGGACTGAGACATCAGCAGTTGATAAATATAAGTAGTCTTCAAATTTTAACGAATAATCTAGTAACAGGCTGTACGATGGTGTGGAATAAACCACTTCAAACTACTTTAATTGCTAAGGAACGTAGGCCATCGAGCGATTTACTAAAAGTTAGGATTCATGATGTTTGGGTTGCCATGGTTGCTAGTCTTATCGGCAAAATAATATATGACACGGATGCCTTTATTTATTATCGACAACATGAAAATAATGTAGTAGGGGTCAAAAAAGAAAATATTTATATTAACTGGTGTAAAAAGTTACGCAATAAATCAAAAAGAAATGGCAGAAGTCTACTAGCGACGGAATTAGTTGAGAAATTTGAAGATATGATGGAGAGAACGATTCTATCAGATTTAAAAATATTAAGTGGCTACCAACAGGATTTCTCATCTAAACTGGCTTTGATAAGAAATAGTCGTTTATTTTCCTTATCTAATGAGCCTAAGTGGGCAATCAGATTAAAAATTATCTTCAATCTGATTTAGAGCACATATAAATATATTTGAATAAAATTTTAGGTTGTAAGGAGAATTATGATTTATCTATTATTAATAGTATCCTTTGTTTTGTTAGGAATCGATTTCTATAAGTGGAGAAGCTTAATAAGGCCGAACATTATTTTTTTGTTATCGTTTATTTTAGCTTCTAGCATTATAATGGTTAATCAGAAAAACTGGGATGTAGCTTTGAATAATCGTTTCATGATTTATACTGTGACTGCGATTTTGTCTTTTTATATAGGAACTCTCGTCATAGATTATTTTAATGCAAGGAAGAAGTCTCTTGTTATACCGGAAAGCTCTAAGGATAGCAGCTTATTTATCGTGGCTAGTCCTAGTAAGTTGCTATTTTGGATAACCATAATTGCTATGATAGTCTATGTCCTTCTTATTTTTAGAGGAATTCAGTTATCAACGGATTTTAGCTTTATGCTACGTCAAATTTATGATAGAAACGTTGAGCATAGTGGTTCAAATACTTTTATAGTTAATCAGTTAGTAAAAATTTTAACAGCTCTTGCAAATATTAGTTTTTTTCAATTTTTATTGGATAAATATGTAGTAAAAACAAGTAAAAGCCAGTTGCTCCATTTTGTTGTTATTAGCATATTTTTATTAATGGCTGCTATCTCAACTGATCGCAATATACTATTACGCTTTTTTATTTATTGTATTGTACTTTGGATACTGTTTTTTACAGCTACTAATAAGGGAAAAATAACTCGAGCTCACTTCAGACTACTGGTAAAATTGGCATTTTATATAGTATTGGCTGTAGGTATTTTTTATATCTTTGGTAAATTAAAGGGCTATAAATCAGATTTTAGTCGTGCTATCAGTCTTTATGGTGGGTCAGGTTTGTATAATTTCAATCTTTATCTTGATAAGTCATTACCAATAGATTATAAATTTGGATTGGTAACTTTTCGTTCATTTTTAGGTGTCTTAGGAAGATTGGGAATAGAAAGTCTAGTGTATAAAGGCTCTGTTTTTTCTGAATTTATTATCTATAAATCTAAAACAGGCTTTGTTTATGAGTCCAATATTTACTCAGCTATGCGTCCTTTTGTAGAGGATTTTGGTTATTTTGGAACGGTAATCTTTCCATTTATTATGGGCTTATTTTTTGAAACGCTGTATTCATGGACTCGAAAAACTCAGTATATGTTTTCATGGATTTTTTATTCTCTAACTATTTATCCATTAGCCTACTTCACTATTTTAGAACAATTTTTTAATAGATTTCATTTAGGATCACTTTATGAAATTGGATGGGTAGCTATTTTTTATTGGTATATTCGAAAAAGAAGAGTATCTGAAGGAGGAGACAAATGAATGGAAGTAATTCAGTAGTTATTTTTGCTGGTGGAACCGGTACAAGAATGAAGATAACAGCAAAACCGAAACAATTTCTCGAGTTGCACGGAAAACCTATTATTATTCATACGATTGAGCATTTTGAAAATCATCCGAAGATTGATAATATTATTATTGTCTGCGTAGATGGGTGGCATGATTATTTACGAAGTTTATTAGTTAAATTTCAAATATCAAAAGTTAGAGAAATTGTATCAGGTGGTAGAACCGGGCAATTATCAATCTTTAATGGTTTAGAGGCTGTTCAAAAATTAGTGAAAAGTGATGATGATGTTGTGTTAATCCATGATGGAGTTCGTCCTCTTATAGATGCGGACATTATTAGTAAAAACCTCGAAAGTGTTCGAAAGTATGGTGCAACAGTTACTGTTAAGCCTGTTATTGAAACCGTAATACAAGTTGATGAAAATAATTCGATTACGAATGTTGTTGATCGAGATAGTTGTCAAACAGCAGTTGCTCCTCAAACTTTTTATTTTAAAGACATTTTTCGATTGCATTTAAAAGCCCAGCAAGATAATCTATTCAATATGACGGATTCAGCGACATTGGTGCGACATTATGGTATGAAATTACATACGGTAATGGGGGGAGCAGAGAATATTAAAATTACAACACCTTCCGATTTCTATATTTTTAAGGCTATTTATGATTCTAGAGAAAATGAACAGGTATTTGGATAAAAATGTTTGATAAATATGTAGTTACAGAGATAGAGGCACTAGTGTCTGAAAATAAAGATCTTTTTGAGCATTTGCATACGAAAAAAATATTTGTAACAGGTGCTACAGGATTGATTGGTTCACAAATCGTCCTTGCGTTATTAACCGCAAATAAGAAGTATGATTTGAATATAAGTATTACTATCTTGGTTCGTTCGTTATTGAAAGCTAAATCTATTTTTGGTGATAATATCGCTGAGCTTCAGGTAGTAGAAGGGGATGTTAGAGATAGAATCGAAGTTGCAGACCCTATTGATTACATTATTCATGGAGCAAGCGTGACAAATTCCTTAGATTTTGTCCAAAAGCCAGTGGATACTATTTTTACAGTGGTTGATGGTACTCGTAATATGTTAGAATTAGCTAAAGTAAAAAGTATTACGGGGTTTGTATTACTATCTTCACTGGAAGTATATGGTTCTTTTGATGGTCAAAAAGATGTTTCGGAGGATGACTTTGGATATTTAAATCCTGCCAATGCTCGTAGTAGCTATTCGGAGGGAAAGCGTTTAGCTGAAAGTTTAAGTATATCCTATGCGACGCAGTATCATTTGCCTGTAAAAGTTGCTAGACTGTGCCAAACTTTTGGACCTGGTGTGAACTATGAAGACAACAGAGTATTCGCACAGTTTGCACGTTCCATAATTGAAAAAAAAGATATTGTATTGCATACAGCGGGAAGAACAGAGAGAAACTATTGTTCTATTAAGGATGCAATTGCTGGTATATTATACGTATTGATTTTAGGTCAAAGTGAAGAAGCGTATAATGTTGCAAACGAAAATACTCTTATTTCAATTAAAGATATGGCAGAATTAGTAACCTCTTTGGAAGAGTCATCAGCTACAAAAGTAGTATTTGATTTCCAAGATATTAATAAGCTTGGTTATAATCCCGAGGTAAAATTGAAATTGCTGACTAAAAAGTTAGAAAATCTCGGATGGAAACCCACTGTTGATTTACCTACTATTTTTACTGGGTTGATTCAATCTATGAGACACAGTCGAGTGAAGCAAAATGAATAATAAAATAAAAAAAATATTAGTCAATTCTGGCTATGCAATATTTTCCAATTTGCTAAGTATGCTAGTCTCAACTTTGGTTATTTTAGTGTTGCCAAAGTTGATAGGAGTAGCAAGCTATGGTTACTGGCAGCTATACTTATTTTATGTGAGTTATGTCGGATTCTTTCATCTTGGCTGGATTGATGGTATCTATTTAAAGTATGGCGGATCCCATTTTGAAGATTTAGACAAAAAGCAGTTTTATTCGCAGTTTGTGATGTATACCCTTTTCCAAACTATTATAGCTTTTTTAATCTTTCTGTATGGCTTGATTTGTACTACTGATGGTGATAAGAAGTTTATTTTTGGACAATTAGGAATTACATTGCTATTGACAAATTTGCGTTTTTTTGTAATTTATATCTTACAAACAACTAATCGCATCAAGCAAAGTTCAGCAATTACTATCTTAGATAGATTTCTGTATACAGTTTTGTTAATTGGTTTTATCATAGTAGATATAAAAAATTATCGTATGATGATTTATGTAGATGTCATTGCGAGATTTATTTCATTATTATATGGTCTTTATTTATGTCGATCTATTTTATTAAAAAATTTTTCTTATTTTGAACTAGACTATTTTGAGACGTTTGATAATATTAAGGTTGGAAGTAACCTAATGCTGTCTAATGTAGCTAGTCTACTGATTATTGGAATAGTACGTTTAGGAATTGAAAGACAATGGGATATTGCTACTTTTGGCAAAGTATCGTTAACTTTAAGCATTTCTAATCTCATGATGATTTTTATTAATGCAGTTGGTATTGTAATTTTTCCAATGTTAAAACGCTTAGAACGTAGTAGATTACCATTTTTGTATAAAAATTTACGAAATTTATTAATGCCTCTTATGTTAGGGATGTTGCTCCTTTACTACCCATTAAAATTAGTACTCGTAAATTGGCTTCCCCATTATATGGAAAGCATAAAATACATGGTTCTCATTTTTCCAATGGCTATTTATGAAGGTAAAATGTCTTTACTTATTAATACCTATTTAAAAGCATTGAGAATGGAGAAATTCATTCTTAGAGTTAATATTCGAACAGTTTGTTTAAGCTTGGGATTGACACTGTTTACTACTTTTATATTAAAGAATTTAGATTTAGCGATAGTGAGCATAGTGGTTTTACTGGCTTTCAGATGTATAATAGCAGAAATTGTGGTCACAAGGGAGCTAGAAGTAGACGTTAAGCATGATATCTATTTTGAAGTCATTTTGACAATAATATTTATCTTAGCAGGATGGTTTTTACAACCAATGATAGCAATTACTTTATATATAATTTTCTATGGAGCATATTTACTTGTAAAAAAAGCTTCATTCTGTGATACACATAAGAATCTAAAAAAACTAATGTCTTGAGATTTGGTTTTAAAAGATTCATGAAAATATGATGCTTCGTAATCGTGGTACTTTGTCCACTGTAGTGGGTGATGTACTATCCCATACGAGAGAGAATCTAGCTGTCTCTTTCTTTCTAGGCTCTTTGTCAACTGTAGTGGGTAGATGTCAGCTAACATCTAGAGAGGACCATCTTGGTCTTCTCTTTTTTGATGTTGATGGCAATCAAAAGCCGCTTTTTGAAGTTTTCATCTTCCGAAATCCAAAGGCATTACGCTTGATGACTTTGATGATGTTATTTGTAGCCTTCAGTTTGGCGTTTGAATAGGGTAAAACCAAAGCCTTCTCAATTTTGTCCCTGTCTTTCATGAATGTCCTAAAAACAGTCTGAAAGAATGGATTGCCCCCTCTATCTGTTCTTCAATTAAGTCGAAAAAATAGTCAGCTTGTTTCTCTTGAAAATGGAAAAGCAAGAGCTGGTAGAGGTCATAATGCCTCCTAAGTTCGTCAGAGCAGCCCAAAAGACGTTCGACTACTTCCTTGTTTGTCAAATGCATCCGAAATGTAGGGCGGTAAAAGCGCTTGTCACTGAGTTTTCGACTGTCCTGTTGAAGTAAATCAGTCCAGTGGACTGATTTAGCCTGAGCCTAGAAATAAAAAAGCGAGGTTTCCAGTAGCGTTTGAGCGTCTTGTATTCATGCGATTTGCGGTCAAAAGCATTCATGATTTGTATGCGGACACGATTCATAGCACGGCTGAGACGTTGCACAATGTGGAAGCGATCAAGCACTATTTTAGCATGTGGAAAAAGCTGCCTAGCTAATTTGTAGTAGGGGCTAAACATATCCATGGTAATGACTTTGACGCGGTTTCTAACCTGTCTAGGGTATCTCAGAAAGTGATTTCGGATGACCGCCTGCGTCCGCCCATCAAGGATAGCGATGATGTTATTTGTGTCAAAATCTTGAACAATAAAGCTCATTTTCCCTTTCTTGAAGGCATACTCATCCCAGGACATGACTTCTGGGAGCTTACCCCAATCCGTTTCAAATTTAAACTCATTTAGCTTTCGACTTACAGATGAAGCTGAAATGGAGAGTCTGTGTGCGATATGTATCATTGCTTGATTTTCGATGAGTAATTGTGCGATTTTCTGGTTGACAGCGACAGAGATTTGATGGTTCTTCTTAACAAGAGGAGATTCAGCGACCGCCATTTTCCCACATTCCTTGCACTTGAAACGACGCTTTCGAAGGCGGATAAGTAGCGGGTAGCCAGCAGTTTCTAAGTAGGGGATTTTAGAAGGTTTTTGGAAGTCGTATTTGATTTGTTTCCCTTTGCAGTATTTACATTTGGGAGGGTGATAATCAAGTGTAGCGATGAGTTCGATATGGGTCTCGTGTTGAATGGCATGATTCAAGGTAATATTTTTGTCTTTCATTCAGATGAGTAATGTGGTATTATTGAGGTGTTCCATAAGAGTCTTTCTAATGATAGTTTGGTCGCTTTTCATTATAAGTCTTATGGGACTTTTTGATATAGTCAAAAAGCTCTATAATCTCCATAGTGGAGTTACCCACTACAGAAATTATAGAGCCGGAAAAGCGTGGTTCGGTGGAATCACGCTTTGTTGTTTGTGGCTAGTTCATTAGCTCGTTCTTCGATGAAGGTGGTGAGGTCTTGTTTGAGGGTTTCTTGTTCAGCTGCTGAGAGGTGATGGGTCTCAATTGCAGTTAGAAAGGCTTGTTCAGCTTCGTGAAGGAGAGCTATAGTAGGTTGTTTGAGGTCGGTTTTTCCAAGGAGGTAATCTGTTGAGACATCAAAATACTGAGCTAGTTTTTCTAAACTTTCGCTTGAGGGTTTGCGCAGGCCTTTTTCCCATTGAGCATAGCTTTGGGGGCTGGTCTTGAAATCATTTGCGACTTGGCGTTGTGTTAGGCCTGCTTTGAGGCGTAAATCTTTCAATCGTTTGGTAAACATAGGTTTTCTTTCTAAAAATACAAAATATTGAGGCAAAAGTGTTGACAAGGTAATCAAATGATTATATAATGTTTGTGTAATCATTTGATTACACAAATCATAGATGTAGCTATTCTAGCTTGTGTGGCAACTATTCCTTAGGGGTGGGAAATGGTCAATAGCTATAATAAAGAAATCAATTTTTTGATTTTTTTGTTATACCTATTGAAGAGTAGGTATAAAATGTACATCTCTTTCTGCGGATAACTCCCACTTACTATTAAACTTTTTCGCATATACTTGCAGAGTGATCATCCAAATCCCTAAATCAGTTGCATATATGTAAGGAATACAGTTCACAATCCTTCCCTTTCAAAAAATAACAGTATTGGGAGGTATCCGAGGGGAGAAGTGTCAAATTCGGAATCTGGCAGCAAGTAAAAAGTGCGTCAGACAACCGGGCTTGATTGGCTGACCAACACACAATAATTAGTGGTATTCTTATTGTATCGTGTTACTGCCTAAATGTCAAGGTAGACGAGAGTTCCTGTTACTCTTGCCTATCTAACTTTTAAAATAGGGGTTGTATCAAGCCTCTATTTTTTATAAATCAAAGAAAGGTGGAATGCAGTTGTTCGGAAAATAGTGATGAATCATTATTCGTTCGTTAAAAATCAATAAAAAAGGAGAAAAGAATGTTTTTTAAACGACAAGAACGATTTTCAATAAGAAAGTTTAAGATTGGAGTTTTTTCTGTATTTTTAGGGGCTGCCATTATCGGTGTACCAACGGTATCAGCTGAAACTCCAGAGTCGGTCATTTCAGATGTTGTTGCAACAATTGTCAGCGAAAGCGATAAGGCATTGGGCAATGCTGCATCTGAAATTACTCTATCCACAGGAGAATTTGTACCCAAAGAACCGGAACAAGTCAGTGTGGCAGATAGTTCCAACTTAACAGACGATGACCGTGAGCGTGTTCTAAAACGTGTCTTAAAGGCTAATCCTGAATTAACAGCAGAAATGGTCACTATCGCTTCTGATGGGGCTGCAACAATTGTTTACAATGGTGCAACCTATGTCATTGAAGGGGCAAAACTTGTCCATGCAGCAGAGTCAATTCCAGAAGGAACAGGCTTCCGTGCAGCTAGTGTAGAAGACAATGGGAACTTCAAGTTAGCCAATACCAAAGGTTTAAGAGCAAGAAGCGAAGATGGTACGAACTACGTTGAACGTTCCGTTGTATATGATCAAAGAATCCTGACAGATCCAAGAACTGGGAAACGCTCAGTTGTTTGGGATATTAAGTATAACCTTAGTAATGAGCAATGGAACACTAGACCACTTATCTACTTTGCTGTGCCAAAAGGTGTGATCATTGATTCGATTGCAAAATATGATGGTCGAAATGGCTATGGGCATGAATGGTCTCACAGATGGTCTGTTAATCCGAATGATTTTGATAAAAGCACCAATAGCCGTTTTGTTGGTTCGAGAGAAAATGGAAAATTTGACAGAGAATGGGGGACTCGTGTCTCCCGTGGGGATGAAGCGTTAACAGGATTTCTTGATAGCAACGTTAAGGACAAAATGGGAGCAGTCTATGCTTCTTGGGAAACAGGTGGTGGTGACAATGCATATAGAATGGTTGTAACTGCAGAAATTCCAGATAATCTTAAAGAAGATTTACCATTCTTAGCTGGTATGACATCAAGTGGTGTAGCCAATCCATTTAACCGTATTATGGGAAGTACTCGAGCTGTTCCAATGCCGGATAACCTCCGCTACAATCCAACCGCTTCTCGTGTGACGCGTCCAGAAGGTGGGTTGACAGAAGCTGATGTGACTGGTGCTGTAATTAACAAGGGAAATGGTACCGTTACGCTCAAAGAAGGCACAACACTTCCAAGTGCACCTGGAGATTATGAAGTGCCAGTTGTCGTGACATACGCAGATGAGACAAGGGATGAATTGACTGTGCCCGTTACGATTACGGCAGTAGCGAAGGCGACAAATTTTGAAAATTATTTTGTTTGGGAAGATACACCAACGACCAAAGAATTTACGACAGGAACGATTACAGCTGCGAGTGAACGTCCGATTACTGGTCTTCATTTGACCGGAGGTAAGGGCGATCCGAATGATCCACAAGCATTTGTACATGACGATGTAGTGAATTTCACGCAGCCAGAAGATAAGAGCCGAGTTACCTTTGGTAGAGGGAATATTATTCACCATTTCCCAAATACAAATGCTCTTCCATACTACACGGTTCGAGCTGTTGCAGAGACTAGTTCTTCCAACCAAGAGGCGGTTTCTGAGAAGTTTAAGATTGCAGCCTTACGTGTAACTAATCCAGCAAGTCCGATTGAAAAGCAGGCAAATCAAACAGTTACTGAGCAAGAAATCAAGGATAAGGTATTTGAAAACTACCTTGGTACCACAACGGAAGCAGATGGAAATGTTGGATACAACATCACAAGAGATCAAATCCAAGCTGAAATCGTTGATTCGGCTGATGTTGCTACTGCACAACCAACCACTACCCTACCAACAAAAGGTAAGAACAATTCGGTATATGTCAAATTAACTACTCCAAGTGGGCAAGAAAAGATTGTGACGGTTGTTGTAAATTATCCGTCTGATAAGGACCAGTTTGATCCGAATATTACATCACTTCGTGTCCCAGAGAATGCCTCTGTTACAGCAGACGACATCAAAAATGCCATTACTGCTCCAGACGGTGCAGAAATCACCAACAAGGAGATTAAAGGTACTCTTCCAACCGAAATCGGAAACTATGAAGTTCCTGTTGAAGTGACCTATGGCGATGGTTCTAAGGAAACAGTTAAGGTACCAGTAGAGATATTTGAAGTTCCAGATAGAGATCAATTTGATCCAAATATTACATCACTTAGTGCCCCAGAAACTAGTCCACTAACGGCAGACGATATCAAGAACGCTATTACTGCTCCAAACGGCGCAGAAATTACCAACAAGGAGATCAAAGGTACTCTTCCAACCGAAATCGGAAACTATGAAGTTCCTGTTGAAGTGACCTATGGCGATGGTACTAAGGAAACAGTAAATGTTCCTGTTACCATTACCAAGGTAGCCGACAACGAGAAATACGAACCAACTGCTAACAAGGTAAGCAAACCAGAAACCGAAGGCGTTACGGAAGATGACATCAAGAATGCCATTCCGACCCCAGCCGGTGCTGAAATTACCAACAAAGAGCTCAAAGGTGATGTTCCAACCACAGTTGGCAATCATACAGTTCCTGTTGAAGTTACATACGGCGATGGTACTAAAGATACAGTTAATGTTCCAGTTGAAATCACTAAGGTAGCCGACAACGAGAAATACGAACCAACTGCTAACAAGGTGACCAAGCCAGAAACCGAAGGCGTTACGGAAGATGACATCAAGAATGCTATTCCGACACCAGATGGAGCGACCATCACAGATAAAGCTATCCAAGGAGAATTACCAACCGCAGTAGGTGAAACAACAGTACCAGTTGTTGTAACGTATGGCGATGGCACTAAAGATACGGTTAATGTTCCTGTTGAGATTACCAAGGTAGATGATAACCAGAAATATGAGCCAACAGCGAATAAGGTAAGCAAACCAGAAACTGAGGGTGTTACGGAAGATGACATCAAGAATGCTATTCCAACACCAGATGGTGCTGAAATTACCAACAAAGAGCTCAAAGGTGATGTTCCAACTACAGTCGGTGAGCATACAGTTCCAGTTGAAGTTACATACGGTGATGGTACTAAAGATACAGTGAATGTTCCTGTTACCATTACCAAGGTAGCCGACAACGAGAAATATGAACCAACAGCTAACAAGGTAAGCAAACCAGAAACCGAAGGCGTTACGGAAGATGACATCAAGAATGCTATTCCAACACCAGATGGTGCTGAAATTACTAACAAGGAATTGAAGAGTGATGTTCCAACTACAGTCGGTGAGCATACAGTTCCTGTTGAAGTTACATACGGTGATGGTACTAAAGATACAGTGAATGTTCCTGTTACCATTACCAAGGTAGCCGACAACGAGAAATACGACCCAACAGCTACTAAGGTAAGCAAACCAGAAACTGAAGGCGTTACGGAAGATGACATCAAGAATGCCATTCCGACACCAGCCGGTGCTGAAATTACCAACAAGGAATTGAAGAGTGATGTTCCAACTACTGTAGGTGAGCATACAGTCCCAGTAGAAGTCACCTACGGTGATGGTACTAAAGATACAGTAAATGTTCCTGTTACCATTACCAAGGTAGCCGACAATGAGAAATATGAACCAACTGCTAACAAGGTAAGCAAACCAGAAACTGAAGGCGTTACGGAAGATGACATCAAGAATGCTATTCCGACACCAGCTGGTGCAGAAATTACCAACAAGGAATTGAAGAGTGATGTTCCAACTACAGTCGGTGAACACACAGTACCAGTAGAAGTTACATACGGTGATGGCACCAAAGACACGGTTAACGTTCCTGTTGAGATTACCAAGGTAGATGATAACGAGAAATACGACCCAACAGCTACTAAGGTAAGCAAACCAGAAACCGAAGGCGTTACGGAAGATGACATCAAGAATGCCATTCCGACACCAGCCGGTGCTGAAATTACCAACAAGGAATTGAAGAGCGATGTTCCAACTACTGTCGGTGAGCATACAGTTCCTGTTGAAGTTACATACGGTGATGGTACTAAAGATACAGTAAATGTTCCTGTTACCATTACCAAGGTAGCCGACAACGAGAAATATGAACCAACTGCTAACAAGGTAAGCAAACCAGAAACCGAAGGCGTTACGGAAGATGACATCAAGAATGCCATTCCGACACCAGCCGGTGCAGAAATTACCAATAAAGAGCTCAAAGGTGATGTTCCAACTACTGTAGGTGAGCATACAGTTCCAGTTGAAGTTACATACGGCGATGGCACCAAAGATACAGTTAATGTTCCAGTTGAAATCACTAAGGTAGCCGACAACGAGAAATATGAACCAACTGCTAACAAGGTTACCAAGCCAAAAACCGAAGGCGTTACGGAAGATGACATCAAGAATGCTATTCCAACCCCAGCCGGTGCTGAAATTACTAACAAGGAATTGAAGAGCGATGTTCCAACTACAGTCGGTGAGCATACAGTTCCAGTTGAAGTTACATACGGTGATGGCTCTAAGGAAATAGTAAATGTTCCAGTTGAGATTATTCACGATGCTAATAAAGATACGGATGGCGATGGCGTATCAGATGATCAGGAAATCGCAGATCGCACTGATCCATCTAAAGCTGATTCAGATGGCGATGGTGTTAACGACGGTGATGAGAAAACCAACGGCACCGATCCACTGAAATCTGATAGCGATGGCGACGGTGTAAATGACGGTGATGAAAAAGCCAACGGCACCGATCCACTGAAATCTGACAGCGATGGTGACGGTGTAAATGACGGTGATGAAAAAGCTAATGGCACCGATCCATTGAAATCTGATAGCGATGGCGATGGTGTAAATGACGGCGATGAAAAAGCTGATGGTACCGATCCATTGAAGTCAGATTCAGATGGCGATGGTGTGAACGACGGCGATGAAAAAGCTGACGGTACCGATCCATTGAAGTCAGATTCAGATGGCGATGGTGTGAACGACGGTGATGAGAAAGCTAACGGCACCGATCCATTGAAGTCAGATTCAGACGGCGATGGTCTATCTGATGGCAAGGAAAAAGAACTTGGCACCGATCCATTGAAATCTGATAGCGATGGCGACGGTGTAAATGACGGTGATGAAAAAGCCGATGGCACCGATCCATTGAAGTCAGATTCAGATGGCGATGGCGTATCAGATGATCAGGAAATCGCAGATCGCACTGATCCATCTAAAGCTGATTCAGATGGTGACGGTGTCAATGACGGTGATGAAAAAGCCGACGGCACCGATCCATTGAAAGCAGATTCAGATGGCGATGGTGTAAATGACGGCGATGAAAAAGCTAACGGCACTGATCCATTGAAGTCAGATTCAGACGGCGATGGTCTATCTGATGGTAAAGAAAAAGAACTTGGTACAGATCCGTTGAAAGCAGATACCGATGGTGATGGTGTGAACGATGGCGAGGAAGTAGACAAAGGTTCTGATCCGAAAGTTGCGACTAGCAAACCAGCTGAAACACCGAAAGACAGCGACAACGATGGCGTATCTGATGAAGATGAAGCCAAAGATGGTACTAATCCAAATGAAGCAGATTCAGATGGCGACGGTGTAAATGATGGTGATGAAAAAGCTGATGGCACCGATCCATCTAAAGCAGATTCAGATGGCGATGGTGTAAATGACGGCGATGAAAAGACCAACGGCACAGATCCAATGAAATCTGATAGCGATGGCGATGGTCTATCTGACGGTAAGGAAAAAGAACTTGGTACCGATCCGTTGAAAGCAGATACCGATGGTGATGGTGTGAACGATGGCGAGGAAGTAGACAAAGGCTCTGATCCGAAAGTTGCGACTAGCAAACCAGCCGAAACACCAAAAGACAGCGACAACGATGGCGTATCTGATGAAGACGAAGCCAAAGATGGTACTAATCCAAATGAAGCAGATTCAGATGGCGATGGTCTATCTGATGGTAAAGAAAAAGAACTTGGTACCGATCCGTTGAAAGCAGATACCGATGGTGATGGTGTGAACGACGGCGATGAAAAGACCAACGGCACAGATCCATTGAAGTCAGATTCAGACGGCGATGGTCTATCTGATGGCAAGGAAAAAGAACTTGGTACCGATCCGTTGAAAGCTGATACTGACGGCGATGGTGTGGACGATGGCGAGGAAGTGGACAAAGGTTCTGATCCGAAAGTTGCGACTAGCAAACCAGCCGAAACACCGAAAGACAGCGACAACGATGGCGTATCTGATGAAGACGAAGCCAAATATGGTACTAATCCAAATGAAGCAGATTCAGATGGCGATGGTGTAAATGACGGTGATGAAAAAGCTAACGGCACAGATCCATTGAAAGCTGATAGTGATGGCGATGGTGTAAATGATGGTGATGAAAAAGCCGATGGCACCGACCCACTGAAATCTGACAGCGATGGCGATGGTCTATCTGATGGTAAAGAAAAAGAACTTGGTACGGATCCGACTAAAGCAGATACAGACGGTGATGGTGTGAACGATGGCGAGGAAGTAGACAAAGGTTCTGATCCAAAAGTTGCGACTAGCAAACCAACTGAAACACCGAAAGATAGCGACAACGATGGCGTATCTGATGAAGACGAAGCCAAAGATGGTACTAATCCAAATGAAGCAGATTCAGATGGCGATGGTGTAAATGACGGTGATGAGAAAACCAACGGCACCGATCCATTGAAAGCAGATACTGATGGTGACGGTGTTAACGACGGCGATGAAAAGACCAACGGCACTGATCCATTGAAATCTGATAGCGATGGCGATGGTCTATCTGATGGCAAGGAAAAAGAACTTGGTACAGATCCGTTGAAAGCAGATACCGATGGTGATGGTGTGAACGATGGCGAGGAAGTAGACAAAGGTTCTGATCCGAAAGTTGCGACTAGCAAACCAACTGAAACACCGAAAGATAGCGACGGCGATGGCGTGTCTGATGAAGACGAAGCTAAAGATGGTACCAATCCAAATGAAGCAGATTCAGATGGTGATGGTGTAAATGACGGTGATGAAAAAGCCGACGGCACCGATCCATTGAAATCTGATAGCGATGGCGACGGTGTGAACGACGGCGATGAAAAAGCTAACGGCACCGATCCATTGAAATCTGATAGCGATGGCGATGGTGTTAACGACGGTGATGAGAAAACCAACGGCACCGATCCACTGAAATCTGATAGCGATGGCGACGGTGTAAATGACGGTGATGAAAAAGCCAACGGCACCGATCCACTGAAATCTGACAGCGATGGTGACGGTGTAAATGACGGTGATGAAAAAGCTAATGGCACCGATCCATTGAAATCTGATAGCGATGGCGATGGTGTAAATGACGGTGATGAAAAAGCTAACGGCACCGATCCATTGAAAGCTGATAGTGATGGCGATGGTGTAAATGATGGTGATGAAAAAGCCGATGGCACCGACCCACTGAAATCTGACAGCGATGGCGATGGTCTATCTGATGGTAAAGAAAAAGAACTTGGTACGGATCCGACTAAAGCAGATACAGACGGTGATGGTGTGAACGATGGCGAGGAAGTAGACAAAGGTTCTGATCCAAAAGTTGCGACTAGCAAACCAACTGAAACACCGAAAGATAGCGACAACGATGGCGTATCTGATGAAGACGAAGCCAAAGATGGTACTAATCCAAATGAAGCAGATTCAGATGGCGATGGTGTAAATGACGGTGATGAGAAAACCAACGGCACCGATCCATTGAAAGCAGATACTGATGGTGACGGTGTTAACGACGGCGATGAAAAGACCAACGGCACTGATCCATTGAAATCTGATAGCGATGGCGATGGTCTATCTGATGGCAAGGAAAAAGAACTTGGTACCGATCCGTTGAAAGCTGATACCGATGGTGATGGTGTGAACGATGGCGAGGAAGTAGACAAAGGTTCTGATCCGAAAGTTGCGACTAGCAAACCAGCCGAAACACCAAAAGACAGCGACAACGATGGCGTATCTGATGAAGATGAAGCCAAAGATGGTACTAATCCAAATGAAGCAGATTCAGATGGCGATGGTGTAAATGACGGTGATGAGAAAACCAACGGCACCGATCCATTGAAAGCAGATACTGATGGCGATGGTGTAAATGACGGTGATGAGAAAACCAACGGCACCGATCCATTGAAAGCAGATACTGATGGTGACGGTGTTAACGACGGCGATGAAAAGACCAACGGCACCGATCCAGCTAAAGCAGATTCAGACGGAGATGGTCTATCTGATGGCAAGGAAAAAGAACTTGGTACCGATCCGTTGAAAGCTGATACTGACGGCGATGGTGTGGACGATGGCGAGGAAGTAGACAAAGGTTCTGATCCAAAAGCTGCGACTAGCAAACCAGCTGAAACACCGAAAGACAGCGACAACGATGGCGTATCTGATGAAGATGAAGCCAAAGATGGTACTAATCCAAATGAAGCAGATTCAGATGGCGACGGTGTAAATGATGGTGATGAAAAAGCTAACGGCACTGATCCATTGAAGTCAGATTCAGACGGCGATGGTCTATCTGACGGTAAGGAAAAAGAACTTGGTACAGATCCGACTAAAGCAGATTCAGATGGTGACGGCGTAAACGATGGCGAGGAAGTAGACAAAGGTTCTGATCCAAAAGCAATAACTAGCAAACCAACTGAAACACCGAAAGATAGCGACGGCGATGGCGTGTCTGATGAGGACGAAGCCAAAGACGGCACTAATCCAAATGAAGCAGATTCAGATGGCGATGGTCTATCTGATGGTAAAGAAAAAGAGCTAGGAACCGATCCGTTGAAAGCTGATACCGACGGTGATGGTGTGAACGATGGCGAGGAAGTAGACAAAGGTTCTGATCCAAAAGCAATAACTAGCACTCCAACTGAAACACCAAAAGACAGCGACAACGATGGCGTGTCTGATGAGGACGAAGCCAAAGACGGCACTGATCCAGCTAAATCTGATACCGACGGTGACGGTCTATCTGATGGCAAGGAAAAAGAACTTGGTACAGATCCGTTGAAAGCAGATACAGATGGTGACGGTGTGAGCGATGGCGATGAGAAAGCTGATAATACGGATCCACTTAAGTCTGACACAGATGGTGATGGTCTATCAGATGGTGAAGAAAAAGTCAATAATACTGATCCATTGAAACACGATACAGACGGTGACGGAGTTGAAGATGGCCAAGAAAAACAAGATGGAACAAGCCCACTCAACCATGATACCGATGGTGATGGTGTATCAGACGGCGATGAAAAAGCTGCTGGCACTAACCCATTGAAATCCGACAGCGATGAAGACGGTCTATCTGACGGTAAGGAAAAAGACCTTGGAACTGATCCGTTGAAAGCTGATAGCGATGGAGATGGTGTGAACGATGGCGAGGAAGTTGCCAAAGGAACGGATCCAAAAGCTGCAACTAGTAAGCCAAATCATGACACTGGAACAGGTATCGAAACTCCGGATAAGCCAGTCTTGAAGTTAGATGAAGACGATGACAATGATGGTGTTACAAATGGTGAAGAACTTCAAAACGGTACCGATTATACTAAAGTCGACACAGATGGTGACGGTGTAAGCGATGGCGATGAGAAAGTTGATAATACGGATCCACTTAAGTCTGACACAGATGGTGATGGTCTATCAGATGGTGAAGAAAAAGTCAATAATACTGACCCATTGAAACACGATACCGACGGGGACGGAGTTGAAGATGGCCAAGAAAAACAAGATGGAACAAATCCACTCAACCATGACACTGACGGTGATGGTGTTGAAGATGGTGATGGTCTATCAGATGGTGAAGAAAAAGTCAATAATACTGATCCATTGAAACACGATACAGACGGTGACGGAGTTGAAGATGGCCAAGAAAAACAAGATGGAACAAGCCCACTCAACCATGATACCGATGGTGATGGTGTATCAGACGGCGATGAAAAAGCTGCTGGCACTAACCCATTGAAATCCGACAGCGATGAAGACGGTCTATCTGACGGTAAGGAAAAAGACCTTGGAACTGATCCGTTGAAAGCTGATAGCGATGGAGATGGTGTGAACGATGGCGAGGAAGTTGCCAAAGGAACGGATCCAAAAGCTGCAACTAGTAAGCCAAATCATGACACTGGAACAGGTATCGAAACTCCGGATAAGCCAGTCTTGAAGTTAGATGAAGACGATGACAATGATGGTGTTACAAATGGTGAAGAACTTCAAAACGGTACCGATTATACTAAAGTCGACACAGATGGTGACGGTGTAAGCGATGGCGATGAGAAAGTTGATAATACGGATCCACTTAAGTCTGACACAGATGGTGATGGTCTATCAGATGGTGAAGAAAAAGTCAATAATACTGACCCATTGAAACACGATACCGACGGGGACGGAGTTGAAGATGGCCAAGAAAAACAAGATGGAACAAATCCACTCAACCATGACACTGACGGTGATGGTGTTGAAGATGGTGTTGAGAAACAAGACAGTACTGACCCATTGAAGACTGACACCGACGGCGATGGTTTAACTGATGGTAAGGAAAAAGAACTTGGTACAGATCCGACTAAAGCAGATTCAGATGGTGACGGCGTAAATGACGGCGAGGAAGTTGCCAAAGGAACGGATCCAAAAGCTGCAACTAGTAAGCCAAATCATGACACTGGAACAGGTATCGAAACTCCAGATAAACCAGTCCTCGATCTCGAAGGTGATGATGATAATGATGGTATAACCAACGGTGAAGAACTTCAAAACGGTACTGACATCAACAACCCAGATACCGATGGAGATGGTGTGTCTGACGGCGATGAGAAAAAAGCAGGCACTGATGCGAAAGACCCATCAAGCAAACCATCTGCTACAAATGGTGGCGATTCAGATCAAAACAAGGGTGATGATCAGCATAGCGACTCTAAGGGCAGTGACCACCAAGGCGACTCTAAAGGTGGCGATCACCAAGGCGGCTCTAAAGGTGGCGATCACCAAGGCGGCTCTAAAGGTGGCGATCACCAAGGCGGCTCTAAGGGTAGTGACCACCAAGGCGGCTCTAAAGGTGGCGATCACCAAGGCGGCTCTAAGGGTGGCGACCACCAAGGCGGCTCTAAGGGTGGCGACCAAGACAGCCCACGTCAAGGTGTACCGGCTAAACGAATCTCGGTTCATCCTAAACATCTCATGTTACCAAGAACTGGTAGTGAGGAAGATAAGGCACTGCCATACGGCTTAGGAATCGTAGGTCTCGTAGCCCTTACAAGCCTAGCTTCACGCAAAGCTAAAAAAGATGAGGAATCATAAAAACGGGTGAACAGGTAGATTGTACGAGAAAATTTTCTACTATCAGACAAGAAAATTTTTCGTACATTAGCTCTCACACGATATTTAAACAAGGAGATTACCGATACTCTCTCCAAAAACTCATCTAAAGTTTGAAATACCTACTGACAATTTTGTCAGTAGGTATTTTTGTGTGCTAGTCAAATCTACTATCTTCTTTTTGCAATTGTATTAGTGCAACCTTCATATAGGACAGCAACAGGTTATACTACTCAATGAAAATTAAACTTAGCCTTTTAGATGATTCGGACATAAACATCCTTTTCTATCACTATTTATTCCGTTTACTGAGAAACCATCTTATTGAACTGACTTAGCTTGCCCTGTATTATAGTAAAAAATAAATAGTGATAGTCCAAATGGCTATTTTTGGAATTAAAGGGGTATAAATTGATAATTAGGGGGTGGGGTGGTATAATGAGATGTTAGAGTTTGAATCAGAACTAATGAGTAGCAAGAGCCTCTATTAGAAGTATGTTTATTTTATACTACATAGTAAGAGTAGATCGCTTATGGTACAAAAAATGAGGTAGGAGTCTATATGTTAGATGACAAGCAGTTGGATACAGCCAGTCTTGATACTGCTAAAAATACCATTCAATCTGTGATGGAAGGGAAAGAAGATGATTGATATTCACTCACACATCGTGTTTGGTGTGGATGATGGGTCTAGCAATCTTGAGGAGACACGTGCTCTTCTTGAGGAAAGTTACCGTCAAGGAGTTCGGACGATTATTTCGACCTCACATCGGAGGAAAGGGATGTTTGAGACCCCAGAAGAAACAATTGCTACGAATTTTCGAGAAGTTCAAAAGCTCGCTCACGAAATCGCACCGGATTTAACGATTTTATATGGGGCAGAAATCTATTATACCAGTGATATTTTGGAAAAATTGGAGAATAAATCCATTCCAACCCTTGCTGGAACGAGCTATGTCTTGATTGAATTTAGTATGAATACAACGTACAAGGACATACAAGCAGGTCTTAGTAACCTATTACGCTTGGGTTTAACACCTGTACTAGCTCATATTGAACGCTATCATTGTTTAGAGAAGGATGCGAAAAAGGTACAAGATTTGATTGCCATGGGCTGTTACATGCAAGTCAATAGTTCCAGTGTTCTCAAACCTAAATTATTTGGGGATAGGTACAAGTTTATGAAAAGACGGGTACGCTTTTTCCTTGAGCACGGTCTGGTCCATTTTGTAGCAAGTGATATGCATAGTGTCGATCATCGAACCACTTATATGGCTCAGGCTTATGAAAGCATTTCAGCGCAATATGGAGAGTCGTATGCCCAGAAGTTATTTAAAGAAAATCAACAATTGTTGTTAATAGATCAACTAGTATAGGAGAAAAAATGAATCAACAAGCCACTCCAGGGCTAGAAATTGATATTCTAGCCTTATTTCGAATGATTTGGAAAAAGAAGGTATTAATCCTCACCTCTGCTTTCTTGGCAGGAATTCTTTCGTTTGCTTACAATGTATTATTAGTAACGCCACGCTACGAGAGTACAACACGAATTTATGTTGTTGGTCGTCAAAATAATGAGGGGGCTACGATTACCAATCAAGATTTGCAAGCAGGATCCTACCTTGTAAAAGACTACCAAGAGATTATCCTGTCGCAAGATGTATTGAGAAAGTCTATCGATGAGTTGGGCCTTAATATCGCGCCTGATAAACTATTGGCTAAAATCAAGGTAGTTGTACCGACAGATACACGGATTATATCCATTACTGTAATGGATAAAGATCCGGAAATAGCAGCAAAGATTGTGAATACTTTTCGACAAAAAGCAGCTGAAAAAATCCTTGAAGTAACAAAGGCTTCAGATGTCACATTAGTTGATGAAGGGGTTGCGGCAACGACTCCTTCAGCGCCTAAAGTAAAGCAAAATACAGCAATCAGTTTCTTGGTCGGTGCTGCCTTGATGACAGCTATAGTAGTAATTGTTGAACTGATTGATGATCGAGTAAAACGTCCTGAAGACATCGAAGAAGAAATGGGAATGACATTGCTTGGAATCGTACCAAATATTGACAAGCTGAAGTAAGGGGAAGAAATGCCAGTTTTAGAATTAAATCATAAAAAATTAGCTGATTTTAAAAAAGCAGAAGAATATTACAATGCTCTCCGAACGAATATCCAGCTAAGTGGGGCAGATATAAAAAGTATAGCCGTCAGCTCTGTCAATCCGGGCGAGGGAAAATCAACTACCTCAACTAATCTAGCCCTTTCCTTTGCACGTGCAGGTTATCGTACCTTGTTATTGGATGCTGATGTTCGTAATTCAGCTTTATCCGGTGTTTTCAAGGCACGTGAACGCATTACTGGTTTAACAGAGTATTTAGCTGGAACAGCCGATTTGTCGTACGGACTCTGTGATACAGTTATTGAAAATTTGTCAGTGATTACGGCAGGAAGCACCTCGCCCAATCCGACTGCTTTGCTACAAAGTAAACAGTTCGGCAACATGATGACGATTTTGCATCAGCATTACGATTATGTCATTGTTGATACACCGCCGATTGGTTTGGTCATTGATGCGGCAATTATTACGCAAAACTGTGATGCAAGTATTTTGGTAACGGAAGCTGGAAGTGTTCATCAAAAAGTATTAGCAAAAGCGAAAGAGCAATTGGAACAGACACGTAAACCATTTTTGGGCGTCATTTTAAACAAGTACAATGCACAGCTTGATAAGTATGGATCGTATGGCTCCTACGGGGATTATGGGAAGAGATAAGAAAGTTTAGGAATCGAATACTTATGCTGTCGAAGTTTTTGGACACTACAATTTTGAGTGCCAATAATTGTATGCAACCATTCAATTATCGTTGCAGCCAGTCACAATGAATTTGATTTGATTCTGAAATGCTCACGGTACTATGTATGATTAACGGGTAGATTGGGGATAAAAAATAGCAATTTTATAATTAGCCAACATTGTAAAACGAAGCGCAAAAAATATAGTTCTAGATGTTGAGAAATAAATAATGAGAGATATATGAAAAAAATTTTAATTACAGCAACGACAGCTTATATGATAAAGTCTTTTGAAATCCCTAATATTCAACTATTGCAAGATATGGGATATGATGTAGAAGTTGCAGTAAACTTTGATAAGTCTCGAAATCCTATGGATGAACAAAGTATCGAGAATTTCAAAAAGAGCTTGTCAGATATTGGTGTTAGATTTTATGAGGTACCTTTTACAAACTCTATTAGTAGCGTAGGAAAACATGTAACGGCTTATAGGAAAATAAAAGAACTAGTAAAAAGCAATCAATACGTTGCTGTGCATACACATACACCGTTTGCGAGTGTTATCACAAGATTAGCGCTTCGGCACTTTAAAGATATCAAGAAAATTTATACAGCACATGGTTTCCAGTTTACTAAAGGGAGTTCAAAATTAGATTGGCTCATATTTTACCCTATAGAAAAATATATGTCGAAGTATACAGACGTTTTGATTACCATTAATCATGAAGATTATACTCTTTTGACGGATAAAAAGTTCTCGATGAAGAAATCGTATCTGATAAATGGTGTAGGCGTTAGTGATCAAATATTTTATAGACTATCTAAAGAAAAAATCAATGAAATCAAAAATGAGCTGGGCATCACACCACATAGAAAAGTGTTGTTGTATGTCGCATCATTTACATCTAGAAAAAACCATGCTTTCTTACTTAAGGTGCTTGATAAAATGAAAGCACAAAATCCAAACATTTTGCTCCTTTTAGCTGGCAGCGGAAATGAAGAAAACAAAATAAGAGCGCTAGTTTCCGAAAAAGGTTTGGAAGACCATATAAAATTTGTAGGGGATACCTCAAGTATTAATGAGCTAATGAATAGTAGCGATGTGTTAGTATCTACCTCTAAAAGAGAAGGTTTACCTGTTAATATTATCGAAGGCATGCTAGTTGGTTTGCCTTGTGTTGTAAGTAACGTTAGAGGTAATAGAGATTTAGTCGTAAATGAAAAAAATGGCTACGTACTCCCTTTTGAGGCTGAAGTGTTTGCCGATAAAATTCTCGGTATCTTATCAGATGAAACGGAATATAAAAAAATGTCAGATGCATCTTTAGAGCTTAGCAAGCGATATACGTTAGAAATCATAAGAGAAGAAATGACATCAATTTATTTGTCTATACTAGGTGACGAGAGTAGCAAGATATAGGAGGATGGTAGTGGAATTTAAAATCAATAAATATAGCTTGCTTACTGTTCTCTTCTATTTCACAATGACAAGTATTTTTTTCTTATTATCGCTAGAAAAAAATATGGGAGTATCCTTTGCTCTTTTTGGAAAAGGGGATGACTCCCTCGTTTATTGGTCTTTTCTTCAAAATAAATTGGAAGGGCTCCCCTACATAAAAACATCAATCTATGTTGATTTTATAGGTTTTTTTATTCAAATAACAGGTTTTAACTCTCCTTACTTTGTCAGGATGTTAAATATAGTTGCTCTAGCAACACTTATCCTTTATAGTAATCGATTAGTTCGGTTGCAATCAGCTAGTGAGACAGCTGTAAAATTTTCCAATATGATTCTGATGTTTTACGCTTCTTTATTAACCATTGTTACACTGGGGATTTATAGAGATGTATGGATTTATTTATTCTTTATGATGACTGTTTATTATAGTTACGATGTTTTATCTACTCGACGTGTAGCATCGTTGGTAATGCTTGCTGTTAGTTTTTATTTTCTATTTGGTTTTAGGGGATATGCAGCGTTTTCTGCTGTACTTGGCATGTGCGTCTATTTATTTTTTAAACATGTCACAAACTATCGACGTTTATTGCTCCTAGCAATTGGTCTTTTTGCCATCTATTATACATTTTTTAAACATTTTGAAATAGCCGGCTTTAGTCTGACAAATGCGTTGGAATACAGAAATTTAAATATGACAGAGTTCTCAGGGGGATCTAATTTAAATATACGCTTGGATGTAGAAAATATTTTTGTGTTTTTGTTTAACTATGCCCAATCTTATTTATATAATTTGCTATCACCTTTTCCCTGGCAAATAAAAGGATTGGGGACACTTTTAGTTTTTGTAACAGAGTTTTTCTTCATGGTTGCCATGTTATTCTATATTTATAAAAGGAAAAGTTCAATCTCTCAATTAGGAAAATATACGTTGATTCAGGCTTTTGTATGGAACATGATGATAGCTTTTACAAATGATAATATAGGAACAGCGTCAAGGCTTAGAGTCATCTCCTGGATACTTATTATTGGGGTGTTTGTCTCTCTTTATGATAAGGAACAGAAAACAATAAGGTTAAATAATTATAATGAAGCAATCTAGAAGAAAAATACTACACTATGTTAGTGTGTGGGGGAATGGTGGTGTAGAGAAAATTATTACGAACATCATACAAAAAACAAGCGACAAATATCAACATGATTTATTTGTCGCACGCAATTATATGAATGATAATATTTATGAAACGCTATTAAAAAAACATCACGTCAATATTTATATCAATAAAGAAAAAAGTATTAGCAAGGGCTTGAAAAATGTGGCCTCTCAACAGTCATATGACCTTGTTCATATTCATACGGCGCATAGAGTTGAAAATGCTAAGGCGATTATTACGAAATTTGCTTTTCCAAGAGCTAAAGTAATCGTATATTGTCACACAGTATCACTAAGCGATGGAACTTTTAAATTAAAAGTAAGAGAGTGGTTGGATCGTTTAGGAGTGGGTTACTTGTCACGATTTTTTGTTGATAAAAGTTTAGCCGTTTCGAAACTAGTGCTTGAGGATGCTTTTTTTAAGCAGGATATTCAAGTATCGAAAGCGAGTATCTTTTATGCAGGAATCGATATGCAGGGCTATCAATTTGATGAACACATTCGAGAATCTACTAGAAAAAGTTTAGGTGTTGAAAATGATGAGTTATTGTTAGGCCACATCGGTCGAGTAGCGATGTCTAAAAATCCACTGCAACTATTAGATATTATTATCCCTTATTTAGAGCAACATCCTAAAGCGAAATTTTTGTATATCGGTAAAGGAGATATGCAAGAAATTGTTGATAAACGGATTTTGGAAAGTACTGTTAAAAATCGTATTTTAAGAATCGAACAGGTTAAAAATTCTAAAAACTATCTGATGGCAATGGATGTGTTTGTCTTACCATCTCTTTCGGAAGGATTGCCGCTAGTTGCTTTAGAAGCGCAGACAACGGGGCTTTCTTGTGTACTCAGCACAGCTATCTCTAAAGATACTCAAGCAACTGATCTAGTATCTTTTGTTGAGTTGACAGCCCCAATAAATGCATGGCATGTCCATTTTAAAAAGACAGAAAATAATAGAGCTGATTATTACGAAACAATGTGTACTAGTGAATTTAATGATACTGTAGCGATGGATAAATTGAATAGGTTGTATAGTGATTTATTGAAAACTAAATCATAGGAGAAAGAAAATGAAAGTTCTGCATTTGTTGAGAAGCAATGTATTTTCAGGAGCAGAAAATGTCGTATGCCAAATTATAAAATTTTTTTCGAAAACGGACATACAAATGGTTTATACTTCTCCTAAAGGGCCGATACAGGAGGCACTAGCAGAAAAAAACATTGACTATTTATCTCTGGAAAAACTAGGTATAACAGAAACAATGAAGCTAGTTCAAGAATATAGTCCGGATGTTGTTCATGCGCATGATGTGACGGCTAGTATTGTAGCGGCACTAGCGTGTCCTAAATCGATTAGAATCATCTCTCATATTCATGTCAATCACGCGAATATGGCAAAAATAAATGTAAAAACATTGCTATATCATTCGTTTTCCAAGAGATTTGACAAGATAATTTGGGTCTCTGATTCCTGTTATAAAGAGTACCGCTTTAAAGATAAGATTGCTCAAAAGAGTATTGTTTTAGCGAATGTAGTTGATGGAGAAGATATTCAGAAAAGAAGTGAATTAGTAAAAACTGAAAACTACGATATCATCTATGTAGGTAGATTAACCGCTCAAAAAAATCCTCTAAAACTGTTAGACGTTTTGGAAAGGGTTATTGTTAAACAGTCTGATGTCAAAATTGCTGTAATAGGTAGTGGAGACATGAAAGAAAAAGTCTTAGAAGTGGCTAAAGAGAAAAAATTGTTAAGACATATAACCTTTTATGACTTTATCCTTAATCCCTTACCTTACTTAAAGAATGCTAAGGTGATGGTGATGACGTCTAAATTTGAAGGGCTACCTATGGTTGCTTTGGAATCTTTAGCGCTAGGAACGCCTGTTGTTTCGACTCCGGTTGATGGATTGAAAGAGGTTGTTGAAAATGGTCTTAATGGTTTCTTAGCAGAAGACAGTCAGGCATTAGCTGACAAGATATTCGAGATTGTTTCTGACGAAGCCCTCAGAGAGAGATTATCAAAAGGAGCTGCAAAAAATTTTGAGAAAATCAATGATATTGCAAACTATAGAAATCAACTGGATAGGATATACCGAAAGTATGACGGTTAAGGTCGTGGTAGTTGAAAAATAAAGTAGGAATTTTTTATGAAAGTTGTGATTATTTGTCATCAAGCAGATAAGGTATCTTGTGAAAATGAAGTGAAAGAATTTGTAAAGCTCAACTATCCAACAAGTCAGATAGGAGCTTGTATGACGTATGAAGAATGGCTAGGAAGAAGAGGTAGCCTGAATGAAAATGATACGATACTAGCTTATAAGTTAACATCTGATTTATTGGAAGAATTAGCTATAGATACTTTTGCTAAAAATTATAATTTAGTAGTTATTCCAAACAAGGGACAACTATTATTAACAAATCCAAAGATTTCGTATGTAGACGATATACCTGTTTTTAATTATGGGTATTCAGTGAGAAATTCTAAGAAGATTCAACTGGCCATTAAGAGATTTATCGATATAGTACTGAGTGCTATAGCCCTAATACTAGTTTGTCCGCTATTACTACTAGTAGCAATAGGCATAAAATTACAAGACAGAGGTCCAGTGTTGTATTCACAGGACAGACTTACATTGAATGGAAAAGTCTTTAAAATTTTTAAGTTTAGAAGCATGATTACGGATGCTGAAAAAGTAGGGGGACCTCAATTTGCCCAAAAGAACGATAGCCGAATAACGCCTATCGGAAGTTTTTTGAGAAATACCCGTATTGATGAGCTGCCTCAGTTATTCAATGTTCTTGTCGGAGACATGTCTTTAGTTGGTCCTAGACCTGAAAGGCCAGAGATTGTTGCTAGTAAGTTAGCTGAAATCCCTGATTTTAATGAACGATTAAAAGTAAAAGCGGGATTGACAGGACTGGCTCAAGTCGAAGGAAAATACAATACAGATTTAAAAGATAAGTTGTTATTAGATATACTTTATATAACTCGGTTTAACTTATTGCTAGATATGAAAATTATGTTGAAAACAATATGGGTTTTGTTTTCCAAAGTGAAAGCCGAAGGAATTAGCGACTAAAGATGGGGAAATAAGTAACATGACAACAAAAACTAGGACACAGCGGGCATTTTATAATTCTGCTTCTAGTCTCGTTCTTTTTGTAGCAAAGTTGATACTGCAATTTATCAACCGAACTTTGTTTATTACTCTTCTCGGAATTTATTATTTAGGGCTGAATGGAGTATTTGCTAATATTTTAGGAATGCTCTCTCTTGCTGAGCTGGGATTAGGAACTTCGATAGTCTTTGCACTTTATAAGCCGATTGCAGAAGGTCGTAAAGGAAAAATATTGGTTTATATGAATCTGTACAGGAAGGTGTATAAATTCATTGCTTTTATTATCTTGGGGTTAGGAATACTAGTTTTTCCATTTTTGCCAGCTATCCTGCAGGTTTCTCAGTTGAGTACCGAGGAGACAATGATCTATTTCCTATTTCTAGTTAATTCGATTATTGGTTATTTACTGTTTTCATACAAAAGAAGTCTCTTGATTGCTCACCAAGAGAATTACATTGTTTCTTGGCTTGATTTCGGATTTTTTGCTGCTGTGACGTTTTGTCAATGGGGTGTTATGTGGTTGACACATAACTATATTTTTGTGCTGTGTTTAACGCTGACCTCGACGATTTTATCGAATCTCGTAGTTGCCTTTGTGGCGGATAACAGACATTCCTTAAAGAATATAGTACCAGAGCCCTTAACCCAAGAGGAAAAGACTTCCTTGAAGAAGAATGTCTTGGGCAATCTCGCAGGCAATATTGCAAGCGTTGTTGTTTTTAGCACAGATAATATCCTCATTTCATCCTTTATTAGTGTAACGACAGTCGGCTTATATTCCAATTACACAATGATTACGAACTCTTTTACCAATATGCTTTCTCAGGTAATGGGTTCACAAATAGCTTCTGTTGGTAATTTAATTCATACTTCTAATTCAGATAAAGTGTATACTGTATTTAAGCGTTATCAGTTTGTAAATTTTATAATCTCTTATTTGGTCTCGCTCCTTATTTTTATCCTGATTAATCCATTTGTTACCTTATGGTTGGGAAAAGAATATCTGTTTCCAGTAGAAGTAGTAGCTTTATTAAGCATTTATTTGTTTCTTCAAACCTATCGGTATGCTGGATTTATCTTATATGGTGCCTACGGTCTATACTGGGAATCGCGCTATAAGCCGATTGCTGAAGCAGTGTTGAATCTGGCTTTCTCCATGCTCTTTTTGGTAGGGTTTAAAAGGGGAATTGAGGGGATTTTATTGGGAACGATTGGCTCGACTCTTCTGACTAATACCTGGTTTGAACCCTATATTATTTTTAAATACGGTCTGAAGCGTCTGGTAAGAGAATACGTATGGATCAATACCAAACAGTGGCTGCTCTTTTTCACTACCTTAGCTGCCCTTTATTTCCTATCTCCTCAGCAGTGGTTCTCAAACAATGTGCTGAGCTGGTTCTTGCTGGCTCTGGTGTCAGGACTTTCCTTGCTGGCGATACTCTTCCTTGTGTTCTGTCAAAATGAGGAGTTCAAATGGTGGGTAGCCTTCATTTCAAAAAAGGTTTTACGAAAACATGACTAATGAATGCTATGCTAAGTAAAAGATATGGTCTTTGATGATTGTCAAGGGCTATATCTATTTTTTCATTAGAATCCAAGCTTGTCTAAAATAAAAATAGGAAACACCTTGCGATTTCTACATTTTTAATGCATAATGTAAGAAAGTAAATGCTATTTTATCTCTCTTAAAAGGAGGTCTGTCTATGCTAACCATTACCCAAATGCTAACAGATGATGAAAAAGAAGGAAAAGCCTATGTTCACTGGAAAGCTTGGACAGAAGCTTATTCACATTTACTACCTGAACATTTCTGTCAAGAGTATACCGTGGAACGTTGCCGTAAATGGGCTTTTGATTACCCAAATGATGTTTTTGTCGCGAAGATAGAGGATAAGATTGTCGGCTTTGTTTGCTGCGCAGCCTCTCTTCAGGAAGATTTGAAAGGTACAGGGGAGATTTATGCTATCTATATTTTGGAAGAATACTACGGACGTCAAATCGGCTACCGCTTGATGCAGTTTGCCTTGGAGCAACTGAAAGATTTTCCGCAAGTAGTCCTCTGGGTGCTGGACGGCAATGAACGGGCTATCTGCTTCTACGAGCGAGTTGGATTTCGCTTTGATGGAGCCACCAAGATTGTCCACCTAGGAAAAGAAATGCTCGAAAAAAGAATGGTGTATCAACGATAAGGAGGGTGTATGTCACGAAAAGAGATGGTCACATTGACCAATATGTGTCTAATCGAAGATAGCAAGGGGCGCGTGGTGGTGCAGCGCAGGGATTCAAAAATGTATCGGTGGTCTGGTCTTGCATTCCCAGGAGGCCATGTCGAAGCGTATGAGAACTTCCATGATGCTGTTATACGAGAGGTGAAAGAAGAGACGGGCTTGACTATTGAAAATCCGCAGTTAGTCGGGATTAAGCATTGGCCAGACAAGGATGGACATCGCTATCTGGTCTTTCTTTATAAGGCGACATGCTTTTCCGGGCAACTCCAGTCGAGTGTTGAGGGAGAAGTTTTCTGGCTCCCCAAAGTAGACCTGCCTCAGATGGATTTGGCCTACGATCTCCTTGAAATTCTAAAGGTCATGGATGACCCGAGTCTGTCGGAATTCTTTTATACCCAAAAAGGAGCAGATGGGGAGTGGGATCGGAATTTTCGGTAAGAAAGAGAAGACTTAACAGCAATGCTAGGTCTTCTTTTTTTGAATATGCATATTTTTATAAAAATGAATAAAAATACATTTTGTGATTGACAAATGAATAAAAATACCGTACAATAGGATTATCTTTTGAAAAGGGGAGAAAATACAATGAAAAAGATATGGAAAGTCCGATGATGTTTTGAGAAGATGAATACAGGTTCTAAGAGTAGCAAATAGGATTGAAGAATAGAAAAAGAGGAAGAAACATGAAATTGAAAAAGATGATGACAGCAGCAGTTGCTCTTGTAGCGGGTTTGACCTTGGCAGCTTGTGGTTCAGGCAGTAAGGACGCAGGCAAGGCACCCTTGGATAAGATTAAGGAAAAAGGGACCTTGGTGGTTGCGACCAGTCCTGACTATGCACCATTTGAATTCCAGACCTTGGTGGATGGAAAAAACAAGGTTGTCGGAGCAGATATTTTACTAGCAGAAAAGATTGCTGAGAAGTTGGGTGTTAAGCTTGAGGTATCTTCTATGAGCTTTGACAATGTCTTAAATAGCGTCCAAAATGGCAAGGCAGATATTGCGATTGCAGGGCTCTCTGTATCAGAAGATCGGATGAAAGTCTTTGACTTTTCGGAAGCCTACTACAAAGTTCAGGATATCTTGTTGGTAAAAAAAGATGTAGTGGGCAGCTACACCTCTATTGACAGCCTAGCTGGTAAAAAATTAGCCGTTCAAAAAGGAACAACTCAAGAAGTTTACGCTAAGGAAAATGTGAAAGATGCTAGCATCGTTTCCTTGACGCAAATGGGTGAAGCGATTAACGAGTTGAAATCTGGTCAGGTTGATGCGGTCTTGCTTGATTCTCCAGTAGCTTTGGGCTACATTACCCAAAATAAGGATCTCGCAATGGCAGAAGTGAGCTTTCCTGAGACAGAGGCTAATACCAAAGCGATTGTGATGCCAAAAGATAGCGGTAGCTTAAAAGAAGAAATCGATAAAATCGTGAAAGAATTGGTCGAGTCAGGCGAATACGAAAACTACTTGAAAGATGTAGCCAAGTACACAGCAGTTGAATAGAATAAAACCCCAGTCCAACATGTTGGATTGGGGTTTTAGAGTGATGAAAAAGTTCTAGCAAAAAGCAGCTGATGAGGCTCGCTCTGTAGCCCTATTTCATACTCACTAAATTTCAAAAATAGTTATTTCATCTTATACATATCCACTCTTTAAGAAACTGGATTGAATGAAGTGAGCCAAGACGATAGATTTGAAATAATGGAATGCCGAGCAACAGCAAAGTAGTTGCTCGGCATTTTTGAGACCTTAGGCTCAAGATTGCTTTAACAGTCCAGTGGACTGTTAAAGGTCGGAAATACAAGGTTGCTTGCGACCGCACTATTTAAGAAAGTACCCCAAAATGCTAACGTTGTTTTAATTGCATATCAGTCCTTTTTGGCTTGTTCAGGATTTATCCTTTCGAGGTAATAGGTGGTCAGCCGCGGAATGGTGATGCGGGCGCCATTGTCGTCTGCTTTTAGGGTAAAGTCTGCGGTTGGAATGGCGTTTGATGAAAAGACCAGTTTGTACTCAGCGCCTTCTGGTAAATCAAGTGGTAGATCGTAGATTTCCTGGTCATTGAAATTGTTGACCACGAGGATTTCTTCGACATCGCTGTAGCGACAGAAGGCGTAGCAATTGGCTTCTTCTAGGATTTTTGCCCACTTAAAGCCTTTTTCGTGGGCTTGGTAGTCGTATTTCCAGAAGGCATCATGTTTGCGGTAGAAATTGGTGAGCGACTTCATCATTTGGGCAAAGGATTGGTGGATTGGAAAGTCAAGGAGATTCCAGTCCATTTGGGTATATTCGTGCCATTCACGGATATGCCCCCATTCATTTCCCATAAAGAGTAGTTTCTTACCAGGGTGAGCAAAGAAATAGCTATAGTAGGCACGCGCTAGGTGGAATTTATCCTCATAGTCGCCATTCATCTTATTGACAATGGAGAGCTTGCCGTGAACCACTTCGTCGTGTGATAGTGGCAGGATAAATTGCTCACTTGGATTGTAGTACATGCCAAAGGTGATTTCATTGGTATGATGCTTGCGGTAAATGGACGGGCGTTCCATGTGCTTGAGAGTGTCATTCATCCAGCCCAAGTCCCATTTCATGTCAAAGCCAAGTCCGCCTTCTTCAAGGGTATGGGTGACTTTTGGATAGCTGGAGGAGTCTTCTGCAATCATGACCACACCCTTAAATTCGGTATGAATCAAGGCATTGACCCGTTTGATAAAGTCAATGGCAGTGTGGTTGAGCTTGTCGTCTTCTGTCTCTCCTCGCCAATAGAGGAGGTAGGAAAGCGCATCGACACGAATGCCGTCAAAATGGTATTCCTGAAGCCAGTATTTGATATTGGAGAGGAGGAAAGAACGGGTCACCCCTTTTCCAAGGTCGAAATTGGCCGTTCCCCATTGTTGATTTTCACGGTCGCCTTCCATTTCGTACTCGTAGAGCCAGCTGCCATCAAACTGGTAGAGTCCGTGTGCATCTTTACAAAAATGAAGTGGTACCCAGTCCAGAATGACCCCGATTCCTGCTTGGTGGCATTGGTCGATGAGGTATTTCAATTCATCAGGCTTGCCATAGCGGCTGGTCGGGCTATAGTAACCGGTCACTTGGTAGCCCCAAGAAGCGTCCAGCGGATGTTCGGTAATGGGCAGGAGTTCGATATGGGTAAACTGGTGCTCTTTGACATAGTCAATGAGGAGCGGAGCGATTTCTTTATAGGAATAAAAGGCGTCTGTTCCGTCGGCATTACCTGCGATTTTTTGTCTCCAAGAGCCTAGGTGGACTTCGTAGACCGAAACTGGTGCTTCTCTGAAGTCGTAGTTGACCCGCTCATACATCCAAGTATCATCTTTAAATTTATAGCGAGAGTTGTAGGTGGTTGACGCAGTGTTGGGGCGTAGTTGGCTAAAGAAAGCATAAGGATCTGCCTTATATAGCTCTCGTCCGTCACGAGTCACGATGAGGTACTTATAGTCCTCCAGTGATTTTAACCCCTCAACATAGAGCTGAAAGACTCCGTCTTGTTCTTTCTGCATGGGATGGGTCTTTTGCCAGTTGTTAAATGCGCCCACTAGAAAGACTGCTTCCGCATTGGGAGCAAAGACGCGAAATGCTGTCCCAAGAATCTTATTACGCTCCTTGATGATGTGGGCTCCGAATTTTTCATAGAGACTGGTGTGCTCACCAGTATGCAAATAATATAAATCAAGATCTGTGAAGGTCATAGATTCTCCTTTCTAGAAAATGATGAGGTTGGGACAAGGTTGCCCCAACCGTTGCTGTATAAATAGATGTCAATTCTAGAAGGTAATTTCCTTATAGAGATCAATATAGCGTTTCGCAGAGGCTGTCCAGCTGACATCTGCTGTCATGGCTTGTTGGATCAAGCGCTGCCAATCTTCTGGGCGATTATAGTAAGTATCAAGAGCTAAATCGTAGACTTGTTTCATATTGTAGGCATCCTTGCCCCAGAAGCTAAAGCCGCATCCTTCCTTGGTCACCCAATTGTAAGGGTGTACGGTATCGCGTAATCCACCTGTTTCCCGAACGAGCGGAAGCGTACCGTAGTGCATGGAAATGAGCTGGCTGATGCCACATGGTTCGAACATGGATGGCATGAGAAAGAGGTCGCTTGCGGCATAAATCTGATGTGCCAAAGGCTCATTGTAGCCTTGGTAGAAAGCAAATTTATCCGGGTGAGCACCTTTGAAATAGTGGAAGGCATGTTCAATGTCGGCCTCTCCATTGCCGAGAATGACGAATTGGACATGGGCCTGCAAGAGCTGGTTGAGAACTTCGGTCAAGAGATAGAAGCCTTTTTGCCAGGTCAAGCGGGAGACGATTCCAATCAAGATGACATGCTCGTCTTGAGGCAGACCAAACTGAGCTTGGAGAGCGAGTTTATTTGCTTTCTTTTCGTGAATGCTTTCAAGGCTGTAGTTATGAGCCAGATAGCTGTCTGTCTGGCTATTCCACGTATCGTAGTCGATTCCGTTGACAATTCCTAGTAAATCATGGCGGCGTAATTCTAAGACATGCTGCATGTGTTCGCCAAATTCTTCTGTTAGGATTTCCTGCGCATAGGTTTCAGATACGGTAGTTACCTTATCTGCGTAGAGAATCCCTAATTTCATAAAGCTGATACAGTCATCATGGAAGCGGGCAATACCGTCTACATAGTAGCTGTAATCCATCCCCAAGGCAGACCAGAGAGCTTGCTTGTTGAAAATCCCTTGAAAGGCTAGATTGTGAATGGTAAAGACATGCTTAATCGTACGAAATTCTTCACGATAGCTATAAAAGGTCCTGCAAAGGAAGGGAATCGCAGCTGTATGCCAGTCATGGCTATGAATGACGTCTGGGAAGTAGTTGAGAGCTTCTAATAAGCGACAAGTTGCATGCTGGAAGAAGCCAAAACGCATGGCATCATCGTCGTAGCCGTATAAGTCCTTACGTTCGAAGTAGTCTCGATGTTCGATGAAGTAGAAGGTTACTCCGTCTACGACCTGCTGATAGACATTAGCCATAGACTGAATATCGCCTGCTCGGACATCAAAGCTAGAGACATAGTCAAAATCAGCGTGATTGTTGACAGCGACTTTGAGATAGAGTGGAAGAACAACGCGAACGTCCATGCCTTGCTTGACGAGCTCTTTGGGGAGGGAGCCGATAACATCTGCCAAACCTCCCGTTTTAATAAAGGGAAGACCTTCTGAGGCGACAAAGAGAACAGATTTTTTGGACATAGTTCCTCCTAAATAACTTGATAGGCTTTCAAATAGGCGGGTGCTGATGCACTTCCTTTGATATCAACCGGATGTGAAATCACAGTTGCTTTATCAATAATGGCATTTTCAATGTTGGCACCGCTCTTGATTTTCACGCCGTTTAAGATGATTGAGTTTTTAATGACCACCCCTTCTTCGATGACCACATCACGGTCAATCACAGAGTTTTCGACCTGACCATTGATAGTACCCCCATTTGAGATGAGGCAACGTTTGACTTCGGCAAGCGGTCCGTAAAGGCATGGTGAGCTGTCGCTGGTTTGTGTATGGATCGGCCAGTTATGTTTGAAGAGGAGCTTGCGCGTATCTGGATCAATCAAATCAAGTTGGGTTTGGAAGTAGGCTTCAACTGTGTTGATACAAGCGACAAAATCACGATGAGCATAGCCGACAATGCGGTATTGATCAACCACGTCGCGTAAAATATCCTTGAGCCAGTAAAGGGCTGATACTTTATTGGCACGTTTGATCAATTCAAGGAAAAGCGTGCGTTTCATGAAGTAGGCTTCAAGAGAAACAGGACGGTTTTTGTATTTCCCGTGGTTTTCTTCAAATTCGACGATTCGCTTGTCTTCTCCAAATTTAAGGGTTTGGCAGCCGATGAAGTTTTCTTTAGCGTTGGTGACATTCTTGTACAAGACTGTAATATCCGCCTTGGTTTCTAAATGTTCATCCATTAGTTTTGAAAAATCTTGGCTGTAGATGAAGTAGGATGGGGCAATCAAGACATATTCTTTATGAGAATTTTCAATGTAGTGAATGTTATCTGAAAAGGCCTTGATATCATGTTGGTAGATAGAATTTGGGTCTGTTACACTGTTTAAGAGGCGCAATTTGCCACGTTTACTGTTGACATTGTAGTGCTTACCTGTCCCAACGTGCTGAATAGTGGAGCGCATTTTTGCAGGCATGTAGACTTGGAAATCACTGATACCAGAATTGGACATGTTGGAAAGGACAAAGTCAATCAAGCGGTAGCGTCCTAAAAATCCGAAGGCTTGAATCCCACGGTGATCCATAACATCTCCAAAATGGACATTATTTCCTTCAATATTTACAATTCCTAATGTATTTCTTAGCATGGTAATCCTTTCTTACTTGCTTACGTTTTTATCGATTAAGAGGATAGCATCAGCAGTACCAGAGAGTTTTGTCCCTTCGGCAATCTTGATATTTTCTGCCACGATGACATAGTCTAGTTGAACATTTTCTCCGATAACAGCTCCTGGAAGGAGGACAGAATTTTTCACGGAGGCTCCTTCGTTAACGACTACATCGGTAGAGATAACAGAGTGCTCGACATTTCCTTCGATAATCGCTCCCTTGTCAATATAGGCACTACGGACAGTTGCGTTGCTGCCGATGACTTGGGCTGGTGAGCCAGAATCTTCTGAGTAGATTCTCCAAGATGAATCAGAGAGGTCCAAATCATCTGCATGGTCAATCAAGTCCATGTTGGATTCCCAGAGGCTGTTGACAGTACCCACGTCTTTCCAGTAGCCACGGAATGGGTGAGCGTAGAGGCGTTTGCCGTCTGCTAAATATTTTGGAATAATGTCATGGCCGAAGTCATGCGATGAGGTGTCAAGTTTATCGTCTTCAAGGAGATATTTCCGTAAGGTTTTCCAAGTGAAGATGTAGATTCCCATAGAAGCTAGATTGCTCTTAGGTTTGGCTGGTTTTTCTTCAAATTCTTCGATGCGG
The DNA here is from genome assembly GCF_003595525.1 of Streptococcus respiraculi. Lineage (NCBI taxonomy): Bacteria > Bacillati > Bacillota > Bacilli > Lactobacillales > Streptococcaceae > Streptococcus > Streptococcus respiraculi. Next base: position 1,608,187 of record NZ_CP022680.1, on the reverse strand, counting down.
TATTCGCTGTCTGTATTCATGATACCAAAGCGAGATGCTTCTTTCATTGGGACTTCGATAACGGCAATCGTTGCATCAGCTTCATTTTGAATGTGGGTGTCAAGTAGCTTGTCGTAGTTCATCTTGTATATGTGGTCACCCGATAAAATGAGGACATATTCAGGGTCGTGAAGGTCTACGAAGTCGATATTTTGGGTAATGGCGTCAGCCGTTCCTTTATAAAGACCGAATCCTTCAATTTTTTCACTTGGAGGAAGCACAAAGACACCTGAACCTTGCACATCCAATCCCCAACGCTGCGATTGGGCAACATAAGAGTTGAGTAGGACAGGCTCGTACTGGGTCAAAACACCAACAATGTCAATCCCTGAGTTTGCACAGTTACTGAGTGGGAAGTCAATAATACGGTACTTTCCACCAAATGCAACAGCAGGTTTTGCAACCTTTTTGGTCAACCCTTCCAAGCGTGTTCCACGTCCGCCAGCAAGAATCATTGCTAATAATTTATTTTGTGCCAAAATAGATCACTCCTTATATATATGATAGACTTATTATAGCATAAATAAAAACATAATGGAAGCGTTTTCCGAAAGAATAGATGAATTATTTTCACCTTTTCTTGCGGTACGCTTTCATTATGTTAAAAAATCGTCAGTGTGTATCGAATTTGACCTCATCAAGGAGGTAGTTGATGAATTTTTCTCCCATTTCAGAGAGAATGGTTTTTTCGTGCTGAATATAGACCAATTCAATCTCGTCGTCGTAATCAAGCGGAATGGAGACGATGTTATCACCGTTTAGATTGGAATTTAAAATCCCTGTTGCAATCGTGTAGCCGTTGAGACCGATTAGGAGATTAAAGAGGGTGGCACGGTCAGACACGACAATGGATTTTTTGTGGTGCTCTTGTGAAAGAATTTCTTCTGAGAAGTAGAAGGAATTGTGAATCCCTTGCTCATAGCTTAGATATGGAAAATCTGTCAAGTCTTCTAGGGTAATCAGCGACTTTTTGGCTAGAGGATTGGTCTTGCTGACAAAGACATGGGGGCGTGCAGTAAAGAGATGGGTGTGACTCAAACGATGGTCATCGAGCATCTTAAGCAGGACATCTCGGTTAAAGCTGTTGAGAAAGAGGACGCCGATTTCAGAGCGGAAATTTTTGACGTCGTCGATAATTTCCCAGGTCCGTGTTTCCCGCAAGAAAAGCTCGTAATCTTCCATGTCAGTCTCTTTGAGGAGGGAAACAAAGGCGTTGACGACAAAGGCGTAGTGCTGAGAAGACACACTAAAAAGCTGGCGCTTGGCACCGGGATTTTTATAGCGTTCTTCTAAGAGTTCGGTCTGTTCGACCACCTGACGAGCATAGGAGAGAAACTCCATACCGTCTCGTGTCAGGGTAATACCCTTGGGATTGCGATAGAAAATCTCGATTCCCATTTCTCGTTCCAAATCACGGACGGCGTTTGATAAGCTCGGCTGGGTGATGAAGAGTTGTTTGGCAGCTTCGTTCATGCTACCTGTCTCAGCAATTTTAATGATGTAGTGTAATTGTTGGATTCTCATAGCTCTATTGTATCATGATTTGACAAAAAAAGGCGAAAAATGTATAATGCACAATAACAAAACCTTTAATTGAGTCCAGAGAGGCAAAAAAGGCGAATACAGATATAAAGAACCTGCATTCACAGCTCAGCAACTCTATTCAGGGCTTATGTTGCGCTACTCATCGTTGCTTTTTTTCGAAATACAGTCAGTATTCCTTCAAAAAAGCGCCTTGATTATCGTAAAATAAGCTCCCGATTAGAATTACTTCGCTTATGAATACAGGTTCTAAGAGACGAGCGATTTCCGTACCAAGCTGTTTGTTAGACCAAAGCAGGTCTGTCGGTTTGGAAGGTCCATGTTCTCATTCTTTTCGTGTAACCTTGCCCCTTGGCAGGGTTATTTTTTGTAGGAGGAAACATGATTTTAAAAGAAATGATGACCATTGTCCGTCAAGATTGCTTGGCACCCAACATCTTTTCTATGGTTCTAAAAGGAGACATGGTTTTGGAGATGAAGCCGGGACAATTTGTTCATTTAAAAGTGCCAGACCAGTCCATGGTCTTGCGCAGACCGATTTCTATTTCTGAGATTGATTCCAATAAGCGAGAGGCCCGCTTGATTTATCGGGTAGAAGGGAAGGGGACGGACGTTTTTTCTCGGATGCAAACAGGAGACGAAATCGATGTGATGGGACCGCTCGGTAACGGTTTTCCGCTTGAGCATTTAGAGGCAAGTCAGACCATTCTTATCATCGGTGGTGGAATCGGTGTTCCTCCCTTGGTGGAACTGGCTAAACAGGCTTATCAAAGGGGAGTTAAGGTGGTTTCTGTGATTGGGTTTGCCGATCGTCAGGCGGTTATTTTAGAAGAGGAGTTACAACGCTACGGTCAAGTATTTGTCACGACGGATAATGGTAGCTATGGTCAAAAAGGCTATGTTTCTACGGTAGTGGATGACTTATCTCAGTCTTTTGATGCCGTTTATGCTTGCGGGGCGCCTGCCATGATGACCTATGTGGATGAGCGGTTTGAACATCACCCGCATGCCTATCTGTCGCTTGAAGCTCGTATGGCCTGCGCAATGGGGGCTTGCTATGCCTGTGTGGTTCGTCCTAAGGGAGGGCAGGAATATGAAAACAAACGTGTTTGCAAGGAAGGACCCGTCTTTACGACAGGTAGTCTCGTCTTGTGAGAAAGGAGCATGAGATGACAGAAAATTGTTTACGCATTTCCTTACCGGGTCTTGAGTTGAAAAATCCGATTATTCCAGCCTCGGGTTGCTTTGGCTTTGGTCAGGAGTACGCCGATTATTTTGATTTGAATCGTCTGGGGTCGATTATGATCAAGGCGACAACCCAGTATCCACGCTTTGGTAATCCGACGCCTCGGGTCGCTGAGACTCCTTCTGGTATGCTCAATGCCATTGGCCTGCAAAATCCCGGTGTGGAAGCGGTCTTGACTGAGAAATTACCGTGGTTGGAACAGCATTTTCCAGATCTTCCTATTATTGCGAATGTCGCCGGCTTCTCCAATGAAGAATATGGCTATGTGGCTGGAAAAATTTCCCAAGCTAAGAATGTAAAAGCAATCGAACTAAATATTTCCTGTCCCAATGTGGATCACGGAAATCACGGACTCTTGATCGGTCAAGTACCAGAATTGGCTTATGAAGCAGTCCGAGCAGCAGTTGAGACATCAAGTGTTCCAGTCTATGTCAAATTGACCCCTAGTGTGGCAGATATTACCTTACTCGCTAAGGCGGCAGAAGATGCGGGAGCAAGTGGATTGACCATGATTAATACCTTGGTTGGCATGCGCTTCAACCTGAAAAATCGCCAACCGATTATCGCAAATGGAACGGGTGGCATGTCGGGTCCTGCGGTCTTTCCAGTTGCGCTCAAATTGATTCGACAGGTAGCACAGGCAACGGACCTTCCTATTATTGGCATGGGCGGGATTGATTCTGCTGAAAAAGCGATTGAGATGATGATTGCAGGTGCTTCAGCTATTGGTGTTGGGACAGCGAATTTTACCGACCCATTTGCTTGTCCAAGCATTATCGAGGATTTGCCAAGGGAGATGGACAAATATGGTATTACAAGCTTGGAAGACTTGCGCCGTGATATTCGTCAAGACTTGTGTTCCTCGTTAGGATAGCGGTTGACAATCGCCAAATACATTAGTATAATGTGTGTAGTAGAATGCAAACAGTAAACATCCGATAAAACCTTTAACTCAGTCCAGAGAGGCTAGAAAGGTGTTCATGGTAAAAGCGGGGGCTTGCCCTTCTTTTCGTGTAACCTTGTCTAGTTGTGGACAAGGTTATTTTTGTAGAAAGGAAGAATGAATGAGAGAAGAACGACCAGTTATCGCCCTTGATTTTCCAAGTTTTGAGCAGGTGAAAGCCTTTTTAGGGTTGTTTCCAAGCGATGAGAGCTTGTACGTCAAGGTGGGGATGGAGTTATACTACGCAGTAGGCCCTGAGATGCTGACCTATATCAAGGGATTAGGGCATAGCATTTTTCTTGATTTGAAATTGCATGATATTCCAAATACTGTGGAGTCCGCCATGCGTGTCTTGGCAGGTTTTGGAGTAGATATGACCAACGTCCACGCAGCAGGTGGTGTGGAGATGATGAAGGCTGCAAAACGTGGCTTAGGCGACGGTGCAAGACTCATCGCAGTGACTCAGCTGACGTCAACGTCAGAAGAGCAGATGCGAGACTACCAAAACATTCAAACTAGTCTGAAAGAGTCGGTGTTACACTACGCGCAAAAAACCTATGAAGCGGGTCTGGATGGTGTTGTCTGCTCTGCCCAAGAAGCAGAAGCCATCAAACAAGTGACTTCTGATGACTTTATCTGCTTGACACCTGGCATTCGTCCGCAAGGTGCTACAGCAGGTGATCAAAAGAGGATGGTCAGCCCCGCAGATGCCTACCGAATTGGAAGTGACTACATTGTGGTCGGACGTCCCATTACTCAGGCAGAAGACCCTGTTCAAGCCTACCGCGCTATTTATAAAGAATGGAACCAACTATAGAATAAAGGAATCAAAAAGGAGTATACGATGACATTATCAAGAGAAATTGCAGCACACTTGCTCGATATTAAGGCAGTATATTTGCAACCAGAAGAGCCATTTACTTGGGCATCTGGTATTAAATCACCAATTTACACAGATAATCGGATTACGCTTTCTTATCCAGACACACGTACCTTGATTGAAAATGGTTTTGTTGAAAAAATCAAAGAAGAATTTCCTGAAGTAGAAGTGATTGCAGGAACGGCAACTGCAGGAATTCCTCACGGAGCGATTATTGCAGACAGAATGAACTTGCCATTTGCTTATATTCGTAGCAAACCAAAAGACCATGGAGCGGGGAATCAGGTAGAAGGTCGTATTGTCAAGGGGCAAAAAATGGTCGTGATTGAGGACTTGATTTCGACGGGTGGTTCAGTGCTAGATGCTGTAGCAGCTGCAGAACGTGAAGGGGCAGATGTGCTAGGTGTGGTGGCCATTTTCACCTATGAATTGCCAAAGGCAGATGCCAACTTTGAAGAGGCTGGTGTCAAACTGGTGACCCTATCAAACTATAGCGAACTCATCAAAGTTGCCAAGGTCCAAGGCTACATCAATGCGGACGGCTTGACCTTGTTGAAGAAATTTAAAGAAAATCAAGAAACTTGGCAGGATTAAGAACCTGTATTCTAAGCTAGTCTTGAAGGAAAGAGTGCGGAAATGGCGGCTTGCCAGTATTTCCCCTCTTTTTTTGTAAGAATAGAAATCTTTTATCGAAAATGCTATAATGAGCAGTATGTATCAGTTATTTTTTAAGTGTCTGCAAAAAATAATGTGGCTCTTACTTCTGTTTTGGCTAGCGGTTGTGGTAAAGCATTTATTGATTCTGCCTTGGATTGGGATAGGTCTTACTGTTGTTATTGTCCTTCTCTACCTTGTCAAAAAAGAGCTGCTAGGTAGGATTTATGCCTATGCCATGTGTCATAAAAAAGTCTTGTTGACCCTTGCTTTCTTGTTTCAAATTGCAGTAGTTCTCTCTGCTAATCTGCTGGTCAGGCGAGATGCAGCGGTAGTGATAATGGGCGCGTTAGAGATGTTGGATGGGCAGTCGATTTCCAACTATCTGACACGCAATCCCAATAATCTTGCCTTGTTTTTATATGCCAGAGGACTTTATCATCTGTTTGGACAAGCTACTATTTGGGTACTCCAAGTTTTAGGAATCCTTTATATGAATGGGACGGCTTATATTCTGTACCGAGTTGGTCGTGATTTCTTTAGCCAAGAGGTGGCAGATTGCCTCTTTAGCCTGTATCTCGTTTTGCTTGGATTTTCGCCTTATGTCATTCAGACCTATACAGATATTACCTCCCTTCCATTTTTGGCGGGCCAGCTTTATGTAATGGTCGCCTTGTTGCAAGAAAACAGGCCTATTCATCAACGTTTAATAGGGGTAGGAGTGGTCACAGCAGTTGCTAGTCTTCTTCGACCAACTGCCTTGATTAGTGTGATTGCCTTTAGTATGGTCTTGTTTTTTAAGGGAAACTGGAAACGGTTTGCCCATGCTATGGCTATCTTGGTTTGTGGTTTTGGGCTAGTCTTTGGCAGCCTGAGCTATGGAATGAATCAGCAGAAAGAAGTAAAGATTGTCCATGATGAAGCCTTGGCAAAGGGACTGACAACCTTTATCAATTTAGGTTTAACTTACTCTGGGACGGACCAAGAAGATATGAAAAAGGGGTTGTTGCAGTATATTGCTCCAGAACGCAGAAGCGACTACAATAACGGAATGTTTGCCCAAGCAAATGAACTCAAAGAAATCAAACGTCGTCTTCATGCTTATACCCCTGTTTCATTCATGGGCCATTTAGGCTACAAGTTTGAAAACACCCTGTATGACGGTGCCTTGAATTGGTTGTATACCAAGCCTGAAGATGAGAAAACACCCTTGGTTTCACCACTTTATGTCTCTACAAAAGATCATGCAGTTGCAGAAGTTATTCGTCAGTCAGTCATTGAGTATGACGGGAAGTATTATGCTACTTACAAAGCGATAAAACAAGTTGTTTGGCTTATGGCGGTGCTTGGTCTAGTTGGAGCTGTGTGGCGCTATCGTGCCGATGACACAATCAACTTTTTAAGTCTAGCCATTTTTGGTGGTCTTTTGTTTCTCATGATTTTTGAAGGAGGAAAGACCCGTTATCTCTTGCAATTTTTTCCACAGATTTTATTGCTATCCAGTCTTGGATTAACAAGATTATGTAACAAGGAAAGGAAACTATGATTTCAGTCATTGTACCCTGCTTCAATGAAGAAGAAGCAATTCCCCTCTTTTATCAGGAAATGGAGAATATCCGCGCGCAAATGGAGGAACGTTTTGAATACCTCTTTATCAATGATGGCTCAAAAGACCGAACCTTAGAGGTTTTACGAGAGTTGGCCAGTCACGATGAGGCGGTTCAGTATCTGTCTTTTTCTCGGAATTTCGGAAAAGAAGCAGCGCTCTATGCAGGTCTCAAGGAAGCAAAGGGTGATTTGGTGACGGTCATGGATGTGGACCTGCAAGACCCACCTGAGATGCTAATTGAAATGAAGGCCATGCTCGATGTCAATCCTGATTTGGACTGTGTCGGAACACGCCGTGTGACCCGTGCTGGTGAGCCTCCGATTCGCAGTGCTTTTGCGACTCTATTCTACAAAATAATGAATAAAATCAGCCAGGTTGAGGTGGTGGACGGAGCCCGTGATTTTCGTTTGATGCGTCGCCACATGGTAGATGGAATCTTAGAAGTATCCGAGTACAATCGCTTTTCAAAAGGGATTTTTGCCTGGGTTGGTTTTGAGACGGAATATCTGCCCTATGAAAATGTCGAGCGGGTGGCTGGTGAGACCAGCTGGTCTTTCTGGAAACTCTTGTCCTATTCAATTGAGGGGATTATCAATTTCTCAGAAGTTCCACTTAATATCGCCTCTTATTTGGGATTTTTGACCTTCCTCTTTTCTATTTTGATGATGGTAGTGATTGTCGTTAAAACCTTGGTGTTTGGCGATCCGACTATCGGCTGGCCGTCAACAATTTGCATCATTTTATTCTTAGGCGGCTTGCAGCTGATGACCATTGGAATTTTAGGGAAATATATTTCAAAAGTCTTCCTCGAAACCAAGAAACGTCCGATTTATTTAGTCAAAGAAAGAAGTAAGAAAAAGGAAGTGTGAGAAAGGAGAGATGATGAGTGAAAAATCATTAAAGTGGGCAACGCTGGGAACAGGTGTGATTGCGCATGAACTTGCTCAAGCGTTGCAAGGATTGGGTGGAAATCTTTATTCTGTCGCCAATCGTACCTATGAAAAAGGATTAGCTTTTGCAGAACAATATGGCATACAAAAAGTCTACCGTGAGATTGATGAAGTATTTGCAGATGACGAAGTAGATATTATTTATATTTCAACACCCCATAATACGCATATCAACTTTCTGCGCAAGGCCTTAGCAGCAGGGAAGCACGTTTTATGTGAAAAATCGATAACCCTAAATAGTGCTGAATTGGAAGAAGCGATTCAACTTGCAGAAGAAAAGGGGCTTGTATTAGCCGAAGCAATGACCATTTACCACATGCCTATTTATCGCCAGTTGAAAGATGTGGTAGATTCAGGGAAACTTGGACCGCTCAAAATGATTCAGATGAATTTTGGTAGCTACAAAGATTATGACATGACCAATCGGTTTTTCAATCGAGAACTAGCAGGCGGGGCCTTACTAGACATCGGTGTCTATGCCCTATCATTTGTGAGGTGGTTTATGTCTTCTTGTCCTCAGAATATCCTTTCTCAAGTACAATTTGCTCCGACAGGTGTTGATGAACAGGTGGGAATCTTGTTGACCAATCAAGAAAAGGAAATGGCAACCATTAGCTTGAGTCTTCATGCTAAACAACCAAAAAGGGGAATGCTAGCTTATGACAAGGGCTATATCGAACTCTATGAATACCCAAGAGGTCAAAAAGCAGTCATCACCTACACAGAAGATGGTCATCAGGAAGTGATTGAAACAGGGAATACAAAAGATGCCCTTCGTTATGAAGTTCTTGATATGGAGCGAGCGGTAGCAGGTGATGATAATCAGATGTATCTGGCTTATAGTTGTGATGTTATGGAGATGATGACAAAGTTACGTAGTAACTGGGGCTTAACTTATCCAGAAGAAGAGGAAGAAAGAGGCAGTTAATGGAACATTCGGCCTGGCATGATTTAATCAAACAGCAACTCCCTAAAGGGTATTTTGGGAAAATCAATCAATTTTTAGATTCCGCCTATGGACAAGGAGTGGTGTATCCGCCGAGGGAAAAAGTTTTCAATGCCATTCAGACCACGGCCTTAGAAGATGTAAAAGTGGTCATCTTAGGACAAGATCCCTATCATGGGCCCAAGCAGGCACAGGGCTTGAGTTTCTCCGTACCCAATGATTTACCTGCACCTCCATCTTTGCAAAATATCTTAAAAGAACTGGCAGATGATGTGGGTGAAAAAGCCCAGCACGATTTAACACCTTGGGCGGAGCAAGGAGTCTTACTGCTCAATGCTAGTTTGACCGTTCCAGCTGGTCAAGCCAATGGCCATGCCGGCCAAATCTGGGAGCCGTTTACGGATGCCATTATCAAGGTAGTCAATCAAAAGGAAACGCCTGTTGTCTTTATTCTTTGGGGTTCTTATGCCCGTAAGAAAAAAGTTTTGGTGACCAATCCTCAGCACTTGGTGATTGAGTCAGCTCACCCAAGTCCCTTGTCGGCCTATCGTGGATTTTTGGGGAGTAAACCTTTTTCACAGACTAATCACTTTTTAGAAAGTAAGGGCTTAAGACCAATCAACTGGCTCTTGTAGGAGGAAAAATGGTAAAGTTAGCAACGATTTGTTATCTTGACAACGGAAAAGAAGTGCTCATGCTACACCGTAATAAAAAGAAAAACGATGTTCATGCAGGCAAATGGATTGGCGTTGGTGGCAAGCTAGAAGCAGGTGAAACACCGCAGGAATGCGCTGTGAGAGAAATATTTGAAGAAACAGGATTACGAGCAAAGCCCGTCTTAAAAGGCATTATCACCTTTCCAGATTTTACCCCAGGTCATGACTGGTATACTTATGTGTTTAAGGCAACAGAGTTTGAGGGTGAGTTGAGGGATTGTGACGAAGGAACGCTTGAATGGGTCCCTTACGGGGAAGTGTTAGATAAACCGACTTGGGAGGGTGATCACACCTTTGTTTCTTGGTTACTAGATGATAAACCATTCTTTTCTGCTAAATTTAGTTACAAGGGTGATGAACTGGTAGATAGTCAGGTAGATTTTTATGAATAAAGGAGTAGACATGTTACTTATCAAAAATGGTCGAGTGATGGACCCTAAAACAGGATTTGATCAGGTCTGTGATGTCTTGGTTAAAGACAAAAACATCGTGCAAATTGCAAAGGATATTGAGGCAGAAGCAACTCGTGTTGTGGATGCGACAGGTATGGTTGTGGCTCCTGGTTTGATTGATATTCATGTGCATTTTAGAGAACCTGGTCAGACTCACAAGGAGGATATTCACACAGGAGCGCTTTCAGCAGCTGCTGGTGGCTTTACACGGGTGGTCATGATGGCCAATACTAATCCAACCATTTCTACGATTGAAACCTTGAAAGAGGTACTAGCTTCTGCCGAGCGTGAAGATATTCATATTCATTCGGTGGCGACCATTACGGAGAATTTTGATGGGCAACACTTGACGGATTTTGAGGGCTTATTGAAAGCAGGGGCAGCAGGATTCTCAGATGATGGCATTCCCTTGACCAGTAGTCGCGTGGTCCGTGAGGCTCTGGAAAAGGCGAAAAAATTAGGAACCTTTATCAGTCTCCACGAAGAAGACCCCGAACTAAATGGTATTTTAGGGCTTAATGAAGAAATTGCCCGCAAGCATTTTCACGTCTGCGGGGCGACAGGTGTGGCAGAATATAGCATGGTGGCGCGTGATGTCATGATTGCCTATGCGACTAAGGCACCTGTCCATATTCAGCATTTGTCTAAGGAAGAAAGTGTCAAGGTAGTCGAATTTGCCCAGCAATTGGGGGCTCAGGTCACGGCAGAAGTAGCACCGCAGCATTTTTCAAAGACAGAAAATCTACTCTTGACTCAAGGCAGCAATGCCAAGATGAATCCGCCTTTGCGCTTGGAATCTGACCGCTTGGCTGTTATTGAGGGCTTGAAATCAGGAGTTATCTCCATTATTGCAACAGACCATGCTCCTCATCATCGGGATGAGAAAAATGTAGCTGATATTACCCAGGCTCCGTCTGGTATGACAGGTCTTGAAACATCGCTCTCGCTCGGCTTGACCTATTTGGTTCAGGCAGGTCACTTGACCTTAATGGAGTTATTGGAAAAAATGACAGTGAATCCTGCTAAGCTCTATCAGTTTGATGCGGGTTACTTGGCAGAAAATGGTCCAGCAGACATTACGATTTTCGCACCAGATGCGGAACGAACCGTTGCGCCTGATTTTCGATCTAAGGCTAGCAATTCGCCGTTTGTCGGTGAAGAGTTGGTAGGTCAGGTCTGCTACACGATTTGCGATGGTGAGATTGTCTATGAGGTAGACTAGAAAAGAAAAATCTAAGGAAAATGTCCTTAGATTTTTTGGTTTTGTTTGGTCAGATTTAAGCCCCATGGGACGAGGTTTTCTTCTTTCTTGAGAATGCGCTCGATATTTTCTTTGTGTCGAACAATGACAAAGCTTCCTAAAAAGAGGATGACTAGAGTAAAGATGAGATCGTAGCCACCAATGAGAAAGCCCATGCTTGGAAAAATCAGAGCGCCTAGCATACCGAGGATTGCTCCGATGACGCTTGACAGGGATACCATGGAGGTCAAGTAGAGGGTTACCGCAAACACGATAATTAAATAGCAGCAAAAGAGTGGCGCAAATCCCATGAGCATGCCTGCGGATGTTGCAACAGCCTTGCCTCCCTTAAACTGGGCAAAGAGTGGAAAGGTATGTCCTAGCACAGCCACCAAGCCAAATATAACAGGAGACACTCCTTCAGCAGGAAAGAAGATGGGCAGAAGCACAGCCAAGGTCCCTTTTAAAAAGTCTACAATAAAGACCGCAATGCCAGCTTGTTTGCCCAGAACACGGAAGGTATTGGTCGTTCCAATATTTCCTGAGCCGTATTCACGGATGTTTTTATGGAAAAAAATCTGCCCAATCCACAAGCCAGACGGGATAGAACCTAGTACATAAGCAATCAATAAAAGTAATATCGTTTTCATCATATTCCCATTATACCATGAAATCACTAGGAGACCTATTCTATAAACCAAAATATCTTGAGGAAAATGTGACAGCGGAAAACAATCACCATTTGCAAAAATAGTAAAAAACTTGTAATATAGTGAGGATGAACAACACAGGAGGTTCCTTGTGGCAAAAAAGGAAATCAATATTAACAATTACAATGATGACGCGATCCAAGTCTTAGAAGGGTTGGATGCAGTCCGCAAACGCCCTGGTATGTATATTGGGTCAACCGACGGGGCTGGACTCCATCACTTGGTTTGGGAAATCGTGGACAATGCAGTCGATGAAGCCTTATCTGGATTCGGTGACAAGATTGATGTCACCATCCACAAAGACGGAAGTCTGAGCGTATCTGACCACGGTCGGGGAATGCCAGTCGGTATGCACGCCATGGGGATTCCGACAGTAGAAGTCATTTTTACAGTGCTCCATGCTGGAGGAAAATTTGGTCAAGGTGGTTACAAGACTTCAGGTGGTCTGCACGGGGTAGGTTCTTCTGTCGTGAATGCCCTATCTAGCTGGCTTGAAGTCGAAATTACCCGTGATGGTGCTGTCTACCGTCAGCGTTTTGAAAATGGTGGCAAGCCCGTAACAAGTCTTGATAAGGTTGGAGTAGCGCCCAAGTCTAAATCAGGGACCAAGGTTCGCTTCATGCCAGACAGCAGTATTTTTTCAACGACGGACTTCAAATACAACACGATTGCCGAGCGCTTGAACGAATCCGCCTTTCTCTTGAAACAAGTCACTCTTACGTTAGTAGATGAGCGTACAGGAGAAGAAAGCCAATTCCACTATGAAAATGGCGTACAGGATTTCGTCAGCTATCTAAATGAAGATAAGGAAACCTTGACACCTGTTCTATATTTCGATGGGGAAGAAAGTGGATTTCAAGTTGAAGTTGCGCTTCAGTACAATGATGGTTATTCAGACAATATCCTTTCTTTTGTCAATAATGTCCGCACCAAGGACGGTGGAACGCACGAGACAGGGCTCAAGACCGCCATTACCAAGGCTATGAATGACTATGCCAGAAAGACAGGCCTTCTCAAGGAAAAGGACAAGAACTTGGAAGGATCCGATTACCGAGAAGGTCTAGCAGCTGTCCTGTCTATCTTGGTACCCGAGGAGCATTTGCAGTTTGAAGGACAGACTAAGGACAAGTTAGGCAGTCCCCTTGCTCGTCCAGCGGTTGATAGTATTGTATCCGAAAAATTGACCTTCTTTCTTTTGGAAAATGGCGAATTAGCTTCTAATCTCATTCGCAAGGCGATTCGGGCAAGAGATGCCAGAGAAGCTGCACGCAAAGCCCGAGATGAAAGCCGAAACGGCAAGAAAAACAAGAAAGACAAGGGGCTCTTATCAGGGAAATTAACCCCAGCCCAGTCGAAGAATGCAGCTAAAAACGAACTCTATCTGGTTGAGGGAGATTCAGCTGGAGGATCGGCCAAGCAAGGACGAGATCGTAAATTTCAGGCTATTTTGCCCCTTAGAGGAAAGGTTATCAATACCGCCAAGGCTAAGATGGCAGACATTCTCAAAAACGAAGAAATCAATACCATGATTTATACCATTGGAGCTGGTGTTGGTTCTGACTTTAATTTAGAAGATGCCAATTATGACAAAATTATCATTATGACCGATGCGGATACGGATGGAGCCCACATTCAGACTCTCCTCTTAACCTTTTTCTACCGCTATATGCGGCCCTTGGTTGAGGCAGGAAAAGTCTATATTGCGCTACCGCCACTTTATAAGATGAGTAAGGGAAAAGGCAAGCAGGAAAAGATTGCCTACGCTTGGTCAGACAACGAACTCGAGCAACTCCGTAAGGACTTCGGCAAGGGAGCTATGTTGCAGCGCTACAAGGGACTTGGAGAGATGAACGCAGACCAGCTCTGGGAAACGACCATGAATCCTGACACCCGCACTTTGATTCGTGTGACCATTGAAGATCTAGCGCGCGCCGAGCGCCGTGTATCTGTCCTCATGGGAGACAAGGTCGAACCTCGCCGCAAGTGGATTGAAGATAATGTCAAGTTTACCTTGGAGGAGAGTGGAGTGTTTTAATGAAGTACGCTTCATTGGAGCGAAGGCTCCTAATGAAACGACGCTTGCCGCTATCAGGCGGTCAAGCTAACTCCCTTACTAACTCTGACCCGTAAAAAATATCGTTTTACGTGTCAGAGTGTCGTCTTCCATTTGAAATGTGAGCTTGTAAAGTCATGTCAGAAAGTGAGCTATTATGGTTTTAGAAAATAGACTGGGGTTAACAGATTCTCTCGAGCTAGCCAAACAAGAAGAAAAAATCAGTAAAAGTCGTGCGAAACGCTTATTTGACGACAATCTTTTAGCGAATCAAACAGTGGGGACTTTTGATACACTTGCCTTTATCCACCGATTTCTGTTTGATGAAATCTACGATTTTGCGGGCAAGGTTCGTACTGTCAATATGGCGAAAGGAAGTTTTCGATTTGCTCCAGTTATGTATTTAGAGACATCACTGGCTCATATTCAATCAATGCCCCAAACGACGTTTGAAGAGATTGTAGAGAAGTATGTGGAGATGAATATTGCACACCCTTTTCGAGAGGGGAATGGTAGAAGCATGCGTATCTGGCTGGACCATATTCTGAAACATCAGTTGAAAAAAATGATTGATTGGTCAAAAGTCGACAAAGAAGACTACCTACTTGCTATGGAAAGAAGTCCCATTCGAGATACAGAAATTAAGTATGTTTTACAGCAAGCGTTAACAGATAAGATTACTAGTCGCGAGCTGTATATGAAGGGGATTGACTATAGTTATTACTACGAAGGCTACACCCTCTATCAGACTGACAAACTATAGTGGACTGAGAAAGGAATAGGACAAGACAAGGAGCTGCAGATAGAACTGGCGTTCATCAAAGCGACTTAACAATGTTCTCACCTTTATTCAGTTCATTATATAACACCAAAAAAGGATTCAATCCTGTTAGTGCTAAGAAACAGAGAAAGGAGCGGTTTAGTTATTTTTTAATAACTGAACTTGGGCTAGGAGCTGTGCAAAAAAAGATAAGAATGTGAGGTTCTTCGTCAAAACTGCTTGCTTGAGGCCCGTAGTATCTTATGAGTACAATTCAAAACATGTCCCTTGAGGACATTATGGGAGAGCGTTTTGGGCGCTATTCCAAATACATCATTCAGGAGCGGGCTTTGCCAGACATTCGTGATGGCTTGAAGCCTGTTCAGCGGCGGATTCTTTATTCGATGAATAAGGATGGCAATACCTTTGATAAATCCTATCGAAAATCAGCTAAGTCTGTCGGAAATATCATGGGGAATTTCCATCCGCATGGGGATTCATCGATTTACGATGCTATGGTCCGCATGAGTCAGGACTGGAAAAACCGCGAGATTTTGGTCGAAATGCACGGAAATAATGGTTCTATGGACGGGGATCCTCCTGCTGCCATGCGGTATACCGAGGCACGCTTGTCTGAAATGGCAGGCTTCCTGCTAGAGGATATCGAAAAGAAGACCGTTCCCTTTGCTTGGAACTTTGACGATACAGAAAAAGAGCCGACCGTTCTGCCTGCTGCCTTTCCAAATCTCTTGGTCAATGGGGCGACAGGGATTTCTGCTGGATATGCAACGGACATTCCGCCCCACAATCTCTCAGAGGTCATCGATGCGGTCGTTTACATGATTGATCACCCATCAGCCAAGGTGGACAAGCTCATGGAATTCTTGCCGGGACCAGATTTCCCGACAGGAGCGATTATCCAAGGGCGCGATGAAATCAAGAAAGCCTATGAGACTGGAAAAGGGCGTGTCGTTGTGCGGTCTAAGACCGAAATTGAGCAGTTAAAAGGGGGCAAAGAGCAGATTGTCGTCACTGAGATTCCTTATGAAATTAACAAGTCTGTTCTAGTCAAAAAGATTGACGATGTACGGGTCAATAACAAGGTGGCAGGGATTGCCGAAGTCCGTGATGAGTCAGACCGGACGGGCTTGCGGATTGCCATTGAACTCAAAAAAGAGGCCAATCGTGAATTGATTTTGAATTATCTCTTCAAATATACGGATTTACAAGTCAATTATAATTTCAACATGGTGGCCATTGACAATTTCACTCCCCGTCAGGTTGGGATTGTTCCGATTTTGACGAGTTACATCGCCCATCGTAAAGATGTCATCTTAGCCCGTAGCCGATTTGATAAAGCCAAAGCTGAAAAGCGCCTCCACATTGTTGAGGGATTGATTCGGGTGATTTCAATCTTGGATGAGGTCATTGCCCTGATTCGTGCCAGCGAAAACAAGGCCGATGCTAAGGAAAATCTTAAGGTTAGCTATGAGTTTACTGAGGAGCAGGCAGAAGCAATCGTGACCTTGCAACTCTACCGCTTGACCAATACCGACGTTGTGGTTCTTGAGGAAGAAGAAGCAGAGCTCCGCGAGCAAATTGCCTACTTGGCAGCGATTATTGGCGATGAGCGTACCATGTACAACCTCATGAAAAAAGAACTCCGTGAGGTTAAAAAGAAATTTGGCAATCCACGTCTAAGTGAATTGCAAGATACGGCTAAGACCATTGAAATCGATACAGCGAGTCTTGTGGTCGAAGAAGAAACCTATGTCAGCATCACCAAGGCAGGCTACATCAAACGCACTAGCCCTCGTTCCTTTGCGGCTTCAACGATTGAGGAAATCGGCAAGCGTGATGATGATCGAGTAATCTTCATGAGCCCAGCAAAAACTACCCAGCAGCTTTTGTTGTTCACGAGTCTAGGAAATGTTATCTACCGACCTGTTCATGAATTATCAGACATCAAGTGGAAGGAGATTGGCGAACACCTCAGCCAGACTGTTTCCAATTTTGAGGTTCGTGAAGAAATCATCTATGCGGAATTAGTAGACAATTTTGATGCAGGTGTCTATGTTGTTGCAACCAAAATGGGACAAATCAAGCGGGTTGAACGTAGCGAATTTAGCCCTTGGCGGACCTATAAGTCCAAATCGCTCAAATTTGCCAAATTGAAAAACGATGATGACCAAGTGGTCTTGGTCGCACCAGCCCAGCTAGAAGATGTTATGATCATCACGAAAAATGGCTATGCGTTGCGCTTTAATAGCGAAGAAGTGCCCGTTGTAGGAGCTAAGGCAGCTGGTGTCAAAGCGATTAACCTAAAAGGAGATGATACCGTGGCAGCAGCCTTCCTTGTATCCAGCAAGGCCTTCTATCTTTTGACCCATCGAGGGGCATTGAAGAAAGTAGCGGTTGAGGAGATTCCAGCAACCAGCCGTGCCAACCGAGGCTTGCAAGTCTTACGGGAATTAAAAGCCAAACCGCACCGCGTCTTTGCCGCAGGAATGGTGCAGGGAGAGGCAATTGATTTTGACTTGTTTCACCAAGGTGAAACCTCAGAAGAAAGTCAAATGTTGAAAGTGATTTCGACCACAGCTCAAGTATACGAGATCAACCTTTCAGACCTTTCTTTCTCAGAACGCACCAGCAATGGCAGCTTTATCTCTGATACGATTTCAGATGAAGAAGTCAGCGAAGCTTATATGAAGTAAAAATCAGCCTCGTGCTGATTTTTCTTTAAATTAAATTATCTGAAAATTGAAAATAATGCTTGAAAATTTTAAAAAAAGGTGTACAATAGGAAGCACAGAGTTAGAACCTGTATTCACAACTCAGCAACTCTATTCAGGGCTTATTTTTCGCTACTCATCGTTGCTTTTTTTCGAAATACAGTCAGTATTCCTTCAAAAAAACGCCTTGATGATCGTAAAATAAGCTCCCGATTAGAATGACTTCGCTATGAATACAGGTTCTTAAAAAGGAGAAGTCTATGAACGTATCACTTGACTGGGAAAACCTCGGATTTTCCTATATGAAATTACCCTATCGTTACTTAGCAACTTATACAGACGGAAAGTGGAATGAAGGTGGTCTAACAGAAGATGCGACTCTTCACCTGTCCGAATCCTCTCCAGCCCTCCACTACGGACAGCAAGCTTTTGAAGGCTTAAAGGCTTATCGAACCAAGGACGGTTCTATCCAACTGTTCCGCCCAGACCAAAATGCAGAGCGCTTAAAGCGGACTGCTGACCGTCTCTTGATGCCACAGGTGCCGACAGAGTTGTTTGTGGAGGCTTGTAAAGCG
Organism: Streptococcus respiraculi; assembly: GCF_003595525.1. Classification (NCBI taxonomy): domain Bacteria; kingdom Bacillati; phylum Bacillota; class Bacilli; order Lactobacillales; family Streptococcaceae; genus Streptococcus; species Streptococcus respiraculi. The sequence continues at coordinate 1,590,140 of NZ_CP022680.1, read as the reverse complement.
GTAGCGCGTGCTAATAGCGATTACGTACCACCTTATGGAACAGGAGGAACGCTCTATCTGCGTCCACTTTTGATTGGAGTTGGTGATATTATTGGAGTCAAGCCCGCAGAGGAGTATATCTTTACAGTATTTGCCATGCCAGTTGGCAATTATTTCAAAGGTGGATTGGCGCCGACCAATTTCCTCATCCAAGATCAGTATGACCGTGCGGCGCCTCACGGAACAGGAGCAGCTAAGGTTGGCGGAAACTATGCCGCCTCTCTCTTGCCTGGTCAATATGCTAAGAAAAAAGGCTTTTCAGACGTGATTTATCTGGATCCAGCAACACATACTAAGATTGAAGAGGTTGGATCTGCCAATTTCTTTGGGATTACCAAAGACAACGAATTTGTTACGCCAATCAGTCCGTCTATCTTACCGTCTATCACTAAATATTCCTTATTGTACTTAGCGGAACATCGCTTGGGAATGAAGGCGGTAGAGCGAGAGGTCTCTGTAGAAGAGTTGAGCCAATTTGTTGAAGCAGGAGCGTGCGGAACAGCTGCTGTGATCTCTCCAATCGGCGGTGTCCAACACGGAGATGATTTCCATGTATTCTACAGTGAAACAGAAGTGGGACCTGTTACACGCAAACTCTATGAAGAATTGACAGGGATCCAATTCGGCGATATTGAAGCGCCAGAAGGCTGGATTGTAAAAGTGGATGAAAACTAGGGCTTGCACTTGCAAGCTCTATTCTTTTTGTGTACAATGGAGAAAGTGAGGTTTGATATGAGTAAAAAAGATAAAAAAATTGAAATCCAACTAGAAGAAAGCAGTGTACAAGTCAATGGAGAAACATTTTCAGGCTACACTCTAACCATTGGGAAAAAGGTCATTGGTGAGATTGCAGAACTGGCAGAACATCATTTTGCGGTCGTAAAAAATGGAAATACAGAGAGTTTTTATAAAAAGCTCGAAAAAGCTGTCGGAAATGTCATTGAAAATTACAATTTGCACCATTAACCTCTTGTAATAGTCACTATTTTATGATAGAATAGTGACTGTTAGTGCTAAAGGAGAGATAGCGAAGAGGCTAAACGCGGCGGACTGTAAATCCGCTCCTTCGGGTTCGGGGGTTCGAATCCCTCTCTCTCCATATCTAAGATACAAAGACCGCGGAAATTGACAGAAAAAATAGGAAATTGGCGAATTGAACATTGTTCAAGAGACAATTTATCTTTTTTTCCGAAATTTCAGGTCGTGTTCAATTAGATAGGATACGAGTGCGTTAAAAATCCCGTATGAAAATAGAAGAGTGACGCTGAGTCTTTAGACACAAGGAAGTCTGTACCTAAAGGTAGCCACATCTGTAATCCGGTTAAAACCGGAATAGTTGCGTCTCTTTTTTACTAGGGATTTAGCACGAGTTCAGTTCTAAATGAACTGGATAGTTAGTATCAATTTTGGGGTATAGCCAAGCGGTAAGGCAAGGGACTTTGACTCCCTCATGCGTTGGTTCGAATCCAGCTACCCCAGTCAAGGTATTAGGAATTTTCCTAATTCGTCAAAGATGCTCTTTTGTTAGTCCTTGCGTGTGCCTTAATAAAATATATTTTATGTTGAGTCGAGAGACTTGATTGTCGGAGGTTTTTTTATAATGAACGAATTTGAAGATTTGTTGAACAGTGTAAGTGAAGTTGCACCTGGTGATGTGGTAACTGCAGAAGTATTGACAGTTGATGCTGGTCAAGCGAATGTAGCTATTTCTGGAACTGGTGTTGAAGGTGTCCTAACTCTTCGTGAGTTGACAAACGACCGTGAAGCTGACATCAACGAACTTGTTAAAGTTGGTGAAACACTTGAATTGCTTGTACTTCGCCAAGTAGTTGGTAAAGATACAGACACTGTTACCTATCTTGTATCTAAAAAACGTTTAGAAGCACGCAAAGCATGGGACAAACTTGTTGGACGTGAAGGTGAAGTCGTTACTGTTAAAGCAACTCGCGCAGTAAAAGGTGGACTTTCAGTTGAATTTGAAGGTTTACGTGGATTCATTCCAGCTTCAATGATTGATACTCGTTTCACTCGTAACACTGAACGTTTTGTAGGTCAAGAATTTGATGCGAAAATCAAAGAAGTTGATCCAGCAGAAAACCGCTTCATCTTGTCACGTCGTGACGTAGTAGAAGAAGTAGCTGCTGCAGCTCGTCAAGAAGTATTTAGCAAATTGACTGTTGGTGAAAATGTAACAGGTAAAGTTGCTCGTATCACAAGCTTCGGTGCTTTCATCGACCTTGGTGGTGTAGACGGACTTGTTCACTTGACTGAATTGTCACATGAGCGCAACGTATCACCTAAATCAGTTGTAACTGTTGGTGAAGAAGTTGAAGTGAAGGTTCTTGCGATTGACGAAGAAGAAGGTCGTGTATCACTTTCATTGAAAGCTACAACACCTGGACCATGGGATGGTGTTGAACAAAAATTAGCTGCTGGTGACGTTATTGAAGGTAAAGTAAAACGTTTGACTGACTTCGGTGCTTTCGTAGAAGTATTGCCAGGAATTGACGGACTTGTACACATCTCACAAATTTCACACAAACGTGTTGAAAATCCAAAAGATGCCCTTACAGTTGGTCAAGATGTAACTGTTAAAGTGCTTGAAGTAAATGCTGCTGATGAGCGTGTATCACTTTCTATCAAAGCTTTAGAAGAGCGTCCAGCTGCAGCTGAAGGCGAAGAAAAAGCTGAAAAACGTGAATCACGTCCACGTCGTCCAAAACGTCAAGAAAAACGTGATTTTGAACTTCCAGAAACTCAAACTGGATTCTCAATGGCTGACCTTTTCGGTGACATTGAGTTGTAATGTTGAATGACTTGCGAAAAGCAAGTCTTTCTCTTGCCGTCCTTAGTGTAATGGATATCACGTAAGATTCCGGTTCTTGAGATGGGGGTTCGATTCCCTCAGGACGGATGATTGAACATGGAAAGCCTTGAAACTCAAGGCTTTTTGACTTATGTAGGAGAAAAAGGAGAAGCATGCTACATTTCGAAAATGACTATAATAAGGGAGCTCATCCAGCAATTTTAGAAGCCCTAGTAGCTACCAACGATATGGGGTTAGCTGGTTATGGGACAGATGACTACAGCCTGAGTGCAGCAGAGAAAATTCGCGAGGCGACTAATTGTCCGAATGCTGAGGTCACCTTTTTGACGGGAGGCACTCAGACCAATCAAGTGGTCATTGATGCCCTACTTGCTTCCTACGAGGGAGTCATTACAGCAGACACTGGTCACATTGCTGTGCATGAGGCTGGCGCGATTGAATTTTCAGGTCATAAGGTCTTGACCTTGCCACATACGAATGGAAAAATCGAGGCTAGCGCTGTCCGTCGCCTATTGGAAAGTTTTTATGCAGATGCCAATCACGAACATATGGTCTTTCCAGGAATGGTGTACATCTCGCATCCAACAGAATACGGAACGCTCTATAGCAAAGAGGAGCTGACTGATTTAGCAACGGTGTGTAAGAACTATCAGATTCCCCTCTTTTTAGACGGTGCACGTCTGGGATATGCCTTGGCTGCCAGCACAACGGATCTTGATTTGCCGACAATTGCTGCCTTAACAGATGTTTTTTATATCGGTGGGACCAAGATGGGAGCTCTTATGGGAGAAGCTGTTGTCTTTACAAAATGCAATCAACCCAAGCATTTTACGACCATTGTCAAGCAGCATGGCGCTCTTCTAGCCAAGGGACGTTTGACAGGTATCCAGTTTGACCGTTTTTTTACAGATGATTTGTACCTGCAGTTGGGGACGCATGCGATTGAAATGGCAGAGCAGCTGATTGTCTTACTAGAAGAAAAAGGCTACCGCTTTTATCTCAAGTCCCCGACCAATCAGCAGTTTTTGCTGATGACAGCAGAAGAGTTGGAGAAACTGGATCGGGCGGGTGTACGCTATGGCTTTTGGGAAAAGCATAATGATACCGATACCATTATCCGTCTAGCCACTAGCTGGTCGACTACGCAGGAAGATATCAATGCCTTGGCGCAGGTCTTATAGGATTCATAGCGAAAAGCTCTGTCGCAACAGAGTTTTTTCTATTTCTCGGGCCCTAAAATTTGGTATAATAGGAAGATAGATGAAAAGAGGATAGATGATGATTTATTTAGATAATGCGGCAACGACCCGACCGTATTCTGAGGCGCTTGCGACCTATACAGAAGTTGCTACTAAGATTTGGGGCAATCCGTCCAGTTTGCATCATCTGGGCAGTCAAGCAACACGAATCTTGCAGGCTTCTCGGAAGCAAATTGCAGACTTACTTGGCGTCATGCCTCAGGAAATTTTTTTTACTTCTGGTGGGACAGAAGGGGATAATTGGGTTATCAAGGGTGTTGCTTTTGAAAAGGAGCAGTTTGGCAAGCATATCGTTGTGTCTGATATTGAACATCCTGCGGTCAAGGAATCTGCACTTTGGCTGAAAACACAAGGATATGAAGTGGATTTTGCCCCTGTTGATCAGCAAGGTTTTGTCGATGTGGAGAAATTGGCAACCTTACTACGCCCAGATACAATCTTGGTCTCCGTTATGGCAGTCAATAATGAGATTGGCTCGATTCAGCCCATTCAGGGTATTTCGGATTTACTAAAAGATAAACCAACGATTTCTTTTCATGTGGATGCCGTACAGGCCTTGGCTAAGATTCCGGTAGCTACTTATTTAACGGATCGTGTTGATTTTGCCACTTTTTCCAGCCATAAATTTCATGGTCTTCGAGGTGTCGGCTTTGCTTACATTAAAAATGGAAAGAAAATCACCCCTCTGCTAACAGGTGGTGGGCAGGAAACAGATAAGCGTTCCACAACTGAAAATCTAGCAGGGATTGCAGCAACAGCTAAAGCTCTTCGACTAGCAATGGAGCGGCAGGAAGAATTTACCCACAAAACTAGTCAGATGAAGCAAGTGTTGCTCCAAGGACTGTCCGCCTATGAAGATATTCGAATTTTCTCCGGTCAAGACCAGTTTGCCCCGCATATTCTGACCTTTGGTCTCAAAGGAGTTCGGGGAGAGGTCCTAGTTCATGCCTTTGAGGAGTATGGTATCTATGTTTCAACGACCTCAGCTTGCTCATCTAAGGCAGGAAAACCCGCTGGAACGCTCTTATCCATGGGGGTTCAATCTCAGCTTGCAACAACAGCCGTTCGCATGAGTTTGGATTTAGAAAATGATATGAGCCAAATAGAGCAGGTACTGACGACCTTTAAAATCATTTATGAACAAACGAAAAAAGTAAGATAGAAAGAGAAACTATGCAGTATTCAGAAATTATGATTCGCTACGGAGAATTGTCTACCAAAGGCAAAAATCGGATGCACTTTATCAACAAACTCAGAAATAATATTCAGGATGTCTTATCCATCTATCCAGCAGTCAAGGTCATGGCAGATCGCGATCGGGCCCATGTTTATCTCCACGGAACCGACTACAAGCCAGTCGCAGAAAGTCTCAAACAGATTTTTGGGATTCAAAATTTTTCTCCGTCTTATAAGATTGAGAAATCTGTTCCAGCCTTGATTGCAGCGGTACAAGAAATTATGACAGACATCTACCAAGAAGGAATGACGTTTAAGGTCTCTAGCAAGCGAAGCGACCATGGCTTTGAACTGGATAGCCGTGAGCTCAATCAAACCTTGGGAAATGCCATTTTTGATGCGATTCCCCATGTTCAAGTCAAGATGAAGGCGCCAGACATTGAGTTGCGAGTGGAGATTCGTTCAGAAGCAGCCTATATTTCCTACGAAACCATTCGTGGGGCAGGTGGGCTTCCTGTCGGGACGTCTGGAAAGGGGATGCTCATGCTATCTGGAGGAATCGATTCGCCAGTAGCTGGTTATTTAGCTCTTAAACGTGGTGTAGATATTGAAGCAGTGCATTTTGCCAGTCCTCCTTATACCAGTCCAGGTGCGCTCAAAAAAGCACAAGATTTGACGCGGAAATTGACTAAGTTTGGTGGTAATATCCAGTTTATCGAAGTTCCATTTACAGAAATCCAAGAAGAAATTAAGGCAAAAGCGCCCGAAGCCTATCTGATGACTCTGACTCGTCGTTTCATGATGCGGATTACCGACCGCATTCGTGAAGAACGTGGTGGTCTTGTGATCATCAATGGAGAAAGCCTAGGACAAGTGGCGAGTCAGACCTTAGAAAGTATGCAGGCCATTAACGCGGTGACCAATACCCCCGTCATTCGCCCTGTTGTGACCATGGACAAACTAGAAATTATTGACATCGCTGAGAAAATCGATACCTTTGAGATTTCCATTCAGCCTTTTGAAGATTGCTGTACGATTTTTGCTCCAGACCGTCCAAAGACCAATCCTAAGATAAAAAATGTCGAGCAGTACGAAAGCCGTCTGGATGTAGAGGGGCTGGTAGAGCGGGCTGTTCGTGGTATTATGGTAACAGAAATTACCCCTCAGGCAGAAAAAGATGAAGTTGATGACTTGATTAGCGATTTGTTGTAATGATCATCTGAGATTGCCACATAGTAGATATTAACGAAAAGAAGGGCTTTGACAAGGAATCAGGAGTTGAAAAGGAAACATACAGAATGGGAAAAGATGTGCTAGATGGGCTATGGAATACACTATCTTGGAAGGCAGAAGTTGAAAATGCTATTATGGGAATGGTGCCGTCTAAGTATTATGTAGTAGGAGCTTTTCTTCGGTTTTTGCTCATCTTACTTGTCTATCTTTTCTGTTATCGAAAGCTACGAAGGCGAGGATGGAGAGCAGTATTTTTTACTATAAGAGAGAACTTATTTGACAGCCACATGACAAAGAAAAAATTACAGCTACTTGTTGGCTTACCCTTTTTGGCACTTTTCTATCCTGCATACGAATGTTACCGTTTATCCACTGTATGGCAGCGTTATGAGTATTTTGCCAACCAAACAGTTGTCCAAGTAGAGGTGATGCAGGTAAAGGAAGTAACAACAAGGATTGGCTATAGTCGTAGCCACTATTCTTCAATCTTAATGACTCTTGAAGCGTCAAATGGCGAGCAACATCTAGTGAATGTTTCCAACTCTACAAAACAAAAAGCAAGAGAAGCTGAGACAGCTCAGGGAGCTATGGTGCCTGTTTCCCTCAATTCCGAAAGTTCTACAATGAAGTTAGCCAGTCAAGGGTATAAAAAAACATCTCAGAGAGATATAATTGTAATCACCACAAGAACAATTAGAAAGACTCTGAGATGCAACACTATTATACACCAAAAAGGAAACATTTGACACTAGCTGAGCGTAGAATGATTGAGCGTTGGCTTCAAGAAGGGTTCTCAAATCGTGAAATCGCTAGAAGATTAGAGAAGGCTCCTCAAACCATTCACAACGAAGTCAAACGTGGTCAGGTTAGGCAACAAGTGCGTAAAGGAAAATTTGAAATAATCTACTCAGCTGACTTCGCTCAAAAAACCTATCAAAATAATCGCAAACATTCTGTGAAGCAAACTTCCCTAACCAAGGAACTCAAAGAAAAAATTCTTCACTACATCAAACAGAAATACTCTCCTGAGATGATGGTAAAAGTAAAAGGGATACCTGCCTCCGTCTCCACCATTTACTACTGGATTCATCGTGGGCACTTAGGGTTGACCAAGGCTGACATGCTTTATCCTCGGAAAGAGAAAACGAAGAAAAAACAAGCGAGTCCTAACTTTAAGCCGGCTGGAAAATCGATTGAGGAACGACCAGAAAGCATTAATCAACGTGAGAATGTTGGTGATGTTGAAATTGATACAGTTATTCAAACACGGGCAAAAAATGAGTGTCTGTTGACTCTAACTGATAGAAAGAGTCGTTATCAAATCATCCGACTTATTCCCGATAAGTCCGCGTCTTCAGTCAATCAAGCTCTGAAAATGATCCTCAGAGATTATCAAATTAACTCAATCACAGCTGATAACGGGACTGAATTCAGTCGTTTAGCAGAAGTTTTTGACCCCGATCATATCTACTATGCCCACCCTTATTCCTCTTGGGAGAGGGGAACTAATGAGAATCATAATAGACTCATCCGGCGTTGGTTGCCTAAGAGAAGCAAAAATGTGACTCAACAACAAGTCACATTTATTGAAAACTGGATTAACAACTATCCAAAGAAGATATTGGGTTACAAATCTCCTAGAGAATTTTTACAGACTGGCTAACTTGAACTTGAAATTTGCCTTTCCCTCAATTCACAGAAGAAAATTGTATTTATTGAGTGGTAATACTTGTCAAATTCCGCTAAGAGTGATAGAATAAGAATGTTGACTATGCACAGCCTGTGCAACCGCTCGATCATCGTTTAAGAGGTTCGTCCCACGATGCTAGGCGAGTCTTCACAAAAAATTCGGGACAAGTCCCATATTATCATAGGAGGTGCATAATGAGCACATACGCAATCATTAAAACTGGCGGAAAACAAGTTAAAGTTGAAGTTGGTCAAGCAATCTACGTTGAAAAATTGAACGTAGAAGCTGGTCAAGACGTTACATTTAACGAAGTTGTTCTTGTTGGTGGTGAAAAGACTGTTGTCGGAACTCCACTTGTAGCAGGTGCTACTGTTGTTGGAACTGTTGAAAAACAAGGAAAACAAAAGAAAGTTGTTACTTTCAAATACAAACCTAAAAAAGGTAGCCACCGTAAACAAGGTCATCGTCAACCTTATACAAAAGTTGTTATCAACGCTATCAACGCTTAATTTTAGCCTGGCGCAACAACACTCATCACAGAATATTGGAGGACTAACATTATGTTAAACTTGAATCTTGCTAACTTGCAACTATTCGCCCACAAAAAAGGTGGAGGTTCAACGTCAAACGGTCGTGACTCTCAAGCAAAACGTCTTGGAGCTAAAGCGGCTGACGGTCAAACTGTATCAGGTGGTTCAATTCTTTACCGCCAACGTGGTACAAAAATCTATCCAGGAGCTAACGTAGGTCGTGGAGGAGATGACACACTTTACGCTAAAGTTGAAGGCGTAGTACGTTTTGAACGTAAAGGACGCGATAAAAAACAAGTATCTGTTTACCCTATCGCGAAATAATAAGGAACACCTTATTACTGGCTTTAGAAAGCTTACCTGAGAACTTGCCTTTTGGCAGGTTCTTTTTTGTTCAGGAGGACGATATGAGGATTAGGAAAAGGAATTGTTTACCAGATGAAGAAATGAAGCAGGTCTTGAACTTGCTAGAGACCTGTCATGAATATGATGGAACAGCTAGTATCCCTTATTTGGCGAATGACTATAATGTTGATCCAGATATGCCTTGCATCTTTCTGGCCTATGAAGAAGAGACATTATTGGGCTGTCTTTATGTTTATGCGGACGAACGAGAGGATGTAAGTGTATCACTCTTTGTCTTACCGTCAGCTAGAAATCAAGGAATTGCAAGAGCCTTGGAAGCAGCATTTATCCAAGTTGCCAAAGAGTATCAACTGTCAGGGATTTCCTATGAGACAGAGCGAATTTTTATCGAGAAAAATCCATGGTTGCTATCTCACTTTAACTTGGTCGAGGAAGACTATGCAGAACTGTGGTTGCGGCGAGAGCTAAAGCCCTATAATCTGGAGAGTCGTGATGATTGTAAAGTCGTCTTAGCTGAAAAAGAGATGATTAGAGCCATTGCCAAGGTTCAAGCTGAAGCCTTTCAGAAGAGCATTGATAATAGTGAGCAATATGCACATGCTAGCCTTGAAGGAGACGACACCTTGTTATATGTATTGATGAAGGACAAGGAAGTGCTTGCTTCGGTCACAATCGATACGACATCTGATTATAACCATATTTTTGGCTTGGGAGTAGCACCTGTTCATCAAGGGCAGGGACTGGGGAGTTACTTAATGAAAGAGGTCATCTGTCAGTTGCTTTCTCGAAATGATAAAGCCTTTCAGATTGTCGTTGAAAAAGAAAACATAGTAGCTGCCACTCTGTATCGCAAACTAGGCTTCACAGATGTTACAGAAGTCGTTTACCTAGCTGCTAAGAACTAGAATAGCATACAGCAGAGCAAAAGAAAAAGCCTTGTGGGGCTATCAGTGGATGAAATAGTTTCTTGAGCGGTGTAGTCCTTGCACAAGATAGCAAGCTATGTTATAACCAATGTCAAGGGAGCAAGTAGACGAATACCTACTTGCTATTAAAGATTAATTTAGGGCGTTTAGTAACTCTTTCATCAATTTAGCGACGGGAATCGCTAGCTTGATAGGTTCTAGGTGCTCTTTCCTTTTGAGGTCTTTACGACTTCTCATAATCTTTACCCGTTTTCTACCCTTGACCTAAAGGGGGATTTACAAGCTAGTTTAACAGTTTGCTAAAATAACATACTCCAACATACTTGTTTTTGCAAGTGTTTCTGTTCATTTAGAAGATTATTTAGTCCAATTATTTGGAGAAAGAGGCTAAGCAGATGATTGATTTAAAAAGCTATCTTTTCAAAATTGATGTCAGGGCACAAAAGGATGAAGAGAAAGTTTTCATGCGTACGGCGTGTAATTTGTACGACGTGCGCTATATCATTTGCAATGGATTATGGTATAATAAAGAGTATTTTACAAAGGAAGTGGCAGCATGAATATTCAACAATTGCGCTATGTTGTGGCGATTGCAAATAGCGGGACTTTTCGAGAAGCAGCAGAAAAAATGTTTGTCTCACAGCCGAGTCTATCCATTTCTGTACGTGATTTGGAAAAAGAATTGGGCTTTAAAATTTTTAGTCGGACTAGTTCAGGGACGTTTTTGACTCGTCGGGGAATGGAATTTTATGATAAGGCTCAGAGTTTGGTCAAGGGATTTGATAGCTTTGAACACCTTTATTTACAGCATGATGAGGGAGAAGCTGAGTTTTCGATTTCCAGTCAGCACTATGATTTTTTACCACCGCTGATTACAGAGTTTTCGCAGCAATTTCCAGCATATCCCAAGTTTCGTCTCTTTGAGTCAACGACGGTACAGATTTTGGATGAAGTGTCGCAAGGCCATAGCGAGTTGGGCATTATCTATCTGAACAACCGCAACACCAAGGGCATCATGCAAAAGCTGGAAAAATTACGCTTGGAAGTGGTCGATTTGATCCCCTTTCAAACCCATATCTACATCCGCAAAGGTCATCCCTTGGCGCAAAAAGCTGAGATTGAATTGGCCGATTTGGCGGGGCTTCCGACTGTTCGTTTTACCCAAGAAAAGGACGAATATCTTTACTACTCTGAGAATTTCTTTGATACGTCCGATTCGTCTGTAACCTTTGATGTGACAGACCGAGCAACCTTAAATGGGATTTTGGAGCGGACGGATGCTTATGCAACGGGGTCAGGTTTTTTAGACAGTGAGAGTGTGCACGGGATTACGGTGATTCCTTTCAAGGAAGGAAAAGGCAACCGCATGGTCTATGTTAAGCGAGAAGATACGGAACTAAGCCAGTGTGCGCAAGATTTTATCCGTGTTATGGAAGGCTATTTTGCCAAGAAGAAAGGATAGTATGAGAAAAATTGGATTTCCACTAGGAATTGTGGGCTTGATTGCCTTAGATCAATGGGTCAAGGCTTGGACAGTAGCCACTATCGCCTTGAATGAACAGCGGGCTTTTATTCCTGGATTGGTCAACTTTTATTACTTGCGTAATTATGGCGCAGCCTACTCTATTCTCCAGAATCAGCAGTGGTTCTTTACCATCGTGACCTTGGTTGTGATGACGGCTGCTATTTGGTATTTTATCAAGCATATCAAGGGGAGTTTGCGGCTCTTGTCTAGCCTTGCGCTTGTGATTGCGGGGGGGATTGGGAATTTTATCGACCGTGTTCGTTTGGGCTACGTTGTGGATATGTTTCATCTTGATTTTATCGATTTTCCAGTTTTTAATGTCGCAGACATGTGCTTGACAGTCGGTGTGATGGCTTTATTTATCTACATTATGAAAGAAGAGAAAAATGGAAGTAAGAGTTGAAACAGGCGGAATGCGTCTTGATAAGGCCTTGGCGGATTTTACCCCTCTATCGCGCTCGGTAGCTAATGAGCAAATCAAGGCTGGTCTGGTCCTTGTCAATGGTCAGGCAAAAAAAGCCAAATATACTGTTCAGCATGGGGATTGTATCCAGTACGAAATTCCAGAGGTGGAAGAAGTTGACTATGTAGCAGAAGACATTCCCCTTGAGATTGTCTACGAGGATATGGACGTGGCGGTTGTCAATAAGCCACAAGACATGGTCGTTCATCCGTCGGCGGGTCATACTTCAGGTACCTTGGTTAATGCGCTTTTGTACCACGTCAAGGATTTGTCGGGTATCAATGGGGTCATGCGGCCTGGGATTGTTCACAGGATTGACAAGGATACATCAGGGCTGTTAATGATTGCCAAACACGATGAAGCCCACCAGAAATTAGCAGAGGAACTAAAAGCCAAGAAATCCTTACGGAAATACATTGCCATTGTCCATGGCAATCTGCCAAATGACCGTGGTGTGATTGAAGCGCCAATTGGTCGTTCTGACAAGGATCGTAAGAAGCAGGCGGTAACCGCTAAGGGAAAAGAAGCTCTCACCCGCTTTCAGGTCTTGGAGCGCTTCGGAGATTATACTCTGGTTGAATTAACTCTTGAAACAGGGCGGACACATCAGATTCGTGTTCACATGGCTTATATCGGTCACCCCGTAGCGGGTGACGAGGTATACGGACCGCGGAAAACCTTGAAAGGGCACGGTCAGTTTTTACATGCCAAGACCCTCGGTTTTACCCACCCTCGGACAGGAGAGGTCGTGACCTTTACGGCAGAAGCCCCAGCTATTTTCCGTGAAACCCTCGACAAGCTCAGAAACACGAATTTGTTGTAAATTGAAAAGAAGAGTATGGCTTGCTCAATTGGCGTCAGCATGGTATACTAGATAGGTTAAAAATAAGAGGAGAGAGTATGGAAACTTTACCAAATTGCCCAAAATGTCAGTCAGAATATGTCTATGAAGACGGAGTATTGCTCATCTGTCCAGAATGCGCCTACGAATGGAATCCAGCAGAAGTCGCAGAAGAAGAAGGTGTGGTAGCAATCGACGCCAACGGAAATCGCTTGGCAGACGGTGATACAGTGACCCTCATCAAGGATTTGAAGGTCAAGGGTGCGCCTAAAGATTTGAAACAAGGTACGCGTGTGAAAAACATCCGTATCGTTGAAGGTGACCACAACATCGATTGTAAGATTGACGGTTTTGGTGCCATGAAATTAAAATCAGAATTTGTGAAGAAAATCTAATACGATAGATTTTACTAGTTGGGAGTAAGGCAAGCATCTTGTCTCGCTCCCTCTTCTTATTTTAGGAGGAATAAATTGAAGTATCAAAGTAAATTGTTTTATTCGCGCTGTTTGTTGGCTGTACTTGCCATCATCGGAACGACTCTTGAAATCGTTAAGCATAGTATCGGTATGTTGATGTACTATACGGTTCAATCGAATCTATTAGTCTCGCTTTTTTCAGTCTATATGGTCTATGCCATGTATCAGAAGAAAGACTTGCAGCGCCAGAGTTTTCTGCGGTTGAAAGCAGCTGTAACCATGTCGATTATGATTACCTGTGTTATTTACCATTTTATGCTGGCGCCTTTAGCGACAGATTTTTGGCGGGTGGAAAATCTTCTCTGCCACTATATTGTACCTCTTTATTTTCTATTGGATACCTTATTTGTGGACAAGCAAGGTCAGTACAAGTGGTTTGACCCTATTTGGTGGACTGCTTTACCTGTTGCCTACTTGGCCTTTGCTCTCATCAATGGTCTTGTTATCAAGCTACCGATTCCTGATGCCAAAGACAGTCCTTTTGCCTATTTCTTCTTAAATGTACCCAAGTATGGCTGGCATTATGTCTTGACCTATGCAGCTACTATTTTTATCGCTTATCTGCTAGCAGGATATGGACTGCTCCTAGTCAAAGCGATTAATACTCGTCAGAAATCAAAGTCTGACGTCGTTAACTCATCTTGCTTCAACAGTCCGGGGGACTGTTGAAGGTTGGAAATAAGGATTATGAAATAATCTTCAACTAATGTCAGTCCGAGGGACTGTTGAAGGTTGGAAATAAGGATTATGAAATAATCTTCAACTAATGTCAGTCCGGGGGACTGTTGAAGGTTGGAAATAGAAAATACAATGGTCATTGGTGATATATGTACCTTTGTCAATGATGTGAGACCAAACTTTTATTTTTAGAAACCATGATATGCTATTCTATCTCCAAGGAGCTAGCTCCTTGGAGATATTTTCTTGTTTCAATAGGGGATTTCCAACCTAGGCTCTGCATGGGGAGTCTGTTAGAGGTGTAGAGGTATCGTTTCATCTGCCTGATGAGGTCATCGTAGGAGTAGAATCGCAAGTGTTGGTAAAAGCGTCTGTTATCGTTTCTGTGGCTGCGTTCCACTTTGCCGTTGTGTCTAGGTGTTCGCGGTCGAATGAGCTTGTGCACCATGCCCAGCTCTTTACAAAGCACATCCAAGGGGTGAATCTGCTTGGTTTCCTTGAAGTGAGTAAACTCAAATCCATTGTCGGTCTGAATAATTTGTGGCTTGTAGCGAAAGTGTTTGATGGCCATTTTGACAAACTGGACAGTGGAGTAAGAGGACTGTTCCTTGAAGGGATAGATAAATCGCTCTCTGCTTGCTTCGTCAATGACAGTGTACTGGTAAAATTTTTCAGGCATCGTGCCAGTGTAACAGTGCTTAGGGACGTACTTCACGTCCATTTGCCACTTGATTCCTAATTTCGTGGGTGTATCATAGGGTTTAGGAACATAGGCCACTTTCTTGGTTTCAGCCGCCTTGAAGAATCCCATTTTTCTCAAGAGCCGAAAGAGAGAGCAAGGGTGTCTGTCGTATCCCTTGTTGGCTCTTAGCTTGTAGAAAATCTCGATGAGGGTTGCATTTGGATTTCTGCGGATGCAGTTTTTAATCCACCTGATTTCTTGCTCAGTATGAGCTTTGGGGTGAGTTTTGTGTGGTCTGTGGGACTTATCTTTGAGAGAGTCCTTGGTTCCGTCAAATCGCTTATTCCAGCGCATGAGAGAGGCTTTTGAGACCTTATACCGCCTGCAGATGAATGCGACAGAAGCCCCACCACGATACGTTTTCACCGCGTGGTAACGTGTGTCGAGCGTGTGTGGCAAATAACGAAGGTTTTGTGGTATACTAGTCATGAGAAGATTCCTTTATGAGAAGTGTGGTTACTTTTATCATATCAGGTTTCTTCTTTTTTGTACTCAGGTCTCACATCTATTGTAAGGTAACAAAAATACAATGGTCATTGGTGATATAGTATTTGTCTTTTGGGAAAAATTCTGTTATACTAGTTGAAATGAATCCTTTAAGGACTGTTCCGAGAAACAGGCAAGGAGTATCAGCTAAAACAGGTGATGGATTGTATCAAAACCTCGTATCATCGTGAGAACGTGCACCGCAGATAAACCTGCCACTAGGCAAGGTGCAGGTTGTCTGATGGTACAGGTTTTGGAAGACTTTCTTGAGCTTATTTTCTGGAATCTCCTTGTGTCAAGGAGATTTTTTTGTGCTGTCAGGCAAGAAAGGGGTTAGTCATGAAAACCAAAGAAATAGTTGATGAAATGACCATGAAACGGGCCATTACACGGATTACCTACGAGATTATCGAGCGGAATAAAAAGTTGGATAATATTGTCCTAGCAGGGATTAAGACTCGCGGTGTTTATATCGCAAAACGCATTCAAGAGCGGTTGAAACAGCTGGAGGGGATTGAGGTGCCGCTGGGAGAGCTCGATACCAAGCCTTTCCGTGATGATATGAAAGTAGAAGAAGATACGACGGTGATGGTAGCAGATGTCAATGACCGTGATGTTATTTTGGTTGATGATGTGCTGTATACAGGTCGGACCATTCGTGCAGCGATTGACAATATCGTCTCTCTTGGTCGTCCTGCTCGGGTTAGCCTTGCAGTTTTGGTTGACCGTGGTCACCGTGAGTTGCCGATTCGGGCAGATTATGTTGGAAAAAATATTCCAACTAGTCGAAGCGAGGAAATCATTGTTCACATGGCTGAGTCAGACGGTAAGGATTCCGTTTTGTTACTCGACGCGAATGAGGCAAAATAAAAGAGGTAGGATTGAGATGCCAATCATCGATGAAAAAGTGTCGCTCCAGCATGTAGTGACCATGGAAAGTCTGTCTAATGAAGAGGTTATGGGCTTGATCAAGCGAGGACTTGCTTTTAAAAATGGAGCAGCAGTGCTTCCTCAAACGGCCTATGTCTCGAATCTCTTTTTTGAAGATTCGACACGGACCCACAAGTCATTTGAAATGGCGGAGTTGCGTCTAGGTCTTAACATGATTGATTTTGATGCGAAGACCAGCTCGGTCAATAAAGGGGAAACCCTCTATGATACCATTTTGACCATGAGTGCCTTGGGCGTGGATATTTGTGTAATTCGCCATTCGGAAGTCGATTATTACCGAGAATTGATTGAAAGTCCGACTATTACGGCTTCGATTGTCAATGGGGGAGACGGTTCGGGTCAACACCCAAGTCAGTCACTCCTTGACTTGATGACCATTTATGAGGAATTTGGGCGTTTTGAGGGCTTGAAGATTATGATTGCGGGTGACTTGACCCACTCACGTGTGGCCAAGTCCAATATGCAGATTTTAAAACGCTTGGGGGCTGACTTATTCTTTGCAGGTCCAAGTGAATGGTATGCAGCAGAATTTGATACCTACGGTCAGCATGTTGCGTTAGATGACATTGTCGAAGAAGCAGATGTCCTCATGTTCTTGCGGGTGCAGCATGAGCGCCATGATGGAAATGAAAGTTTTTCAAAAGAAGAGTATCACCGCTTGCATGGGCTGACGCAGGAACGCTACCGACGCATGAAAGAGACAGCCATTATCATGCACCCAGCGCCCGTTAATCGTGATGTAGAAATTGCTGATGACTTGGTTGAGGCACCTCAATCACGGATTGTTCGGCAGATGCAAAATGGTGTCTTTGTTCGGATGGCAATTTTAGAAGCAGTATTACATGCAAGAGCCAACAAACGTTAACAAGCTTCAGAGAGAGCAGACGAGGAGGAAAATGATGGCAAAACGATTGTTAATTTTAGAAGACGGAACAATTTTTGAAGGCGAAGCCTTTGGAGCAGATATTGCAGTGACAGGCGAGATTGTCTTTAATACAGGGATGACGGGCTACCAAGAGTCCATTACCGACCAATCCTATAATGGGCAAATCTTGACCTTCACCTATCCCTTGGTGGGGAATTACGGGGTCAATCGTGACGACTATGAATCAATTATCCCAACCTGCAAGGGGGTGGTGGTTCGTGAATGGGCACGCCGTGCTAGTAATTGGCGCAACCAGTTGACCTTGGATGAATTTTTAAAAGCTAAGAAAATCCCGGGCATCTCAGGTATTGACACGCGCGCCTTGACGAAGATTATTCGTCAGCACGGTACTATGCGGGCGACCTTGGCAGACGCAGGAGATTCAGTGGAACATCTGTCTGACCAACTGCGGGCAACGGTGCTTCCGACCAACAATATCGCTCAAGTTTCTACCAAGACAGCCTATCCTGCACCGGGTATCGGGCGCAATATCGTCTTGGTCGACTTCGGTCTCAAGCATTCCATTTTACGGGAATTGTCAAAACGAGACTGCAACATCACCGTAGTACCATTTGATACGACCGCAGAGGAGATTTTAAATCTTGCACCAGATGGTGTCATGCTTTCAAACGGTCCTGGAGATCCAGACGATGTGCCAGAGGCTTTAGAGATGATTCGCGGTATTCAAGGGAAGATTCCTATTTTCGGTATCTGTATGGGGCACCAGTTGCTAGCCAAAGCCAACGGGGCTAGTACCTACAAAATGAAATTCGGTCATCGTGGCTTTAACCATGCGGTTCGTGAAATTGCAACAGGTCGTGTAGACTTTACCTCCCAAAACCACGGCTTTGCAGTGTCGCGCGAGGACTTGCCAGACTGCTTGATGATTACCCATGAAGAAATTAACGACAAATCTGTCGAGGGAGTTCGCCACCGTTATCAACCAGCATTTTCAGTCCAATTCCACCCAGATGCAGCGCCTGGTCCACATGATGCCAGCTATTTATTTGATGATTTCATGGAATTGATTGATGCCTTTCAAGCTGAGACAGGTAAGAAATAACATATTTAATGGCAGCCAGAGAGCTGACGAATAGAAAGGAGAAACAAAGGGAGCCGTATTTGCAAAATTGAATACGGGCTACGAACTTTGTCAAAAAGATAGTTTGTCCTAGAACTCATTGTTCTGCGGAACAAACTCCTATTTTGACTGTGTTCGTTTGACGCCCTTTATATCTTAATTATGCCAAAACGTAGTGATATTAAGAAAATTATGGTGATTGGGTCTGGTCCGATTATTATTGGTCAGGCGGCGGAGTTTGATTATGCGGGGACGCAGGCTTGTCTTGCGTTGAAGGAAGAGGGCTATAGTGTGGTCTTGGTTAACTCAAACCCTGCTACGATTATGACGGATAAGGAGATTGCAGATAAGGTTTATATCGAGCCGATTACCTTTGAATTTGTATCTCGTATCTTGCGCAAGGAGCGCCCTGATGCGCTTTTGCCAACCTTGGGTGGTCAGACAGGTCTCAACATGGCCATGGAATTGTCCAAAGCAGGTATCCTTGATGAGCTAGGTGTGGAACTTTTAGGGACAAAATTATCGGCTATTGCTCAGGCGGAAGACCGTGACTTGTTCAAGCAGTTAATGGAAGATTTGGGCCAACCCATTCCAGAATCAGAAATTGTCAATACGGTTGAAGAAGCCGTTGCCTTTGCAACTAGCATCGGCTACCCTGTCATTGTCCGTCCTGCCTTTACCCTTGGGGGAACTGGTGGCGGTATGTGTGCGAGTGAAGAGGAACTCCGTGAGATTGCAGAAAACGGCTTGAAACTCTCTCCAGTAACCCAATGTTTGATTGAGCGTTCAATTGCTGGCTTTAAGGAAATCGAATACGAAGTGATGCGTGATAGTGCAGACAACGCCTTAGTCGTATGTAACATGGAAAACTTTGACCCTGTCGGGATTCATACAGGAGATTCCATTGTATTTGCGCCAACGCAGACCTTATCTGATATTGAGAACCAAATGTTGCGCGATGCTAGCTTGAGTATTATCCGTGCCCTCAAGATTGAGGGAGGTTGTAATGTGCAGCTGGCTCTTGACCCGCACAGCTTTAAATACTATGTCATTGAGGTTAATCCGCGCGTGTCTCGCTCGTCTGCCCTTGCTTCAAAAGCAACAGGTTATCCGATTGCCAAACTCGCAGCTAAGATTGCTGTGGGCTTGACCTTGGATGAGATGGTGAATCCTGTGACAGGTTCGACCTATGCCATGTTTGAGCCTGCCTTGGACTATGTTGTAGCGAAAATCCCACGCTTCCCATTTGATAAATTTGAAAAAGGCGAGCGCCGTTTGGGAACTCAGATGAAGGCGACAGGTGAGGTCATGGCCATTGGTCGCACCATTGAAGAAAGTCTCTTAAAGGCTTGTCGTTCGCTTGAAATCGGTGTCTATCATACAGAAATGAAGGACTTGGCTGATGTGACAGACGATGTCCTTGTTGAAAAGATTGTCAAAGCGCAGGACGATCGTCTCTTCTATGTATCTGAAGCTCTTCGTCGTGGGTTTACGGTGGAAGAAATTGCTCATCTGACGAAGATTGATGTCTTTTTCTTGGATAAACTGGTCCATATCATTGAAATAGAAGTAGAGCTAGCGAACAACATTGGCGATGTCGATGTCTTAAAACGTGCCAAACAAAATGGCTTTGCAGATCGCAAGATTGCAGAATTGTGGCAGCAAACGCCAGATCAAGTTCGCCAATTCCGCTTGGGAAATGGCATTGTTCCAGTCTATAAAATGGTAGATACTTGCGCAGCCGAGTTTGAAAGTGCTACTCCGTATTTCTATTCAACCTATGAATGGGAAAATGAGTCCATTCGCTCAGAAAGAGAATCAGTCCTTGTTTTAGGTTCGGGTCCGATTCGGATTGGTCAAGGGGTCGAGTTTGACTATGCGACGGTCCATTCTGTAAAAGCCATTCAGGCAGCGGGTTATGAAGCGATTATCATGAACTCAAACCCAGAGACGGTGTCTACGGACTTCTCAGTGTCGGACAAGCTCTATTTTGAACCCTTGACCCTCGAAGATGTCTTGAATGTGATTGAGCTGGAGCAGCCAATCGGTGTCATTGTTCAATTTGGTGGGCAAACAGCGATTAACTTGGCAGAACCCTTGTCAAGGGCAGGTGTTCGGATTATCGGTACTCAGGTTGCAGACTTGGACCGTGCAGAAGACCGTGACTTGTTTGAAAAGGCCTTGAAAGATTTAGGAATTCCACAACCGCCAGGGCAAACGGCAACCAATGAAGAAGAAGCAGTTGAAGCAGCCCGCAAGATTGGCTTTCCTGTCCTTGTTCGTCCGTCTTATGTCCTTGGGGGTCGGGCCATGGAAATTGTTGAAAATGAAACAGATTTGCGTAGTTACATGCGGACTGCTGTAAAGGCAAGCCCTGAGCACCCTGTCCTTGTCGATTCTTATATTGTCGGACGTGAGTGTGAGGTCGATGCCATTTCTGACGGTAAAGATGTGCTGATTCCAGGAATTATGGAGCATATTGAACGTGCGGGTGTCCACTCAGGAGACTCTATGGCGGTCTATCCTCCGCAGACCTTATCAAAAGAAATTCAAACAACGATTGCAGATTATACCAAGCGTTTAGCGATTGGGCTTAACTGTATCGGAATGATGAATATTCAATTTGTCATCAAGGATGAAACGGTCTATGTCATCGAGGTCAATCCACGTGCCAGCCGTACCGTGCCATTCTTGTCGAAAGTGACAGATGTCCCAATGGCGCAGGTTGCAACCAAGCTTATCTTGGGTCAAACCTTGGCGGAGTTGGGCTATGAGGACGGCTTGTATCCTGAATCAGAAAATGTCCATGTCAAAGCTCCCGTTTTCTCCTTTACCAAACTAGCTAAGGTTGATAGCCTCTTAGGTCCTGAAATGAAATCAACTGGTGAGGTTATGGGAACAGACAGAACCCTTGAAAAAGCATTGTACAAAGCCTTTGAAGCTAGTCATTTCCACTTGGAAGAATTTGGAAATGTCGTCTTTACAATTGCAGATGAAACTAAGGAAGAGGCTCTTGCGTTAGCCAAACGATTTGAAGCGATTGGCTATGGTATTTTTGCGACAGAAGGAACCAGCGAGTTCTTCAAGGCAAATGGGGTCGAGTCGATTGCGGTTAATAAATTAGGAGAAGATGAGGCTAATGATATTCCTGCTCTAGTCCGTAAAGGTCAAGTACAGGCTATTATCAATACGGTCGGTACCAAACGTGTGGCAGAAGGAGACGGGCAAATCATCCGTAGCTCTGCTATCGAAACAGGCACACCGCTCTTTACCGCCCTTGATACAGCAGATGCTATGCTAAAAGTGCTCGAAAGTCGCAGCTTTACCACTAATGCGATTTAAGTTTTTCTCAAGAAGGAATGTAAATGAAAGTCAATTTAGTTAGCCCAGTTGGACAAATCAAACAAGCGCCAGTAGGCTTTTCGTGGACAACTTTTTTCTTCACTTTTTGTGTTCCGCTATTTCGTAAGGATTGGAAGTGGGCGGCTATTATGTTTGTAGTGAAGTTAATATATAGAGCTTTATTCTTTAATTCTGATATCTACATTTTCATTATTATTGTCATTTTAGTGATGTGGGGATTCTCTTATAACAAACTTTATATCCAAGGACTTCTTGCTAAAGGCTATAAACCAGCAACAGACTTTGATGCAGAAGTTATTCGCACAAAGGTAAAGATAATAGACTAAAAAGAGACTGTGCAAAAAGTCTTAAAAATAGTAAATGGCTTAGATTAACGTTGTCAAGAAACGTTGATTCTAAGCCATTTTATATTGTTCAGTTTTTAAGAGAAAGGTCAAAAATTGAGTTTTTGCCCAGCTTCTTTTTTTGAAGCACCCTGCAACAAAGTAGTCATCAAATTTTTCACTGAAAAACTCAATTTTCACCTTAGAGTCTTGTATTTTTTTCTTCTAGCATCAGAATATATCGTTCGTTTTAGAAAAGTAGCAAACGCAGTGATTCAAAGATAATACTTTCGCTGTAGTGAACATACTGGCAACTGTTTTGCTGTTGCTAGCAAGAGGAATTTGCTTGCGTCCGCATTACGTAAGAAAGTATTAAAAAGATAGATTGATTTTAATGGATCATCAATAGCAACTAGATGATATCAGAAGATGATTTCGACAGAAGTCATCTTTTTTGCTATACTGACAGTATGAAATGGATTATCACAACAAGTCTCGGTATGAATGAAGAACTAGTAGCGCGTGCAGAAGCCCTCGCCCAGTCTTTTGGTGTGACCTATGTGGAGCGCAAGAAAAATTCAGTCAAGAAACTACAAGAACGCTATGGTCACGTTTTGGTCTTCTATCAGGATAAACTGGTCTTTGAACAAGTGGGAGGCGAGCGTCTCTTTTTCCACCCCGATACAGCCCTTTTGCGTATCAAATCTGGGCGTGATCCCTTGCTAGAGCTTATCGGGAGTCGTCCCCAAAGGATTTGCGATTGTACCATGGGGCTTGCTTCTGACAGTATCGTCATGGCAAGTGCAGGTCACGAGGTGACAGCGGTGGAATCTTCTCGTCTCATTGCTTTTATTGTTAGCCAAGGCTTGAAAGAATGTGAGGCAGGAAGTCTCAAGGTTAATGCTGCCATGCGCTCGATTGAAGTGGTGGAAATGGACAGCCTCTCCTTTTTACGACAGCAACCTAGCGAGTCTTTTGACCTTGTCTATTTTGACCCCATGTTTTCTGAAACGATTCGTGAATCACAGAACTTATCAGGCCTTGCAGGACTTGCCAATCCGTCACGTTTAACTGAAGAACTCTTGGAAGAAGCCAAGCGAGTCGCCAGAGAAAAGATTATCCTCAAGGCTCATTTCAGAGATAGGATTTTTGAAGATTTGGGCTTTACACGCTTAATTCGCCCTAACCAGAAATTTCACTATGGTGTTTGGTGTAAACCAAAAGGTAAGGAGATACCCTAGAGCAACGAGCTAGAGATTAAGAAGCTGTATTCACAGCTCCTGATTAGAATTACTTCGCTTATGAATACAGGTTCTAAGTAGTAGCAGTACAGTGCTGTCTATAAAAAATATCCAGTGTCAAGTTTTTTTCTTGACACCTTTTAAAAATCTGATATAATAGAACATGTGATCAATAGCCCTGCTATTTCACCGATAAATTATAAAAGAAAAGAGACTTATAGAAAATGGCAGTAAAAATCCGTTTAACTCGTATGGGTTCTAAGAAAAAACCTTTCTACCGTATTAACGTAGCAGATTCACGTGCTCCACGTGATGGACGTTTCATCGAAACAGTTGGAACTTACAATCCGCTTGTTACTGAAAACCAAGTAACATTGAAAGAAGACCGCGTTCTTGCATGGTTGGCAAACGGAGCACAACCTTCTGATACGGTTCGCAACATCCTTTCAAAAGCTGGAGTATTGAAGAAATTCCACGATTCAAAATTCTCAAAATAAAACGAATTAAGAGAGAGCACTTATGGACATGATAGAAAATCTGATTATTGCAATTGTGAAACCCTTGATTTCACAGCCAGATAGCTTGACGATAAAAATCGTTGATACACCTGAATTTTTAGAATATCACTTGGACTTAGAACAGTCTGATATTGGTCGCGTTATCGGCAGAAAAGGACGCACAATTTCTGCGATTCGGACGATTGTTTATTCTGTTCCAACAAGTGACAAAAAAGTTCGTCTTGTCATTGATGAAAAGTAAAAGGAGTGGCTAGTCCGCTCTTTTTCTTGTCTTGAGAAAATGCCTAAAAAATGGTACAATAAGGCATATTATAGAGTTTTGGAGAGCACATGAATTATTTTAAAGTTGGAAAAATCGTCAACACTCAAGGACTCCAAGGAGAAATGCGGGTCTTGTCTGTAACAGATTTTGCGGAAGAACGATTTAAAAAAGGCAATCACTTGGCCTTGTTCGACACCAAAGACCAGTTTGTCATGAATGTGGAAATCGCCAGCCACCGCAAGGCAAAAAACTTTGATATCATCAAGTTTAAGGGGATGTACCATATCAATGATATTGAAAAATACCGTGATTTTACCCTCAAAGTAGCTGAAGAGGACTTATCTGATTTGGATGAGGGAGAATTTTACTACCATGAAATCATTGGTTTAGAAGTCTATGAAGGCGAGATATTGCTTGGGACCATTAAGGAGATTTTACAGCCTGGTGCTAACGATGTTTGGGTAGTCAAACGCAAAGGCAAACGAGACTTGCTGCTCCCTTATATTCCCCCTGTTGTCCTTGAGGTGGATGTGGAAAAAGGTCGCGTCCAAGTAGAGATTCCAGAAGGGTTAGACGATGAAGATTGATATTTTGACCCTCTTTCCAGAAATGTTTGCGCCCTTGGAGCACTCGATTGTCGGTAAGGCTCGAGAAAAGGGTTTGTTAGAGATTCATTACCATAATTTTCGAGAAAATGCGGAGAAATCCCGCCATGTTGATGACGAGCCGTACGGAGGTGGTCAGGGCATGCTATTGCGGGCGCAGCCGATTTTTGATGCCTATGATCAGATTGAAAAGACAGCACCCAGGGTGATTTTACTGGATCCTGCTGGTAAGCGATTTAATCAGGCTTATGCCGAAGAATTGGCGAAGGAAGAGCATCTGATTTTTATTTGTGGTCACTACGAGGGGTATGATGAGCGAATTAAGTATTTGGTGACCGATGAGATTTCGCTGGGAGATTACGTGTTGACAGGCGGAGAGCTTGCTGCCATGACCATGGTCGATGCCACTGTGCGCCTGATTCCAGAGGTTATTGGCAAAGAAGCCAGTCATACTGATGATAGCTTTTCATCAGGCCTATTGGAATATCCCCAATACACTCGGCCTTATGATTTTCGTGGAATGGTCGTGCCAGATGTCCTCATGAGTGGTCATCATGAAAATATCCGCAAATGGCGCCTCTATGAAAGTCTCAAAAAAACCTACCAGCGTAGACCCGACCTGCTAGAATATTACAAACTATCTGCCGAAGAAGCAAATATGTTAGAAGAAATCAAGAGTCTAGAATATGCTGACTAGGTTTAAGGTTTGGTGCGATGGATTTGATGATACACTATAGAGAGTGAAAGGAGGCATTTGTTTCTTTTCTCTTTTTTTATAGTGAATTGAATAAAGGTTAGGACATCGTTATACTCTATAAAAATCAAAATCTGCCAACCTTCCACAATTGAGAATTGTGGAAGGTTGGAAATAGATTGAGCGCAGCTCGCCCCTTGCAATTGAGAATTGTGGAAGGTTGGAAATAGATTGAGCGCAGCTCGCCCCTTGCAATTGAGAATTGTGGAAGGTTGGAAATAGATTGAGCGCAGCTCGCCCCTTGCAATTGAGAATTGTGGAAGGTTGGAAATAGACTGAGCGCAGCTCGCCCCTTTGAACCACTAGTTCGGTCCGTATTCAGTTCTCAATCCACTATAATTTTTTTGAAAAAGGCTTGACAGTTATTCTATAGAGTGGTATATTATTAACTAGTTTAAAAACCAGTTAAGTATATAGCTGGATTTATTTTGGCATATAAAGATAACTGGTTCATAATCGGTAAAGGAGTTTGTATGAAAAGAAAAAAGAGGTTTCTTTTTCTTGCCTTTCTCGGCCTCATTGTTTGCTTGGGGACTACGGCATGTAGTAAAGAGACAGCAGAAAAAGAACAGGGCTTGAAGATTGTGACTAGTTTTTATCCAATCTACTCCATGGTTAAGGAAATTGCAGGAGACGTGAACGATGTTCGAATGATTCAATCAGGTAATGGTATCCATTCCTTTGAACCTTCAGCTAATGATGTTGCAGCAATTTATGATGCAGATATTTTTGTCTATCATTCACGAACTTTGGAATCTTGGGCAGGAAGCCTTGATCCAAATTTACAAAATTCTGAAGTCAAGGTGATTGAAGCCTCTCAAGGGATGAGTTTGGATAAGGTGGCAGGCCTCGAAGATATGGAGGCTGGTGATGGAATTGACGAAAAAACGCTCTACGATCCCCACACTTGGTTAGACCCTGAAAAAGTGGCAGAAGAAGCACAAATTATTGCTAAAGAGTTGGCTAAGGCTGATCCTACTCACAAAGAACTTTATCAGAAAAATGCAGATAAATTGAGCAGAGAGGCACAAAATCTGACTCAAAAATATCAGCCGGTGTTTCAAAAAGCGCGGCAAAAGACATTTGTTACACAGCATACAGCATTTTCTTATTTGGCGAAGCGCTTTGGCTTAGAACAATTGGGGATTGCAGGAATTTCACCAGAGCAGGAGCCTAGCCCCCGTCAGCTGGCTGAAATCGAAGAATTTGTCAAACGCTATCAGGTAAAAACGATTTTTGTCGAAAGCAATGCTTCGTCAAAAGTAGCAGAAACACTTGTGAAGTCAACGGGTGTTGACTTGAAAACCTTGAATCCTCTGGAAGCTGATCCAGAAAATGATCAATCTTATTTAGAAAATTTAGAAGAAAATATCGCTATACTAGCAAAGGAATTAACAAAATGAAAAAGAAATATATCATTGGGAGTGTTGCCATGATTGCTCTTAGTCTGTGCAGTTATGAACTAGGACGGCAGCAAGGAGGGACAAAAACAGAAAGTCATCGGGTAGCCTATGTAGATAAAACGGACACTTCTACAGAAAATAATCCGACAAGAGTTGAGGAATTAACGCCAGAACAGGTTAGTGCAAAAGAAAATATTGCAGCAGAACAAATTGTCATCAAAATAACCGACCAAGGCTATGTTACGTCTCATGGAGACCATTATCATTACTATAATGGAAAAGTTCCGTTCGATGCGATTATCAGTGAAGACTTGATTATGAAAGATCCTGTTTACCAATTACAGGATTCAGATATTGTTAATGAAGTAAAAGATGGCTATATTATTAAGGTTAACGGCCAATATTATCTGTATTTGAAAAATAAGGAAAATCCTGTAAATGTGCGGAGTAAAGATGCGATTGATCAGCAACGACGCCAGCATATTCAAGCACAAGCGAAAGCTAATCGACCTGTCACAGGAGCGGTAGCTGTTGCTAAACAACAGGGACGCTATACGACAGATGACGGTTATATTTTTAATCCTAACGATATTATTGAAGATACCGGCGATGCCTATATTGTTCCTCATGGGAATCATTTCCACTATATTCCCAAGAGTGCTCTATCGCCAGACGAATTGCGTGCTGCTCAAGCCTTTTGGAATAGTCGGAATCAAGCTACTGTAGCCAGTCCAAAAACAACGACAACTCCGCAGGTTCCAATCCATATTGGCCAAGTTCCTCCTGCTTTGGTACAACAGCCAGTGCAGCAAGGTCGTCCAGCGCCAAATCATCCAGCTCAGCCAAATCGTCCAGGAACACCTGTACAGCCGATTCAGACAGGGCAAGTGGTACAGCCTGTCGAAGAAGAAATTATTCGATTGTTGAAGGAATTGTATGCTCTCCCGTTGAGTCAGCGCTATATGGAAGAAGATGGATTGGTATTTGATCCTGTGCAGATTACTAATCGTACGGATCGTGGTGTCGTTGTGCCTCATGGGGATCATTATCATTTTATTCCATATGACCGCTTATCGGCGCTTGAACAGAAAATTGCCAAAATGATTCCGATTGGACGTAGCTTCCCAGGCTTAAAGGATCCGAAGGGAGTGGGGATTGTCAGTCAACCGCAAAAACCTCAACCTGCTAAGCCTAAGCAACCTGCAAAACCTGCCAAACCGCATCAACCTGCTAAGCCTAAGCAACCTACGAAACCTGCTAAACCGAACCAACCTACTCAGCCAAGCAAACCAAGCCAGCCATC
Organism: Streptococcus respiraculi; assembly: GCF_003595525.1. Lineage (NCBI taxonomy): Bacteria > Bacillati > Bacillota > Bacilli > Lactobacillales > Streptococcaceae > Streptococcus > Streptococcus respiraculi. The sequence continues at coordinate 1,562,154 of NZ_CP022680.1, read as the reverse complement.
TCATTCAACAAAACCAGAGAAGCCAGTTTCTACTCAACCAAGTAAACCAACCCAGCCTGCTGGAACTGAAAAACCTCATAAAAAAACCATGTATTCGCAAGAAGAGGTGGATGCAGCAAAAGCAGCAGGGCGGTATGTATCAGTCGAGGATGGATATATCTTTAAGGCAGAAGATATTATTAGTGATGAGGGAGACTCCTACATCATTTTCCGTGATAACTATACGCATTGGGTGGACAAAGAATCTCTATCTGAAAAAGAGTTGACAGAAGCTAAGGCTTTCTGTCAGAAGAAAGGACTAAAAGCACCAGCAGCAGACGATATTTCTTATTTTGATGCTAGCAAGGAAAAAGCAGAAGCAGTCTTTGAACGAGTAGCAGCTAAGAAAATCATCCCATTTGAACGCTTACCTTACAATGTAGGATATGCTTCTGAGGTGAAGAAGGGTAAAATTATTATCCCGCACAGAGATCATTATCATAATTTAGATGTGGCCTGGTTCAATGATTCAGATTTCTTCAAGGCGCCAAGTGGTTATAGTCTAGAGGATTTATTTGCGACGATTAAATATTATCTCGCTCATCCAGAGGAACGTCCATATTCTCAATATGGTTGGGGAACGCTAGATGAAGGAAAGCAAGAAAGCCCAACTACCTCAAGCAACAAACCTACGGAGACTCCTCGTCATCCAGATCGCGATGGTAAACCGAATTCACAAATTGTTTACACAGCAGAGGAAATAGCGGCTGCAAAAGCAGCTGGTCGTTATACTACTTCAGACGGTTATATTTTTGATGCACGAGATATTGTTGAAGATCTTGGTGATGGTTATCTAGTGCCTCACATGAGTCACAGTCATTATATTCCCAAAAAATATTTGTCTAAAAAAGAGCAAGAAGAAGCCCGTAATTATGTGGCAAAAGCTGGTTTAAAAGATAAGAAAGAAGAAAAGCCATCTACCCCAGAAAAGGAATCAGCGTTAGACATCTATAATCGTGTGACACCAGAAAAGATTGTTCCAGTAGAAGCGATGCCGTATAACTCTGCTTACGTCGTTGATTTCCAAAACGGACAGATGATTATTCCACACTATGATCATTATCACAACATAGCTCTTTCTTGGTTTGATGAAGATCATTATCACGCACCACAAGGATATACTTTGGAACAATTTCTTGCAACGGTTAAATACTATGTTCTGCATCCAGAAGATCGTCCGATTTCAGAAGATGGCTTTGGTAGTTCAAGTAATTATGGTAAAGAAGATGTTGTAGACAAGGAAGAAGAAGAGCCAGTTGATGAGCCAGATGAGGACGAACTTGCCCAACGTAAACTAGCAAGCGAATTTGGAATGTCAGTTGATGATTTCCAAGATAAACTTGTAAAAATTGCGTTGAAATATAAGGTAGCGATGGATAGTTTTAACTACCAACCAGAGCAAAAGACAGTCTCATTGGTGACAAAAGATGGCAAATCAGTTCTTGTTTCCTTAGAAACACTAGAAGAAATTCCAACGAAGGAATAAATAACAAAGCTAGACTGGCCGTACGTCCAGCCTAGCTTTTTAGAGTTAATAAACTATATTGATGCAGTAATTATTTTGATTATTAAACTCCAAAGACAGCATAAGCAACTAAGTCTAGAGTTTCCTGCTCGCAGTTTTTTGCCATACCTTCTTGATTTTTAGAAATTCTATGCTATAATGTGTATTATTATACAGATTTGTTTTAAAAAACAGTATAATAATACATTTTGAGGGAGAGTTTAAAATGGTAGAGTTTAGACAAGAATTAAAGGGTTGGGAACCGTATAAGCTAGAGCGTATTGCAGACCATGATTTGGCCAATAATGAGAATCGTTTAATGGATTGGACAGGACTGTTAGAGAATATTCAAGCCAATATGAGTCTCTCTGATTTGATGTACTATGGTGATAATTGCTATCGTGATGTGATTGAAAAATATGCCAGCTATGCTGGTGTGCGTACTACACAAGTTACAGCCGGTGTAGGATCAGATTTTCTCATTCACATGATTGTAACGACCTTCTTAGAAAAGGGAGATGTCTTTTTGACCCTTGATCCGGATTTTTTCATGTATCAAGTCTATAATCAGTTACATGATTCGAGATTCGAGGCTTATCCTTTAGAGTGGGAGCAGGACAGCCTGCACTTGTCGGCAGAAAAACTCTTGATTTATGCAGAGCGAGTGAAGGCTAAGGTTCTCATGTTATCCAATCCCAATAATCCTTCTTCCGTAGCCTTTGATTCTAAAGAAATTGAGCAAATTCTACAATCCTTCAAGGGCTTGGTTGTCTTAGATGAGGCCTATATCGAATTTTCAGATAGTCCAAGTTTTGTCAGTTTGATTGAGACTTACCCTAATCTCATTGTTTTACGTACCCTCTCAAAAGCCTTTGGCTTAGCAGGTCTGCGGTTAGGCTTTGCCATCGCTAATGAGCGATTGATTTATGAACTGGATAAGGCTATCCCGCCTTTTAGTGTGTCAAATGTTGTGGCAAAGATTGGCTCAGCAGCCCTTGATTACCAAAAAGAAGTGAGCACAGTCATTGAGCAAATCAAGGCAACAAGATAGGATTTTTATTGCTTTTTGACAGAGCTAGAGGGCTGTCATGTTCTTCCTAGTCAGACCAACTTTGTCACCTTTACTTTTCAGCAGGCAGAGCCATTTTACCATGAGGCACTTGCCAATCAGTTTGATTTTAAATACTATTCTGACGGCATCTTAGCAGGCTATATCCGTATGACAATTGGTCGGCCTGAGGAGATGGAATTGCTCAAAGCCTTGATCATCAACAGCATCAAAGCCGATGAAGGATAAGAAGGTGCTTTCCAAATGAGTCATAGAAGAGTGGAATTCATCAGGACTATGGTTTTCTGACGAATTTCTACTCTTTTTTTATTTTTTTGGAAGATTTTGATAGAAAATGATTGACAATGGAAGAAAAACGTGTATAATAATTCTTGTAAACGATTGCAGGAGGTGGAAATCATTCTCAAATCAGAGCGTAAACAAGTCATTTTAGACACAATAAAAAAACAGCAATTTGTCCGCTTAGAGGATTTGGTTGACTTGCTTCATTCTTCTGAATCAACGGTTAGACGTGATTTGGATGAATTGGAATTAGCTGGGAAACTGCGCCGTGTACATGGTGGGGCAGAAAGTCTCCCAAATTTACAGGCAGAAGAGTCGATTGTTCAAAAATCTGTCAAAAACATTCAAGAAAAACGGCAAATCGCTCAAAAGGCTGCCAGTTTTGTAGAGGACGGCGATGTGGTCTTTCTCGATGCGGGAACGACAACGGAGCTACTGATTGATTATTTGTCAGCAAAGGGGTTGACGATTGTCACCAACTCGGTTCACCATGCTGTTAAGCTGGTAGATAAAGGGTTTTATACCATTATCATCGGTGGTAAGGTCAAGGGCTCAACGGATGCTTCCATTGGGGCAGTTGCCTTGGAGCAGATTCGTCAGCTACATTTCACGAAAGCCTTTCTTGGTATGAATGGGGTTGACACGAATGATTATACGACGCCGGATGTAGAAGAAGCAGCCATTAAGCGGACGGTGTTGCACAATGCTAGTCAAGCGTATGTGCTGGTTGACCCGTCCAAGCTGGGGCACATCTCCTTCACAAAAGTAGCGGAAATTGGGCGGGCAGATTTGATTTGCCTCGCTACCGACAGCAATCTGATGACAACTATAAAGAAAAAAACGAGGGTAATTGAAGTATGATTTATACAGTCACCTTAAACCCTGCGATTGACTATATTGTACGTCTCACGCATATCGAATCAGGCGCAGTTAATCGTATGGACAGCAGTGATACGTTTGCTGGTGGTAAGGGAATCAATGTCAGCCGGATTTTACAACGGCTTGGTTATGCCAGTACAGCGACTGGCTTTATCGGTGGATTTACGGGAGAATTTATCAAAAATGGCCTAGTAGCAGAAGCAATTGGCACACAGTTTGTCCAAGTGGACCAAGATACCCGTATCAATGTCAAAATCAAGGCGGACCAAGAAACGGAAATCAACGGGTTAGGTCCAGTCGTGACTGATGAGCAGTTGGCAGAATTGGAAGATATTTTGTCACATGTGACAGCAGACGACACCGTCGTCTTTGCAGGGTCTGCTCCAGCTAGTTTGGGCAATCAAGTTTACAATCGCTTGATTCCGCAAGCGAAAAAAGCGGGTGCAGAAGTGGTCTGTGATTTTGAAGGTCAAACCTTACTCGATTCCTTGGCACACGAGCCTCTCTTGGTCAAACCAAATAATCATGAACTCGAAGCAATTTTCGGTGTGACGTTCCATTCGCGCGAGGACATCGTACGCTACGCCAAAGAAATTCTTGTCAAGGGGGCTAAAAATGTCATTGTATCCATGGCAGGGGACGGAGCGCTCCTTGTGACAGGAGATGTGACCTATTTTGCTAAACCGATTAAGGGTACAGTAAAAAACTCAGTCGGAGCAGGAGATTCAATGGTTGCAGGCTTTACAGGCGCGTACACCAAGTCGCACAATCCGATTGAAGCACTGAAATGGGGAGTAGCTTGCGGGACCGCAACAGCTTTCTCAGATGATTTAGCAAGTATTGATTTTATTCGGGAAATGTATGAAAAAGTGGAGGTAGAAACCCTATGAAAATTCAAGATGTCTTGAAACAGGACGTGATGTTGCTGGATTTACAAGCAACGACAAAAGAAGCTGTGATTGATGAAATGATTACTAGCCTTGCTGAGCACGGAGTGGTCAGTGATGCTACAGCTTTTAAGACAGGTATTATGAACCGTGAGGCTCAGACCACAACAGGGCTCGGTGACGGAATTGCCATGCCTCATAGTAAAAATGCAGCGGTTAAGGAAGCAACTGTCCTCTTTGCTAAATCAAACGAGGGGGTGGACTACGAAAGTTTGGACGGTCAGCCAACAGACTTGTTCTTCATGATTGCAGCACCAGAAGGGGCTAACGATACCCATTTGGCTGCTCTGGCAGAATTGTCTAAATACTTGATGAAGCCAGGATTTGCAGATAAACTCCGTCAGGTTTCATCCCCAGCGGATGTGATTGCTGTCTTTGATGAAGCTGAAGCAGCTGATAAAGCGAGTCAAGTGGTTGAAACAGCAAATGTTAGCACTGGAGAAAAAGACTTTATCGTTGCTGTTACAGCTTGTACGACAGGGATTGCCCATACCTACATGGCAGAAGAGGCTCTCAAAAAACAAGCTGTTGAAATGGGAATTGACATCAAGGTGGAAACTAACGGTGCATCGGGTGTTGGCAATAAATTGACAGCAGACGATATCAAGCGTGCTAAGGGCGTTATCATCGCAGCAGATAAAGCAGTTGAAATGGCACGTTTCAATGGCAAACCACTCGTATCTCGTCCAGTGGCAGACGGTATCAAAAAGACAGAAGAATTGATCAACATCGTCCTAAAAGGCGAAGCAAATACCTATCAAGCGAAAGAAGGGGCTAGCGTAGAAGAGGCAACTGAGAAATTGAGTCTTGGAAAAGCCTTTTACAAGCACTTGATGAGCGGTGTGTCACAAATGTTGCCATTCGTTATCGGTGGCGGTATCTTGATTGCACTTGCCTTTCTCGTCGATAATGTCATGGGTGTGCCCCAAGATAGTCTCTCTAGCCTTGGCTCTTACAATGAATTAGCATCGATGTTCATGCAGATTGGTAGCGCAGCCTTCGGCTTCATGCTGCCACTGCTTGCAGGTTACATTGCTTACTCTATTGCTGAAAAACCAGGTTTGATTGCAGGTTTCGTAGCAGGTGCAATCGCAAAAGATGGTCTGGCTTATGGAAAAATTCCATTTGGTGCAGCGACAACTGAAATTCCAGCAGCAGTATCTTCTGGTTTCCTAGGTGCTCTTGTCGGTGGTTTCTTAGCCGGTGCGGTAATTATCGGACTTCGTAAGGTCTTAGCATATTTACCAAAATCCCTCGAAGGAATCAAATCAATTCTCCTTTTGCCACTGCTTGGTGCCATGATTACGGGATTTGTGATGTTCTTCGTCAATATCCCAATGGCTGCTATCAATACAGGGATGAATGATTTTCTAAGTGGATTAGAAGGAAGCTCTGCTATCATCTTAGGACTTGTCCTTGGAGGTATGATGGCCGTAGATATGGGTGGTCCAGTTAATAAGGCAGCCTACGTCTTTGGTACAGGAACCCTTGCAGCAACCGTTGCAAATGGTGGCTCTGTGGCAATGGCAGCTGTTATGGCAGGTGGTATGGTACCTCCTCTTGCAGTCTTTGTTGCGACTCTCTTGTTTAAGGATAAATTCACCAAGGAAGAGCGCAACTCAGGTTTGACTAATATCATTATGGGCTTATCCTTTATTACAGAAGGCGCGATTCCATTTGGTGCAGCTGATCCAGCACGTGCCATTCCAAGTTTTGTCGCAGGTTCCGCCCTTACAGGAGCTTTGGTCGGCTTGTCTGGTATCAAGTTAATGGCGCCACACGGTGGAATCTTTGTCATCGCACTCACCAGTAATCCGCTTCTTTACCTCGTCTTTGTCCTTATCGGAGCAATTGTATCAGGTGTCCTATTCGGTGCTTTACGCAAGGCGAAATAGATAAAAAATAGTAAACCTTATCGTTGCATGGATAAGGTTTTTTATCTGTTTACCAAAAAATATGGTATAATATTCATATTACCGTTTTGAGGAGAATAATATGAACGTCATTCGTGATAAGGCGCTAGTCAATCAGTATCATTTTGATACCCGCAATAGAGAATGGGAAGAACAAAATGGTGTACCAACTTCTCGATTAACTGTCGATTTTCAATTGATTGAGCGAAATACAGAGGAAAATAAAACGTCAATCGTCGTAATCTTACGTTTTATGATTGTCTTGGATTACTTTGTGATTTCAGGAGCTATGAGCCAAGGTGTACATATTTTAGAACAGCTTGTCCAAGAAGTAGAAGAGTTTAGCGAGCAAGATAAACGCTTCTTGGTCAATCCACTCTTGGATATTTTGCAACGCCTAACGTATGAAGTAACAGAGATTGCCCTGGATGCCCCGGGTGTGAATTTGGAGATTTAGAATGAAATTAGCCGTTATTACAGACTCTTCAGCTGTACTACAAATAGCAGGACGAGAGAATCTTTTTGTGTTGGATATTCCTGTAACGATTGGCGATACGACCTATATCGAAGGAAGAGATTTAAGTGTTGAAGAATTTTACCAGAAAATGGCAGCAGAAGCGGAGTTACCAAAGACCAGCCAGCCAAGCCTCTCAGAATTAGAAGAAACGCTGGCTCGCTTACAAAAAGAAGGTTATACACATGTGATTGGTCTTTTCTTGTCGTCTGGTATTTCTGGCTTTTATCAAAATATCCAGTATCTTAAGGATGAATTTGACGGGCTGACGATTGCCTTTCCAGACAGCAAGATTACCTCAGCACCGCTTGGTATGATGCTGGAGACAATCTTTAAACGTTATGAAGCTGGTATGCCGTTTGAGGAGATTTTAGATAAGTTGGAGCAGGAGATTGCAGGGACTAAAGCCTTTATCATGGTTGATGATCTGGATCATTTGGTCAAGGGAGGGCGTCTTTCCAATGGAGCTGCGCTCTTAGGAAACTTGCTCAGTATCAAGCCGATTTTGTACTTTACAGACGAGGGTAAGATTGAGGTCTATGAGAAGGTTCGTACAGAGAAAAAAGCAGTCAAGCGTTTGTTAGAGATATTGCAGGAAGAGACCAAGAATGGCTCTTATCAGATTGCCGTGATTCATGCCAATGCACCGCAAAAAGCGGAAGAATTTAAAGCATTATTACAGGAAAATGGTATCGATTGGCCCTTGCCAATTGTGTCCTTGGGCTCAGTCATTGGTACGCACTTAGGTGAAGGGGCGATTGCCTTTGGTATTTCACCGATTATTGACTAGGAGTAGTGGATGACAATTCAAGTAATTATCGCAGGTTTTAAGGGAAGAATGGGCTCGACTGCCCTCAATATGGTCAAAGAGGACAAGGGTTTAACACTTGCTGCCTTGGTTGATCCGTTTGCGACAGAAACAGAGATTGACGGTGTGCCTGTCTTTACTTCAAAAGAAGCCTTGATTGGTTTTTCAGCAGATGTGTGGGTTGATTTTACAACGCCAGCCTTCGCCTATGAAAATACTAAATTTGCTTTAGAGAACGGCTTTGCACCTGTTGTGGGGACAACGGGCTTTACCCCAGAAGAAATCGAAGAATTGATTGCTTTGTCTGCCGAGAAAAAAATCGGTGGGCTGATTGCTCCTAATTTTGCTATTGGAGCCATTTTACTCATGCAATTTGCAGCGCAAGCAGCCAAGTATTTCCCAAATCTGGAAATCATTGAGCTTCATCATGACAAGAAAAAAGATGCACCGAGCGGAACAGCGATTAAGACGGCAGAGTTGATTTCTCAGGTTCGTGAGAGCAGGCAGCAAGGGCTAGCAGATGAGGAAGAGTTGATTGCAGGAGCTCGTGGTGCAGACTTTGACGGCATGAGGATTCACTCGGTTCGTTTGCCAGGCTTAGTTGCGCATCAAGAAGTCATCTTTGGAGCACAGGGTGAGGGATTGACCATTCGCCATGATTCGTATGACCGCATCTCCTTTATGAGTGGTGTGAATTTAGGAATAAAAGAAGTAGTCAAACGAGAACAACTCGTTTATGGTTTGGAACAGTTATTATGAGATTACACAATCTGCCTTCTGAATTTCAGGAGGCTTTGCCGATTTTAGAGAAAATAAAACAAGCGGGCTTTGAGGCGTATTTTGTCGGAGGTTCGGTGCGAGACGCGATTTTAGGACGACCCATTCACGATGTAGATATTGCCTCATCGAGTTATCCCGAAGAAACGAAAGCTATTTTTTCACGTACGATTGACGTGGGAATTGAGCATGGGACCGTATTGGTCTTAGAAGACCATGGCGAATATGAAATCACGACTTTTCGGACAGAAGATGTCTATGTCGATTACCGTCGTCCAAGTCAGGTGGCTTTTGTGCGCTCTTTGGAAGAGGACTTGAAACGTCGTGATTTTACAGTCAATGCCTTTGCATTGGATGAAGAAGCGAGAATTATTGATAAGTTTGACGGCTTGCGGGATTTAGAACAGAAGACCTTGCGGGCTGTGGGGACTGCGACCGAGCGTTTTAATGAAGATGCCTTGCGGATTATGCGTGGTTTTCGATTTGCGGCAAGCCTTGAGTTTAGCATCGAAGAAGCGACTTTTGAGGCCATGAAAGAAACAGCTCCGCTCCTAGAGAAGATATCAGTTGAGCGTATTTTCATCGAATTTGATAAACTTTTACTAGCAAAAGGCTGGCGCAGGGGAATGGAAGCCTTGCTTGCGTCAAAAGCCTATGATTATCTGCCGGATATGAAGGGGAAAGAGAGGCAGTTAACAGCTTTTCTTGCTTCCCTTGTAGAAGATTTTGTCTTTCAAACATCTGAACAGGCCTGGGCGATGTTGATGGCTTATCTGGAGATAAAAAACACCAAATCCTTTCTCAAGCACTGGAAAACCAGCAATGATTTTCAGCGGACGGTGATAAAGCTAGTAGAGATTTACCATTTGCGTAAGCAACATTCCGTAACCAAGCAGGCCTGCTATCGTTATGGAAAGGAGTTGCTCTATCTAGTAGAAGAAGTCAGACAGGCTCAAGGACTGGCTGTTGATTACGAGCTGATTGATACGATTGATGAGTCTTTGACCATTCACGATAAGCATGAGATTGTGGTCAAGGGGGACGATGTGATGACGGCCTTCCAGATTAAACCAGGACCGCTTCTTGGTCACCTACTAAATGAGGTAGAGCATGCGATTGTTGAGGGAGATTTGGCCAATGAGATTGCGCCAATCATGGCCTTTCTAAAGGAGAAGATAGAGAATGAGTGATTTTATCGTTGAACAACTAAGCAAGTCAGTCGGAGATAAGACTGTCTTTTCAGCTATTTCCTTTATCATTCATCAATACGACCGTATCGGGATTATCGGGGTCAATGGAACAGGGAAAACAACACTACTGGATGTCTTGTCTGGTAAGCTGGGGTTTGATGGTGATGTGTCTCCTTTTCGGACGAAAAATGACTATACGATTGCCTATTTGACTCAAGAGCCTGAGTTTGAGGATGACAAGACGGTTTTAGATACAGTTTTGTCATCAGACTTGCGGGAAATCGAGCTCATCCGTCAGTACGAGCACCTCGTCGCAGATTATAGCGAGCAAAACCAAACAAGATTAGAGAAGGTCATGACAGAAATGGATGCTCTCAATGCTTGGGAAATTGAGCATCAAATTAAGACTGTTTTGTCAAAACTTGGCTTGAACGATACCAACCAACGTGTGGGAGATTTGTCAGGTGGCTTACGACGCCGAGTTCAGTTGGCACAAGTCTTATTAGGAGATGATGATTTACTGCTCTTAGATGAGCCGACCAACCACCTCGATATTGAGACCATTGAGTGGCTGACGACTTTTTTGAAACAGGCTAAAAAGACAGTTCTTTTCATCACCCATGACCGCTATTTCTTGGATAATGTGGCAACCCGCATTTTTGAACTAGACCGCGCTAGCCTAACCGAGTATCAAGGAAATTATCAGGACTATGTTCGCTTGAAAGCCGAGCAGGACGAGCGTGATGCGGCTTTGCGTCACAAAAAAGAACAGTTGTATAAGCAGGAATTGGACTGGATGCGCAGGCAGCCTCAGGCACGAGCAACCAAGCAACAGGCACGGATTAATCGCTTCCATGATTTGAAGTCGGACTTGGCTCATAAGAGTGATGACAGTAATCTGGAAATCAATTTTGAAACCAGCCGTATCGGAAAAAAAGTCATCGAGTTCAAGCAGGTGGATTTTGCCTATCCGACTAAGACGATTTTAAGCCACTTTGATTTGCTGGTTCAAAACAAAGATCGAATTGGGATTGTCGGCGATAACGGAAGAGGCAAGTCTACGTTACTCAATCTGATTGCAGGTCAAATACAGCCTACAGGCGGTCAATTGATTGTAGGAGAGACCATTCGCGTCGGCTATTTCTCCCAGCAGAACCAAGGATTGGATGAAAATAAGCGGGTCATCAGCTTCCTTCAAGAAGTGGCAGAAGAAGCTGAAACCAACTCAGGCATGGTCTCGATTGCAGAACTCTTGGAGCAGTTTCTCTTTCCACGCAACACCCATGGAACACTGATTCAAAAGCTGTCTGGCGGTGAGAAAAAACGGCTCTATCTCTTAAAAATCTTGTTAGAACGACCGAATGTCTTATTACTTGATGAGCCGACCAATGACCTTGACATTGCGACCTTGACCGTCTTGGAGCATTTTCTTCAAGGCTTTGCGGGTCCCGTCATCACGGTCAGCCACGATCGGTATTTCCTAGATAAGGTAGCAACCAAAATCTTAGCCTTTGAAGAGGAGGGGGTTCGGACCTTTTTTGGAAATTATACGGATTATCTGGATGAAAAAGCCTTTCTAGCTTCTGCAGCAGCAACTGCAACGACTCCTGTAAAAGAAAAGCAGGAAAAGGTGCGTGATAAACAAAAACGCATGTCCTACTTTGAAAAGCAGGAATGGGCGACTATTGAAGAGGATATTGCTACCTTGGAAGAAAGCATAGCAGAAATCGAGGCAGCCATGCAGACCTGTGGTAGTGACTTTACACGGCTATCAGACTTGCAAAAGGAATTAGATGCGCAAAATGAAGCCCTACTTGAAAAATATGAACGCTATGAGTACCTCAGTGAATTGAGTGAAGGTTAGTAAGATAGGAGACAAGTTGATATGAAAATCATCATGGTAGTCTATATGGGGATTTATCTGATTGTGACCTTACTAGCTGCAGCTTATAGCTATTTCAAGACTAAGCGGATGAACCGTCTCTGCCTTGTTCTGACCCTAGGAGCTTGCTTACTTTTGCTTGTGACCTTGATTTCCTACAGTCAAGGCTACAATCCCCTACAAATGATGGGCTTTGCTCTAGGATTCACCCTGATTTCGAGTCTCTTTCTTTATAACGGCACGAGAGAGGGAACTCAGTTTATCTATACCTTCTTATTTAGTGCGGGACGGTTTCTCTTGCATTTGCAATTTTTGGTTTTACTATATATTTTTCGGTAAAAAGTAGTGCAAGCCTTTGCAATGTGGTATAATAAGGCGAAATAATAATTTATGAGGAGTATCTTATGGCAAAGAAAATAATTGGTATTGATCTTGGTGGGACTTCTGTTAAATTTGCGATTCTAACAGAACAAGGTGAAATCCAAGAAAAATGGTCCATTAAGACCAATATTTTAGACGAAGGTAGTCACATTGTGCCAGATATTATTGAGAGTATCCAGCACCAATTTGACACGCACCAATTAACGAAAGATGATTTTCTAGGAATCGGAATGGGCTCGCCAGGTGTAGTAGATAGCAAGGCTGGAACAGTTATCGGAGCCTATAACCTCAACTGGAAGACACTTCAACAGGTCAAGGAACAAATTGAATCTGCTATTGGTTTGCCATTTTTCATTGACAATGATGCCAATGTCGCAGCCTTAGGTGAGCAGTGGGTCGGCGCTGGAGATAACAATCCAGATGTTGTCTTTATGACCTTAGGAACTGGTGTCGGTGGCGGTGTTATTGCTGGCGGCAACTTGATTCGTGGATTTGGCGGCGCTGGTGGCGAATTAGGGCATATTACAGTTGACTTTGAAGAGCCAATTGCTTGTACCTGTGGTAAAAAAGGTTGCTTGGAAACAGTGGCTTCAGCAACTGGTATCGTGAACTTAACCCGTCGTTATGCAGAAAGTTATGCTGGCGATGCTGAATTGAAAAAACGTATTGACGATGGTCAGGATGTAACAGCAAAAGATGTCTTTGATCTTGCAAAAGAAGGGGATGACCTTGCTCTAATCGTCTACCGTCATTTTTGTCGCTATTTAGGAACAGCCTGTGCCAATATTGCAGCTGTCTTAAATCCTGCTTATATTGTCATCGGTGGCGGTGTGTCAGCAGCTGGTGATTTCTTACTAGAAGGGGTCAATGAAGTTTATCTTCAGAATTCTTTCCCTCAAATTGCCCAATCAACAAAATTAACCCTAGCAAATCTAGGAAATGATGCGGGTGTTCTAGGTGCTGCATCTCTTGTCTTGAAATAGGGACTAGAAAAAACAAGGAAACGAATATGAAAGTGGGACAGTCCTTACTAAAAGAACGCTATCACTATCTTATCTATTTGGGCCTAATGATCTGGGGGTCTGCCTTTTTACCAGTTCCTAGAGAATGGTTCTGGCCAGCTAGTTGGGCTGCTTATGCAACGTTCTTTATCGTGCCTACCATTGGACTTTTGAGCTTGATCCTTTCGATTTTGTACCGAAAATGGCGGTGGCTTCTCATCAGTATCCTGCTCATCTTTGCCTTTCCCATTTCATTTGGGCTAGTCTATGCTCTTTTTGGTCCGTAAATATGTTGATGAAAGGCTGACATGAAGCTCAGCCTTTTTGACTTTGTCTTAAAAATTGAACAACATAAAATGGCTTAGAATCAACGTTATCAAGAAACGTTGATTCTAAACCATTTATTATTTTTAAGACTTCTTACCCAGCCTCTTTTTGATTTGTCTTGCTACTTATCTAGGCATCACGAACTCTTTCATTTTTTATCTAGCACCTTTATTTTTTTGGCGCCATTGATTAGGAGAAAGTTGGTAGTGATTTTTAAAAGCAGTTGAAAAGTTAAACTGATTCGAATAACCGACTAGTTCTGCAATTTCTTTGAGTTGCTTATCGGTATCTTTTAATAGTTCACAGGCTCGGCTCATACGATATTGAATGAGAAATTGTTGGGGAGAGATTCCCATTTGCTCTTTGAAGAGACGACTGAAATAATGACGATTTAGATTGCATTGTTTCGCAATATCATCAATGGATATAGGTCTGTCAAGATTACGTTCAACAAAATTAATAGCTTCTCGAATATATAAGTCTTTGGCATCACTATGTTTACTTATCTGTTTGGTAGCAGATTCCTCAATCAAGGCAGCAATAAATAGATATAGATGCCCAATGAGCTGTGCACTTTTAGCGTTATGAAGTTGTTGGATGTAGTCTATCTCTTTGTAAACATCACTTTCTACAGGGGGGTGTGAAGATGAGAAAATGGGCTGGTTCCTTGATAGACCTGCTTGGTGTAAAAAATGTTCGGCCTTTAGACCATCAAATTCAATCCAGATATAGGTCCAAGGATCAGTCAAATCTGCTTCATAGCTACAAATACTATCGGGTGCTATCAAAAATCCCTGGCCAGCAGTCAGATGAAAACTTTTTTGCTTTTCGGTGAGATAGAAATCTCCTGATCCAGATACAATATAGTGAAAGAGGTAATGTTGTTTTTTGGTTGGTCCAAAAGAATGCAAAGGTTGGCAGATTTCTTTACCAAATTGAACAGGATATAAATCAATATAGGAACGATTATTAAAAATATGAAATTCTTGTTTACTCACCACAATACCCCCTTATCTTAATTATTATTATATCATTTTATATGATTTTGTGACATTTTATATTGTAAAATATGAATTTATACAATAAATAATATAAAAGTCATCCTATTTTTTTATGGTCTTGGAAGCGCTTTTTTGTTATTCTATTCTTAGGAAATATCATTAGAATAAACCACACAGGATTGTTCTGTGTAGTTTAGACAAAGAAAAAAGGAGATCGGGTTATGGTGACAAAGAAATTCTTTTCGACAGCGCTATGCACCACTTTGTTGGCTGCTTCCTTATTCGGCTGTGGCTCTTCAACTGCTGAAAAAATGAAAGACAGCAGTAATGAGCAAGTAGAATTAACACTTTGGGTTACGAGTCGAAATGCAGATGACTGGTCAGCTTCTATGGAGAAAAAATTTTTAGAAGAGCATCCAAATATTAAATTGAATAAAGTTGTCAAAGAAGGTGATCCAGGGAATGAATTTTATCAGGGAGTAGCAGCTGGTACAGCTCCAGACTTGGTAGAAGCCTCATTTACAGTAACGAACTCTTATATAGCTAAAGGCATTTTGGAGCCTTTAAATAACTATACAGATAAATGGGATGAGTGGCAATATTTTACCAAAGACTATACTGATATGTTTACTAAGGATGGTAAAATCTATGCCGTTCCAACACGGGTGTCACCAATGCTTTTTGGATACAATAAAGCATTGTTTAAAGAAGTAGGATTGAATGAAGCACCTAAAACATGGGAAGAAGCGTTAGCAGCAGCTAAGAAGATTTCTGCGCTTTCAGAACAAACAACTGGTTATGCGACATTGGCAGCGGAATGGACAGAGTGGTTCTTCCAATACTATGTATGGCAAGCTGGTGGCGATTTGACGAAGCAAAATGAAGATGGTACAGCAACGTTAACCTTTACGGATCCGGCGGTTATTAAGGCAGCAAAATACTATCAAGAGCTGAAGAAAGAAGGAGTAATTCAAAGTGATTTAACCTTGAAATTTACTGATCTAGTAACAAACTTTGGTCTTGGTAAAGTGGGGATGATGCCTTTTGCTAGTGACTGGGTATCTGAGGCAATTACAAATGGGATTGATCCTGATGATATTGGACTTGCATTGCCACCTGTAGGACCTGGTGGACAGCCAGTGACAGCTATCGGTGGTGTGAATTGGCTTATAAACGCAAAATCTGACCAGGCCAAAAAAGATGCAGCATGGGAATTTATCAAATTCTACTCAAGTAAGGAGTATATCTCTTCTTATTTTGAAAATTTAGCTACGAAAGGTGCACCAAATCCAATTATTGTCCCACGTTCAGACATTAATGTGACTGATTTTTACGAATTCCCAGAAGAATATGCCGCTGTTCTAGAAAAAGTGAAAACGATTGGTCGTTTAGAATTTTATGGAAAAGGTGATTTTGGTTCATATGTAGATCGTGCTGTACAGAAAATTTTATCGGATCCATCCGCAGATCCAGAAAAAGTTTTTGCTGAAGCTCAAAAATTGTGTGAAGCAGAAGTTTTGGATAAATTTAATGAAGCGAATAAAAAATAATAGTAATCTGTGTCAATAGATTTTTCTCATAAAAGAAAGTGAACCGATGATGATCTGAATTTTCTAAGTTAGTAATGTTACTAGCTTTTCAGGAAATATGTTTACATCATACGGTTCTTTTCTTTTTCTATCCCAATTGGATTTGGTATAAAACTCCTTTTGATGAACGACCATAAAAACTGTTAAAAGAAGTCCGTTCTATTCAGAAAAAATCTTATAAAAAAGAAAATAGTAAAAGGAAGCGATAAAATGTATCTACAATCAGTAAAAAAAATAAAATCGACAAGGCATTCTTTCAGACGAAAACTCACCCCTTGGTTCATTTTATTTTTGCCCATTGTGTTTACCCTATGGCTGAAATATTATCCAATTTTTAGTGCATTTTATATTTCATTATTTCAATATAATCCAGTAAATCCGCCTGGGAAATTTGTCGGATTTGCTAATTATGTAGAAATGTTTAAGATGGAGCATTATTGGGGGGCTTGGCGTAATACCTTTGTTTTATTAGGTCTCCAATTGGTGATGTGTTTCGTCATTCCGTTGATTCAAGCGCTTTTCTTAAATGAATTAGTTCGTTTAAGAAAATCATTAACCACCCTGTATATTTTGCCTGCCTTGATTCCAACTTCTGTCAATGTTATTATCTGGAAATGGATTTGGCATCCAGAATATGGTGTTGCGAATCAGATACTTAAATTTTTTGGCGGTAGTCCACAGGCTTGGTTGAGTGATCCAGCTTTAGTAAAATTCTGTATTATTTTCCCGGGAGTCTTGGGTGGTGGCTTGACGGTATTTTTGTATTTATCTGCGATTCAGGGAATTTCTGGAGATATTATTGAATCAGCAGCCCTAGATGGTTGTACAGGCTTTGGTAGGATTCGCCACATCATTCTTCCTAATATTTCCTTTATGATTTTTATTCAACTAATTATGGCAGTGATTACAACCATGCAAATGCTAGATGTGCCTTATATGTACGCTTCTGGAGGTCCAAATGGAGCTTCAACAACCCAAGGGATTTTTATTTATGATTCATTTAACAAAGATTTGAATTATGGTCGTGGATCGGCAGCCTCTGTTATTTTACTGCTTGTCATTGCTGTTGTGACAATGGTTCAGATGCATTTTGAAAAATCAAATGGAGAATAAGGAGAGAATATGCTATTTAGAAAGAAAGCAAACAAGGGAATCCCTCTTAGCAAGTCTGAGCGTTATTTAAAATGGACAGCAACTATTTTTTCGCTCGTGTTTGCGGCTTTAATGCTGTACCCAATGCTATTTGCCGTTTCTAGCGCTATGAAAGACAATGCGAAAATATATGAAGTTCCGCCTAAATTACTTCCTGACACAGCAAATAGTATATCTGTTGTGTTGGATTATTCAAAAGAAAGTAAGGATGAAGCGCAGTTAAAAGATCAGATTCTTCGAGATAGTGTCCTTGTGATGATGGGAATTAGTTATAAGTTGCCCAAAGACTCAATCATGGAGATCAATATTTATGGCACTAAGGATGGGGAGACAATCTATTATTCGCGAGCCCATCAAATGAAATTACAGCTGGAAAAAGATTATGGCATCTACAAGGGAACAACGATAAAAAAAGATGTTGTTTTGTATGAAGATCGCTACCTTCGTGCTAGTCAGTCGATTGGCTATAGCTTTAATCTGAAAGGAGTTAATAAAAAAGCTCCTACTGAATTAAAAACAACGTTCCAAAGTAAGGTTAAAAAATTATTAGATGAAAAATATCAAACAGTTGGGACCTTGTTAAGTGTTGGAAATGAAGAGAAGGCTTTGCTTAATCTGGAAACTTTCCTCTATTATTTCCAAATGCCGGCTTACATGTATTCAGAACATCCAACGATTCAAAAATTTGGGTTTATGACTTTTATATTCAATAGTTTCATTGTGATTGGATTTGCGATTGTTGTTCAAGTTTTTTTATGCTCAATCTGTGCCTTTATCATTAGCCAACGCTTATCTAAGCGGGCTGGACGAATTGTTCTACTCTTTTTCTTAGGAGCAATGATGGTTCCATTTGCTAGTATTATGTTACCGCAACTAGTGATGTATAAGCAAATGGGGGCTTACAATAATTATTGGGCTTTACTCTTACCTTTCCTTTATCCTTATGGGTTCTACATTTATCTTTACAAGGGATTTTTTGATCAAATTCCCCGAAGTTATTTCGAAGCAGCTGAGTTGGATGGAGCAGGTAGTTTGTTTTTGTATAGTAAGATTTGCATGCCTCTTTCAAAACCGATTATTTCTCTGATTGCTCTTCAGACATTTATTGGGAACTGGAACGACTTTTTCTGGGCTTGGTTGGTAACAGAGGATCAGAAATTATGGACATTAAATGTTGCTTTATTTAATATTTCAAACAATGTGGCAACAAAGCAAAATGCTATGATGGGCTTGGCTGTGCTAACTAGTATGCCAGTTATTTTACTATCTATTCTTTTTTCAAAACAATTGAAAAAAAGTATCGTTGCTTCAGGTGTCAAAGGGTAAAGAGATACTGCTTTCATCGATTGTAGAAGATGAATACATTGACAGGACAGAGCGCATCTGACAGAGCTGTTAAGACTGATATGGTCCCAAATGGAAATTTGACTTATGAAAATGATCATGTAGATACCGACGATGAGTGGTTATTAGTGTCAAACGATGGTACGAATTAAAAGTGTATTGGATGAGCAAAGTATGAACTTATTTTCCTAGTAGAGAAAAGCGTGAGTGACTTTGTAAAGGAGTAAAGAATGAAAGTTTCAGTTTCAGACAGCCAATATTTTCATTTACAAACAAAGAATACAAGTTATATTTTTAGAGTTTTAGAGAATGGTGGCTTAGGACATGTCTATTATGGAAAAAAAATACCAATTAAAGACAGCTATCCCTATCTAACTGTAGTAGAGGAGCGTGGCTTCGAACCATATACTGATGTTAAGAACACGAGTTCTCAGCCTAATTTGATGAGATTTGAATATAGTTCCTATGGTAGGGGAGATTTTAGGCAACCAGCTTATCAAATAATACTAGAAAACGGAAGTCGGATTAGTGATTTAATCTTCGATTCGTATCAGTTGTTGCCTGGGAAGAGCTGCTTAGATGGTCTTCCAGCAACTTTTGCAAGTGACGAATCCGCCACCACTTTAATAATAAAGATGGTGGATCCAACGATTGGATTGACAGTATATTTATCGTATACTATTTTTAAAGATCAAGATGTGATTGCTCGTAGTGTTAAATTTAAAAATGATAGTCAACAGGAAATAAAACTATTGCGAACGGTGAGTTTGCAGTTGGATTTGCGAGCTAGTGATTATGATTTTATACATTTTTCTGGTGCATGGTTGAGAGAACGCTATGTTCAAAGAACGCCATTACGATATGGACTTCAAAGCGTAGATAGTTTAAGAGTAAGTTCTAGCCCGCAGCAAAATCCTTTTATTATGTTGGCTAGTAAAGAAACAACTGAGGATTCAGGCGCTGTTTATGGTTTTAATCTGATTTACTCAGGGAATCACCTTGAACAAATTGAAGTAGATCATTTTGGTTGTGCACGTGTTTTGGTCGGAATGAATCCATTTGATTTTTCTTGGACCTTATTACCTGGTGAAACTTTTCAAACTCCAGAAGCTTTACAATGTTATACATCAAATGGTTTTAATAGCATGAGTCAACTATTGGCTAATTTCTATCATGAGCATTTGATAAATCCTGTATTTAGCAAGAAAGATAGACCACTATTAATTAATAGTTGGGAAGCAACTTACTTTGATATTTCCACAAAAAAAATTAAGGATTTGGCCGACAAGGCTAAGGATTTAGGGATAGAGTTGGTTGTTATTGATGATGGCTGGTACGGTCACCGGGACAATGATCAGACTTCCTTAGGAGACTGGGTTGATGATCAGACGAAGTTTCCAGAAGGAATCGCTCATATTGCGAATTACATTCATTCGATTGGATTAAAATTTGGTCTTTGGTTTGAACCAGAGATGATCTCAGAAGATAGCGATCTGTACCGCAGTCATCCCGATTGGAGAATTGCGGCGCCGAATCGTCAGCCATGCTTAGGTCGACAACAATTTGTCTTAGATTTTAGCCGTAAAGAGGTCGTAGACAATCTGTTTTCTCAAATGGGAAAAATGATTAAAGAAACAGGCTTGGATTACATTAAATGGGATATGAATAGGCATATTACAGATTTGTACAGTTTAGCTTTAGAAAACAATAGACAACAAGAATTTGCCCATCGATACATTTTAGGTGTATATGAACTGTATGATAGATTGATAAAAGCATTTCCAAACATTCTGTTTGAATCCTGTGCTTCTGGTGGCGGACGTTTTGATTTGGGGATGATGTATTATGCACCGCAAGCATGGACAAGTGATAATACTGATCCAATAGAACGTCTGAAAATTCAATATGGGACGTCATACGGTTACCCCTTATCAATGATGACAGGCCATGTATCGGCTTCTCCTAATCACCAAACAGGTCGGGAGACGACGCTAACTTATAGAGAACACGTGTCATACTTTTCTGTATTAGGATATGAATTTGACCTCACTCAATTAGATAAAGAAGCATATGAACAGATAAAAGAAGGAATTACTTTTTATAAAACTTACCGTCATTTATTTCAATATGGAACATTCTATCGGATTTTGAGTCCGTTTACTCAAAATATCGTTAGTTGGCAGGTGGTATCACAAGATAAAACTTGCTCGATATTGGCTCGTTATCAGATACTGAGTGAAGCGAATCCAGCACCTGCCCATCTTATATTTAAGGGATTAGATCGTCACAAATATTATCAAATAAAGGGATACGATGATGTTTTTACAGGTGAAGAATTGATGAATGCAGGTGTTTGTCTTCCGCTTTCTCCATATGCAGGAGAAAGAGTGGTTAGTGTCCCAGATTTCAAATCCTGGTTATTTATTTTGAATGAATATACAGCTCTATGAGAAATGTTAAGTCCTGATAAGGTGAATATGTCAAATCATTATTTTTGCTTCTTGCAATACATTCTTTTAGAATAAACGTCTTGCAAGTATTTTAAATAAGAAGCCGGAGCACTCCTTGATTCTAGTTTACTAGAAATCAACAGGAGTGTCTTTCTTTTGTCTCATTTAGAGGAGGAACGTACTAGCTACTTTTCTTTTCTAGTCTTTTAAGACACTAGAAAAAAGACAAAATAGTAGAGAAGTGATATACTAGATTCATGACAAAAGCAGATACTATTTTTAAAGAAAATATCCAAAAAATCATGAACGAAGGTGTCTTTTCAGAAAATGCCCGCCCTCGTTATAAGGACGGAAATGTCGCGAATTCCAAGTACATTACAGGCGCTTTTGCTGAGTATGACTTATCAAAGGGCGAGTTTCCCATTACCACCCTACGCCCGATTCCCATCAAGTCAGCCGTTAAGGAAGTTTGCTGGATTTACCAAGACCAGACCAATAGTCTTTCTGTTCTAAATGACAAGTATGGCGTGACCTACTGGAATGACTGGGAAGTGGGAGAAACAGGTACTATCGGGGAGCGCTATGGGGCTGTTGTTAAAAAACATCAGATTATGGACAAAATTCTTCAGCAATTAGAGAAAAATCCATGGAATCGTCGCAATATCATCTCGCTCTGGGATTATGAGGCTTTCGAGGAGTCAGAGGGGCTCTTGCCCTGTGCCTTTCAGACCATGTTTGATGTACGGCGTGTGGACGGCGATATCTATCTTGACGCAACATTGACCCAGCGCAGTAATGACATGCTGGTGGCTCATCACATCAATGCCATGCAGTATGTGGCGCTTCAGATGATGATTGCTAAACACTTCGGCTGGAAGGTTGGGAAGTTCTTTTATTTCATCAATAACCTGCACATCTATGACAACCAATTTGAGCAAGCAGAAGAGCTTCTACGTCGCAAGCCAAGTAGCTGTCAACCAAAACTCGTCTTGAATGTGCCAGACGGAACTAATTTCTATGACATCAAGCCAGAAGATTTTGAGTTAGTCGATTATGACCCAGTGAAACCACAACTGAAGTTTGATTTAGCGATTTAATGTAATGGGTGAATAGCAACAATAGAATAATGACAGGGTACTAGGTCATGCCTAGTCTCTGCATTTTTTATCGAATTTTGATAGAATATAGTCAAATTAAAATAAAAAAGGAAGAGACAATGACAAAGAAGATTTCTGCCATTTGGGCACAGGATGAACAAGGTTTGATTGGTAAAGAGGGTGGTCTTCCGTGGTCATTGAAAGCTGATTTAGAGCATTTTAAGCAGACGACAACTGGTCATGCCATGGTCATGGGGCGTATCACCTTTGACGGTATGGGCAAGCGCGCTCTTCCAAACCGTATCTCGATTATCTTGACGCATGATGCGGATTATCAAGTCGAGCATGAATGTGCCCTTGTGATGCATAGCGTTGAGGAAGTCTTGGACTGGTACAATCAGCAGGATAAGAATCTCTACGTGATTGGCGGAGGACAGATTTTTACAGCTTTTGAAACCTATACAGATGAGCTTGTAACGACGGATATTCATGCCAGTTTTGAAGGAGATACTTATTTTCCAGTGACCTTTGATTGGTCTGTTTTTGAGGAAGTTAGTACGATAAGACACGAGCGAGATGCAGAAAATCCAGTTGATTTCACCGTGAGAATATTTGAAAGAAAAGAGAACTAATCATGCAGAAAAGTTTATTTGGTTTATTTACTGCGATTTTATGCGGTATCTGTGTGCTTTGCTCCATCCAAGCTTTCCAAAAAAAGCGGTACGGGCTAGCCACCCTCTTTCTCTTAAATGCAGTGACCAATTTAGTGAATAGTATTCATGCCTTTTATGGCGTATTATTTTAGATAGGGATAGGATAGAAAAAATGCCAAAACATCATCATCCATCAGAGCTTATTTACTGCTCATTTTGTGGAAAGAATCAAGAAGAAGTAAAGAAAATCATCGCAGGAAATAATGTCTTTATCTGTAATGAATGTGTGGAGTTAGCCCAAGAAATTATTCGTGAAGAATTAGCAGAAGAAGTCTTGACAGACTTAGCTGACACCCCTAAACCGCAGGAGCTACTTACGATTTTAAACCACTATGTCATCGGACAAGACCGTGCCAAACGTGCCCTAGCAGTAGCGGTTTACAACCATTACAAACGGATTAACTTTCAAGATAGTCGCGAAGAAAATGATGTGGATTTGCAAAAGTCCAATATTCTCATGATTGGTCCGACCGGTTCTGGAAAGACCTTTCTTGCTCAAACATTGGCTAAAAGTCTGAATGTTCCCTTTGCCATTGCGGACGCGACAGCCTTGACAGAAGCTGGTTATGTCGGAGAAGACGTTGAAAATATCCTCTTAAAACTGCTCCAAGCGGCTGATTTTAATATTGACCGTGCAGAGCGTGGTATCATCTATGTCGATGAAATTGATAAAATCGCTAAAAAAGGGGAAAACGTATCGATTACAAGAGATGTCTCAGGAGAGGGAGTACAGCAAGCCCTTCTAAAAATCATTGAGGGAACTGTGGCTAGTGTTCCACCACAAGGTGGACGCAAGCATCCGCAGCAGGAGATGATTCAGCTGGATACCAAAAATATCCTCTTTATCGTAGGTGGAGCGTTTGACGGTATCGAAGAAATTGTCAAGCAGCGCATGGGAGAAAAAATCATCGGTTTCGGACACAACAACCGTGCCATTGATGAAACAGAATCCTATATGCAGCACATTATCGCAGACGATATCCAAAAATTTGGTATTATTCCTGAGTTGATCGGTCGCTTACCAGTCTTTGCTCCTCTTGATCAGTTGACGACAGAAGACCTGATTCGCATTTTGACCGAGCCGAAAAATGCCCTTGTGAAACAGTATCAGACTCTATTGTCTTATGACGGTGTGGAGTTAGACTTTGACAAAGAAGCTCTTGAAGAAATTGCCAAACGGGCAATTGAGCGCAAGACAGGCGCGCGCGGTCTTCGTTCGATTATCGAAGAAACTATGCTTGATGTCATGTTTGAAGTACCAAGCCAAGACGAGGTGAAGCGCGTTCGGATTACCAAAGAAGCAGTAGATGGAAAGGCCCAGCCTATCTTAGAGACGGCATAAGGAGAGTACATGGAAATCAATACAAACAATGCTGAAATCCTCTTGAGTGCTGTATCTAAGGCACAATATCCACAAGATGAGATGCCAGAAATTGCTCTTGCAGGTCGCTCCAATGTTGGCAAATCCTCCTTTATCAATACGCTCCTCGGCCGTAAAAATCTAGCACGTACTTCTAGCAAGCCTGGAAAAACACAGCAGTTAAACTTTTATAATATTGATGATAAGATTCGCTTTGTTGATGTACCGGGTTATGGTTATGCGAAGGTTTCAAAGACTGAGCGTGCTAAATGGGGGAAAATGATTGAAGAATATCTGACCAGCCGTGAAAATCTACGAGCAGTGGTCAGTCTTGTTGATATGCGCCATGAACCATCTGCTGACGATGTTCAAATGTACGAGTTCTTGAAATATTATGACATTCCCGTCATCGTTGTGGCAACAAAGGCGGATAAAATTCCCCGTGGCAAATGGAATAAGCATGAATCGATGATTAAGAAAAAACTAGATTTTGATAAGAATGACCAGTTTGTCGTTTTTTCATCTGAAACTAGACATGGATTTGACCAAGCTTGGGAGAGCATTTTGAATGAAATTTAAAAAAATGTAGTAAGACATCGAAAGTTCTACAATGAAGTTAGCCAGTCAAGGGTATAAAAAAACATCTCAGAGAGATATAATTGTAATCACCACAAGAACAATTAGAAAGACTCTGAGATGCAACACTATTATACACCAAAAAGGAAACATTTGACACTAGCTGAGCGTAGAATGATTGAGCGTTGGCTTCAAGAAGGGTTCTCAAATCGTGAAATCGCTAGAAGATTAGAGAAGGCTCCTCAAACCATTCACAACGAAGTCAAACGTGGTCAGGTTAGGCAACAAGTGCGTAAAGGAAAATTTGAAATAATCTACTCAGCTGACTTCGCTCAAAAAACCTATCAAAATAATCGCAAACATTCTGTGAAGCAAACTTCCCTAACCAAGGAACTCAAAGAAAAAATTCTTCACTACATCAAACAGAAATACTCTCCTGAGATGATGGTAAAAGTAAAAGGGATACCTGCCTCCGTCTCCACCATTTACTACTGGATTCATCGTGGGCACTTAGGGTTGACCAAGGCTGACATGCTTTATCCTCGGAAAGAGAAAACGAAGAAAAAACAAGCGAGTCCTAACTTTAAGCCGGCTGGAAAATCGATTGAGGAACGACCAGAAAGCATTAATCAACGTGAGAATGTTGGTGATGTTGAAATTGATACAGTTATTCAAACACGGGCAAAAAATGAGTGTCTGTTGACTCTAACTGATAGAAAGAGTCGTTATCAAATCATCCGACTTATTCCCGATAAGTCCGCGTCTTCAGTCAATCAAGCTCTGAAAATGATCCTCAGAGATTATCAAATTAACTCAATCACAGCTGATAACGGGACTGAATTCAGTCGTTTAGCAGAAGTTTTTGACCCCGATCATATCTACTATGCCCACCCTTATTCCTCTTGGGAGAGGGGAACTAATGAGAATCATAATAGACTCATCCGGCGTTGGTTGCCTAAGAGAAGCAAAAATGTGACTCAACAACAAGTCACATTTATTGAAAACTGGATTAACAACTATCCAAAGAAGATATTGGGTTACAAATCTCCTAGAGAATTTTTACAGACTGGCTAACTTGAACTTGAAATTTGCCATGTAGTAAGACATGCTACATTTTTTAATTTTTTTGAGTAAAAACTCTTGCAAAGACGCAAAAAGTATGATAGTATGAATAAGGTTTGAAAAAACTGACCTAAGACAGTAGGGGAGTTCAACTCATAAACATCCTACCGAGGCACAAAACGGATAGAAAACGTATTTGTACTTTCGTGTCTAGGTTTGGCGCGTTTTTTTATTGGAACAAGCTCAAACCCAAAATAATAACGGAGGTAAAACACTAATGAGTGAAGCTATTATCGCTAAAAAAGCAGAATTAGTTGATCAAGTTGCTGAGAAGATGAAAGCTGCAGCATCTATCGTAGTTGTGGATGCACGTGGTTTGACAGTTGAGCAAGATACCGTTCTTCGTCGTGACTTACGCGGAAGCGAAGTTGAGTACAAGGTCATCAAAAACTCAATCTTACGTCGTGCAGCTGAAAAAGCTGGTCTTGAAGAACTTGCATCAGTTTTTGTTGGACCATCTGCCATTGCATTTTCAAATGAAGATGTTATTGCGCCAGCAAAAATCTTGAACGACTTTGCTAAAACAGCTGAAGCCCTTGAAATCAAAGGTGGTACTATCGAAGGTAAAGTTTCTTCTAAAGAAGAAATCCAAGCCCTTGCAGCATTGCCAAACAGAGAAGGTATGCTTTCTATGCTCTTGTCTGTACTTCAAGCACCAGTTCGCAACGTTGCATACGCTGTCAAAGCTGTTGCAGAAAGCAAAGAAGACGCTGCTTAATGCGTCAACGCGTAGCCTAGTGCTACACCCATCTATTATTTATTAAAAACAAAACTATTTGGAGGAAATAACAATGGCATTGAACATTGAAAACATTATTGCTGAAATTAAAGAAGCTTCAATCCTTGAGCTTAACGATCTTGTAAAAGCGATCGAAGAAGAATTTGGTGTAACTGCGGCTGCTCCTGTAGCAGTTGCTGCAGCTGGTGCTGCTGACGCTGGTGCTGCTAAAGATTCATTCGACGTTGAATTGACATCTGCCGGCGACAAAAAAGTTGGCGTTATCAAAGTTGTACGTGAAATTACTGGTCTTGGTCTTAAAGAAGCTAAAGAACTTGTTGACGGTGCACCTGCAGTCGTTAAAGAAGGCGTTGCAACTGCAGAAGCTGAAGAAATCAAAGCTAAATTGGAAGAAGCTGGAGCTTCAGTTACTCTTAAATAATAGAGTACCAATTTCACAAAACATGGAATCTTGTTCCATGTTTTTTTGTGTCAAATAATTGACATAGTTAGAAGTGAATCATATAGCCAGTCTAAATATACTATTTTTCAAAAAATGAAAATAGTGTATTTTAATTTTGAGTAGATCACTTCATTTTTTCAAAAGCAAAGCACCAGCCTATTTGGTGGTGCATGATCATTCTATCGTTCTCTTTACTCGAACCGTGTTTCTTCCATAATTTTTGAGGAGGCCTGGCTATGGAAAAAAGGGGTAGTAGCACCCATTGTGGGGGTAACCAAAGAAACATACTTGGATGATTATATGGGAGCCTTTGTGGTGAGCTTATCCGATGCAGATATAGCTTATCTAGAAGAATGTTATCTTCCCCATCCGATTGTAGGGGCAGTTTAATCGAGAAAGGATAGATAATGGCAAAGACCTTTTATGTAATGAGGCATGGAGAAACCTTCTTTAATACGCAAAGACGTGTGCAGGGCTGGTCAGATTCTCCCTTGACAGAAAATGGAATCGCCCAGGCACAAACCGTTGCAGACTACTTTGAGCGGGAAGGGGTGCATTTTGAAGCTGTTTACAGCTCCACCCAAGAACGGGCAACAGATACGGCAAAAATTGTAGCAAGGACAGATGAAATAACACAATTAAAGGGCATTAAAGAAATGAACTTTGGGATTTTTGAAGCCCAATCTGAAATGTTATTGCCCAAACATCGACCAAATGCGAAATCGTTTGAGGATTTGTTGGTTCCCTATGGTGGAGAGGATATTATCGCAGTCGGAAGGCGTGTTCGTCAAACACTTTTGGACACGATGTCTCATCGCCACGGTCCTTGCTTATTTGTCAGCCACGGAGCGGCTATGTGGGGCCTAATTCAATTATTGAAGCTTGAATTTCCACCAGAACTTCGATTTAGTAATTGTGCAATTCTAAAATGGACCTTGACAGACGATTACTTGACCTTGGCAGAAGTAATTCTTCCGGCAGAAGAGTTTAAGGTGCATTCCTTTAAAGAAGGAGAATAGGATGAAAAAAATCATTTTTCTAGATGTAGATGGTACCTTGGTGGACTATCACAACCGCATTCCATCTAGCGCGGTGACAGCCATTCAGAAGGCAAGAAAAAATGGTCACTTGGTCTATGTCTGTACAGGACGTAGCCGAGCAGAGATGCAGACAGACATTTGGGAAATCGGCATCGATGGTATGATTGGGGGAAATGGCTCCTATGTAGAACACCATGGACAAGTCATCATGCACCAGTTAATTGCAAAAGAAGATGCCATTGCAGTCGTGGACTGGCTTTACGACAGAGGACTCGAGTTCTATCTTGAAAGCAATAACGGACTTTTTGCGAGTAACCAGTTTCAAGAAAAGGGAAAGCCAGTTCTTCACACTTACATGCTTGGTAAGGGGATACCAGCTGAACAAGTAGAAGATTTAGAAGTTGGTGACATGATTCACGGTCTGGTTTTTGGTGAGGAACTCTACCGCGATGACCTCAATAAAATCAGCTTTATTCTCTCT
This sequence comes from Streptococcus respiraculi, assembly GCF_003595525.1. Classification (NCBI taxonomy): domain Bacteria; kingdom Bacillati; phylum Bacillota; class Bacilli; order Lactobacillales; family Streptococcaceae; genus Streptococcus; species Streptococcus respiraculi. The sequence continues at coordinate 1,533,535 of NZ_CP022680.1, read as the reverse complement.
TCTTACCAAGACCATTTGGACTCCAAAGAGGCCTTTCCACAATTAGCAGCCAATACCTGGGGTGGTCGTGGTGAGACTGCACTCTTTGGTGACTTAGGAATCAAAAATTTAGATAAGGCACGCGCTATTAAGGTTCTATTGGAACATCTCGGACACCCTCAAGAAGATACCATTGCCTTTGGAGATGCGAAAATTGACATTCCGATGTTGGAGTATTGTGCTATCGGTGTAGCAATGGGAAATGGAGGTTCTGAAATTCTAGCCATGGCTGATATGGTGACAGATGATGTTGAACACGACGGGCTTTATCATGCTTTTGAAAGGTTAGGTTTGATTTAAGAACCTGTATTCACAACTTAGCAACTCTATTTAGGGCTTATTATTCGCTATTCATCATTACTTTTTTCGAAATACAGTCAGTATTCCTTCAAAAAAACGCCTTGATTATTGTAAAATAGGATCCCGATTAGAATTACTTCGTTTATAAATACAGGTTCTAAGTCGTAACCATCCGTTTTCCATATCTTGTTATTTTCCCAAATCAAACATTCGATGTTGTTTTTTTCAACATTTTTATCAAAATTTGATATAATAAAGTAAAAAACAAGGGGGCAAGAGATGAACAAACAAGAGCGACTAGAAGAAATTACTCGATTAGTGCATAAAAAAGGGACAATTCGCATTTCAGAGATTGTCGATTTGCTAAATGTGACGGACATGACTGTCCGAAGAGACTTCAGCGAGCTTGAGAACAAGGGAGTGTTAACCAAGATTCATGGTGGTGCGAGAAGCAACAAGGCCTTTCAGTTGAGGGAGTTTTCTCATTCAGAAAAGCATGTGCAAAATATTGAGACCAAGCGAGCGATTGCTGCAACAGCAGCCAGTCTGATTGAAGATGGTGATACGATTTTCTTGGGACCAGGTACTACTGTTGCCTGTCTTGCAGAGGCTATTAGCAATTCAAAACTAACAGTGATTACTAATTGCCTCCCTATTTTTACCATCTTATCTCAGAAGAAATCAGAAGATTTTCAAGTCTTTCTTCTTGGCGGTGAATGGCGCCAAGTAACCGAATCATTTGTTGGTGAGATGACTAATACAATCCTAGAAAAAATGCACTTTAGTAAGATGTTTTTTAGTAGCAATGCTGTTAAAGGAAATGACGTCATGACCTCTACTCTGACAGAAGCCTACACTCAACAGCTCGCCCTCAAGCATTCCTTGGAGAAATATTTGCTGATTGATTCCAGTAAAATTGGCAAGGAAGATTTTACCACTTTCTGTCAATTAAAAGATGTAACCGCTGTGATTAGTACACATTTAGCGGACGAAGAACAGTATCGCCACCTAACAGCCTATACAGAAGTGATTAGTGAATAATAGTTGAACAGCAGTGATTGGAACAACCTGCTGTTTTATTGTTGAAATAAACAAAAATGTAAACAAAATATGTTGACTTTGTGTTGAGTTTTATGTATAATACAAACATAAAAGCGAGTTGCTTTTACCTGTTTTGCAAAACATTTTTTCCGGAAGAATATACAAGACCTACAAGGAGAAAACAATGACAATTATTATTGGTGCTGATCCAGCAGGAGAAAAGCTAAAAAACGTTCTTCAAGTCTTTCTTATTGAGTTGGGCTATCCCGTGCTTGATGTAAGTAGTGGCAAAGATTTTGTCGATACTACCTTAGCTATTGCGCAGGAAGTTAATCGACAAGAGGGAAATCTAGGAATTGCAATTGATGCTTACGGAGTCGGTTCTTTCATGACCGCTACCAAAATCAAGGGCATGATTGCAGCAGAAGTCTCAGACGAACGCTCTGCCTATATGACACGAGGTCACAATAACTCCCGTATCATTACCATCGGTAGTGAGATTGTTGGGGAAAGTTTGGCAAAAAATATCGTCAAAGGATTTGTCGAAGGTGTCTATGACGGCGGTCGTCACCAGATTCGTGTCGATATGCTAAATAAGATGTGTTAGGTTTAGCGTAGATAAAGGAGAAAAAGATGAAAATTGCAATTGGATGCGATCATATTGTGACCTATGAAAAAATCGCAGTGGTCAATTATTTGAAAAATCAAGGCTATGAGGTGCTTGATTGTGGGACTTATGATAGTGTCAGAACCCATTATCCGATTTTTGGGAAAAAGGTTGGAGAAGCCGTTGTCAGTGGTCAGGCGGATTTGGGAATCTGTATTTGTGGAACAGGTGTTGGAATCAACAACGCAGTAAACAAAGTGCCAGGTGTCCGTTCAGCACTTGTTCGAGATATGACATCAGCTCTCTATGCCAAAACAGAGTTAAACGCAAATGTCATCGGTTTTGGTGCGAAAGTGACTGGTGAATTGTTAATGTGTGATATCATTGATGCCTTCATTCAAGCAGAATACCAACCGACAGATGAAAACAAACATCTGATTGAAAAACTAGCTAAAATCGAAACCATCAACCAGGATCAAACAGACAGTACTTTCTTTGACGAATTCATTGAAAAATGGAATCGCGGCGAGTACCATGACTAGGTCGAGAGACTAGATAGGTGGAATAGAAGATGACAATAGAAAATCAAAAGTATACCCTAATGGAAAAGGTCAGTAACCAAGAGGGAATTATCTCTGCTCTTGCCTTTGACCAGCGAGGTGCTCTGAAAAAAATGATGGCCAAGTACCAGGCTACAGAGCCTACAGTTGAAGATATTGAACTCTTAAAAAGCATTGTATCAGAAGAGCTAACGCCGTATTCATCGTCTATCTTGCTTGATCCAGAGTACGGTCTTCCGGCTTCTCATATCCGTGATAGTCAGTCAGGATTATTATTAGCCTACGAAAAGACAGGTTACGATGTAACTAGCACTAGCCGCTTACCGGATTGCTTGGTCGAATGGTCGGTCAAACGCCTCAAAAAAGAGGGGGCAGATGCTATCAAGTTCCTTTTGTACTATGATGTAGACGGAGATCCATACGTTAATTTACAAAAGCATGCCTACATCGAACGCTTGGGTTCAGAATGTGCTGCTGAAGGTCTTCCTTTCTTCTTGGAAATCTTGAGCTACGATGAACATATTCCAGATGCTAGCAGTCCAGAGTTTGCTAAGGTCAAACCGAGAAAAGTCATTGAAGCAATGAGAGTGTTCTCTGATAAATCTTTTGGAGTAGATGTCTTGAAAGTAGAAGTCCCAGTCAATATGGCTTATGTTGAAGGATTTGCACAAGGCAATGAAATCGTGTATACACGCGAAGAAGCTGCGGCCTACTTCAAAGAGCAAGATGCGGCAACTCCCCTGCCTTATATCTATTTGAGCGCGGGTGTGTCGGCTAGCCTTTTCCAAGAAACCTTGCAATTTGCTCATGAATCTGGAGCGGCTTTCAATGGTGTCTTGTGCGGACGCGCGACTTGGGCTGACTCCGTTCAAATTTACATGGAAGAAGGCGAAGAAGCAGCTCGAAATTGGCTGAGAACAACAGGGCGCAAGAATATTGAGTCTCTGAATGAAGTGCTTGCTGCAACAGCGTCCTCATGGAAAGAAAGAGTCCGTTTACGCGGATAAATGTAAAGGTTTACAAGAATATTTTTTCGTGATATAATTGTTTCATTAGTTTGTATAGAGTGGATTGTAACTAAGAAAATTAGGCAAGACCGCAGATGAATAGGGGTGGGAACATCCTTAGCTCATTTGTGGTCTTTTGTATTTTGAAAGATAAAGGAGATTATTTTGTAGATGTATCGTATTGTACAACCTTTAAATAATAATGCGGCTTTAGTCAAAAATGAACGAGGAGAGCAGTCTGTTGTTATGGGGATGGGGGTTGCCTTTCAGAAGAAAAAAGGAGACCTAGTGATTGCTCATAAAATTGAAAAGGTCTTTTCCCTCAAAAATTCCGAATCCAAGGACCATTTCTTGATGTTGCTAAAAGATGTTCCACTCGACTTTATTACAGTTACTTATCAGGCTATTGATCAGCTATCACAGCAATATGACTATCCTGTACAAGATTATATCTATATTACCTTAACAACTCATATCCATTGTGCCTATAAAGCAGTCTTAGATCAGACCTATCAGGAAAGCAAGCTCCCGAATATGCTGCAAGATTACCCGATTGAATATCAAATTGCAGCAGAAGCCTTGGCTATTTTCCGTCAAAAAATTCTCCAAGACTTTCCAGATGATGAAATCGGTCGAATTGCCCTGCATTTCATTAATGCGAAAGGTGAGAAAACAGAAGAGCAAATCCTAAAAGTAGAAACTTTGCAGATGGTCTTGTCCTTGGTTGAGCGAGAATTAGCCACATATGGTATTTTGAGAACCAAAGAAAATAGCAAGTTCTATGACCGTTTGATGATTCATTTGACCTACTTTATCCGCTATGCAGATAAGGAAAGGGATGGCACTTCCTCATTAGAACAAATGGTAGCTACCATGAAACTAGCTTATCCTAAGGCCTATGCTCTAGGGACACGAATCCATGATTTGATTACACACGAACTGGGAATGACCTCAAACGAAGGCGAAAAAATGTACATCGTCCTTCATATTCAACGTTTACTATAAATAAAATACTCTTTCATCAACCATATCACAAGGAGGAAATAACATGAATAGAGAAGAAATTACATTACTTGGTTTTGAAATTGTTGCCTTTGCAGGAGACGCCAGATCCAAATTATTGGAGGCATTGACAGCGGCTCAAAAAGGCGAGTTTGACCGCGCAGAGCAGTTGATTGTCGCGGCAAATGAATGTATTGTAGAAGCTCACCACACCCAAACAGCTCTTCTTCAAAAAGAAGCAGCTGGAGAAGATTTAGCATTTAGCGTGACCTTGATGCACGGTCAGGATCATTTGATGACGACCTTATTGTTAAAAGATATGATGTCACATATGATTGAATTATATAAAAGGGGATTAAATCATGAATAAACTGATTGAACAAATTGAGAGAGGAAAACCTCTTTTTGAGAAAATTTCACGGAATATCTACTTGCGTGCCATTCGTGATGGTTTTATAGCAGCTATTCCAGCCATTCTATTTTCAAGTATTTTCTTACTCGTTGCTTTTGTGCCAAATATTTTTGGTTTCAAGTGGTCGGATGAAGCAGTCGGTATGATTATGAAGCCTTATGGCTATACCATGGGGATTGTGGCGGTATTAGTAGCAGGGACAACTGCAAAATCTCTGACAGATAATATCAACCGTGATTTGCCTAAAACAAATCAAATCAACTTTATTTCTACAATGATTGCATCAATCTCTGGCTTCTTGCTCCTTGCTTCAGATGGTATTGAAGGTGGTTTTGCAAATGGCTATATGGGGACAAAAGGTTTGTTAACAGCCTTTGTAGCCGCTTTTGTTACAGTAAATGTTTATCGAGTTTGTGTAAAAAATAATATCACGATTCGGATGCCAGAGGAAGTACCGCCAAATATTTCACAAGTATTTAAGGACATTATTCCATATGCTATTACTATTTTAGGCATCTATGCTATTGATTTGGGAATTCGTCATGCTGTGGGAACGAGCGTAGCTGAAGCTATTTTAAAACTCTTTGAACCATTATTTACAGCAGCAGACGGTTACTTAGGCATTACCATTATTTTTGGTGCCTATGCCCTCTTCTGGTTTGTCGGAATTCATGGTCCGTCTATTGTTGAGCCTGCCATTGCGGCCATTACTTATGCCAATATTGAAACAAACTTTCAATTGTTACAAGCAGGTCAGCATGCAGATAAAGTGCTTACTTCTGGTACACAGATGTTTATTGTTACCATGGGGGGGACAGGAGCAACTTTAGTCGTACCGTTCATGTTTATGTGGTTTTGTAAATCCGAGCGTAATAAGGCGATTGGACGTGCTTCCGTTGTTCCGACCTTCTTTGGTGTCAATGAGCCGATTTTGTTTGGAGCGCCAATTGTTTTGAATCCTGTGTTCTTTGTTCCCTTCATTTTCGCGCCGATTGTTAATGTCTGGATTTTCAAATTCTTTGTTGATACATTGGGCATGAACAGTTTCAGTGTTAATTTACCGTGGACAACACCTGGACCACTGGGTATCATTATGGGGACAAACTTTGCACCTCTAGCCTTTGTTCTTGCTGCTTTGTTGGTCGTAGTAGATATTGTGATTTACTATCCATTCTTAAAGGTGTATGACCACCAAATTTTGGCTGAGGAAAAAGCAGGTAAGGAAAATAATCAGCTTCATGAAAAAGTAGCAGCGAATTTTAATACTGCAAAAGCAGATGCTATTCTTGAACGTCAGTTGTCTGATAAGACAATCACCAAGGAAACCAATGTGTTGGTGCTCTGTGCAGGTGGTGGAACCAGTGGTTTATTGGCCAATGCTCTCACCAAAGCAGCAAAAGAATATGGCGTACCTGTAACAGCTGCGGCAGGAAGTTATGGTGCTCACCGTGAGATCCTACCAGAATATGACCTAGTCATCCTTGCGCCTCAAGTGGCTTCAAACTATGCCGATATGAAACAAGAAACAGATGCGCTAAATATTCGATTGGCGAAAACAGAAGGGGCTGAGTACATTAAGTTAACGCGTGACGGTAAGGGAGCTCTTGCTTTTGTTCAGCAACAGTTAGAAAATTAGGAGTGAAGTATGGCGAAACAATTACCGCAAGATTTTATTTTCGGTGGAGCGACAGCAGCCTATCAGGCAGAAGGAGCGACTAAGCTAGACGGTAAGGGTCCTGTTGCATGGGATAAATATTTAGAAGATAATTATTGGTACCGTGCAGACCCTGCTAGTGATTTTTATCATCGCTATCCAGTTGATTTGGAATTGGCAGAGAAATTCGGAGTGAATGGTATTCGGATTTCCATTGCTTGGTCGCGTATTTTTCCAACAGGGTATGGCAAGGTAAATCCGAGGGGAGTCGAGTTTTATCATCGTTTGTTTGCAGAGTGCCACAAACGACATGTAGAGCCTTTTGTAACCTTACATCATTTTGATACACCTGAAGCCTTGCATTCTCAAGGGGATTTCCTCAACCGAGAAACGATTAATCATTTTGTGGACTATGCAGCTTTTTGCTTTGAAGAATTCTCTGAAGTGAATTTCTGGACTACCTTTAACGAGATTGGTCCGATTGGTGATGGACAGTACTTGGTCGGAAAATTTCCTCCAGGCATCCAATACAATTTAGAGAAAGTCTTTCAGTCTCACCATAATATGATGGTGGCTCACGCACGTGCAGTCAAACTCTTTAAGGATAAGGGCTATGCAGGCGAGATCGGAGTGGTCCATGCTTTGCCGACAAAATATCCTTACAATCCTGAAAATCCAGCTGATGTTCGGGCAGCAGCCTTAGAAGACATTATTCACAATCGCTTTATTTTGGATGCGACTTATCTTGGAAAATATTCAGATGAGACCATGGAGGGTGTACACCACATCTTAGCTGTAAATGGGGGTCAGATTGAATTACTAGATGAAGATTTTGAACATTTACAAGCTGCTAAAGATTTGAATGATTTCCTAGGTATCAATTACTATATGAGTGATTGGATGCGGGGAGACGCAGTCGATGTGACAGAAATTACTCATAACGGAAAAGGAGAAAAAGGCGGATCCAAGTATCAGATTAAAGGCGTTGGCCGCAGAGAATTTGAGGTGGATGTGCCAAGGACGGACTGGGATTGGATGATTTATCCGCAAGGATTGTACGACCAGATTATGCGGGTCAAGACAGACTATCCAAACTACAAAAAAATCTACATTACCGAAAATGGTCTGGGCTATAAGGATGAATTTGTAGACGGTACCGTTTATGACGATGCACGGATTGATTATGTGAAACAGCATCTCAGCGTGGTTTCAGATACCATTGCTGCTGGAGCGAATGTTAAAGGCTATTTCCTTTGGTCCTTAATGGATGTTTTCTCCTGGTCAAACGGCTATGAAAAACGCTACGGGCTTTTCTATGTTGATTTTGACACCCAAAAACGCTATCCCAAGAAAAGTGCTTACTGGTACAAGCAGGTTGCTGAAAGTCAGATAATCGAATAGAAATTGTTTAATAGTCAACGTTTTGACATAACAAGAGACTGGTTTTGAGCACGGTCTCTTGTTTTTACATTACAAAGGGCGCTGAAAAAGGCTAGTGACAATAGGTTAAGATGAAAAGTTAGGGAGAGGTTTTAGGAGACACGATTTTAAAGTCGATTCTTTTTGACACATCATCGATGAAAGAAATTGGTTGCATATTGACAGAGCAGTTATCGCAGAAAGTGGTGACGATTGAGGCTTCTGATATTGCTCCTGCACTTTATACGGCAGACGCCTTACGATGAAATCGATTTTGTTAATTTTGCGTTCTCATTTCTAGGCTCAAGTATTAACGGTTCGGTGGACTGTCCTCGCTCTCTAGTTTCTAGGTTTAGGTATTAATAGTTACTTCTCTGACTATTGATATATGCCAAACTATTCAAAGTATAAAAAAACGAGCCTGGACACTTTTTGTCCCAAGCTCGTTTTTTATTATGGCTTCAAGCCAGTTCTTCTCGCAGAGAAGAACAAGAAAACCACCAGCTAAGCTGGTGGCTAACAAGGCTTCTAGCTTTCATTTATTGCCCAATCGTCTGTAGCAGTCCTTCGGCCGTTGTGACAGGGAGGATGCGGACGCGGTTGAGGGTGAGGAGACCATTTGCCGCAGAAGCAAGTCCTTCGTTGGTGGTTACCCCGAGTTTGTACTGAGCTTCTTCGACCGTTTTGATAGTCTGATCAGAATAGCGACCTGCGGGGTAGGCGATTGCGATGGTGTCTTGATTGAGCTCTTGGTCAAGGTAGGACTTGGAATCTTTTAGTTCCGTATTTTGAGCTTCTAGCGAGCTATATTCCAAATCCGGGTGATTGACGGTATGGCTCTGGAAGGACATGCCATTGTCTCGCATTTCTTTGATTTGTTCCAAGGTCAGATGGTCTGGCTGGGTGTCGGTCACCCCTGTGATGACATTATTGGTTGCTTTCATGTTGTATTGCTTGAGCAGTGGATAAGCAATGCTGTAGAAATCCCACAAGCTATCATCAAAGGTGAGCCAAACGACTTTTTTGCCCTTTGGTAATACATTTTCGGTCAAGATTTTATAGGTTTCTTCAGGAGTAAGTGTGTAGTAGCCTGCTTCTTGAAAGGCCTTGAGATGACTTTCAAATGTCGTCGGATCAACAATCAGGTTGGCGTTGGCAGCCTCTTCAGGCGCCATGACATGGACAGCGTGGTACATGAGTATGGGAATTTTGACAGGTTCGGCTTGTTTTTCCCAGGTAATGTCCTCACTACTTAACGAACTTGCTTCACTTGTCTCTCTAGTTGCTCCTTGGCTAGTGGATGTGGCAGCTGACTTTGTAGCTACTGTTTGGCTTTCTCGAGTGCTTGGCTGTATAACTGCTAGAATGTTGTCACGATTGAGATAAAAAACGATAGCCAGTAGAATGAGTAGTAAGGTACTGATTGCAGCCCATAGACCTTTTGTATGGTTGCGGCGTTTTTTGTGGTTTCGAGTCGAACGACTTCTTTGTGCTGGCATAAGGACCTCCTTTTGATATCTTCCTCTATTATAGCAAATTTTTTGCCAACTGCTTTAATTATCTGATATAATAGTAAAAATAGTTTTTAAAGGAGTAGGCATGACAGTAAAAATTGGATTATTAGGATTTGGTACAGTAGCAAGCGGTATTCCTTTTTTGTTGAAAGAAAACACAGAAAAGATCCAGCAAGCCGCCCAAGATGACATCGAAATTGCTAAGGTTTTGGTAAGGGATGATGTGGAAAAATCACGCTTGGAAGCAGCAGGACACGCATATCATTTTGTCACAAATGTCGATGAGATTTTAGCAGATGACGAGATTCAGATTGTCGTTGAGTTAATGGGGCGTATCGAGCCTGCTAAGACCTTTATCAGCCGTGCCTTAGAAGCAGGTAAGCACGTTGTGACAGCAAATAAAGACTTGCTCGCCGTACATGGAAGTGAGTTGCGCAAGCTTGCAGAAGAGTACGGTGTTGCGCTTTACTATGAAGCAGCCGTTGCAGGTGGTATTCCGATTTTGCGGACCTTGTCAAACTCATTTGTATCTGACAAAGTCACTCGTATCCTTGGAGTATTGAACGGAACTTCTAACTTCATGATGACCAAAATGGTTGATGAGGGCTGGACTTATGAGGAAGCCTTGAAAACGGCTCAGGAATTGGGCTATGCAGAGTCTGACCCGACTAATGACGTAGAGGGAATCGATGCTGCCTATAAGGCTGTTATTCTCAGTCAATTCGCCTTTGGGATGACCATTGATTTTGAAAATGTAGAACACAAGGGCATTTCAACGATTTCCCCAGACGATGTAGCGGTCGCACAAGAATTGGGTTACGTCATCAAATTGGTCGGAGATATTCGCGAGACAGATTCTGGCTTATCGGCGGAAGTCTCACCAACTTTCTTGCCGAAAAATCATCCATTAGCAAGCGTTAATGGTGTAATGAATGCGGTTTTTGTTGAGTCAATCGGTATCGGTCAGTCCATGTACTATGGACCAGGGGCTGGACAAAAACCGACCGCAGCAAGTGTTACAGCCGATATTATTCGCATTGTTCGCCGTTTGAAAGACCAGACAATCGGCAAGGCTTTCAATGAATTTTCTCGTCCGCTTCAACTGGCAGCGCCTGCTGATGTGCGTAGCGAATATTATTTCTCTATCCTAGCACCTGACAAAAATGGGACCTTGTTGCAATTAGCGGAGATTTTCAATGCAGAAGAAATTTCCTTCAAGCAAATTCTCCAACAGGCTTCTGACGGCCTGCAGGCACGTTTAGTCGTTGTCACTCATAGCATGAGCAAAACGCAATTGGAAAATGTCACGGCTAAGCTAGCAGAAGCAACAGACTTCAAGCTTCAAAATACATTCAAAGTGCTGGGAGAATAAGATGAAAATTATTGTACCAGCAACCAGTGCCAATATCGGTCCAGGATTTGATTCTCTCGGTGTGGCCTTGTCTAAATATTTGACTATTGAAGTTGTGAAAGAGCAGGAAGAGTGGTTTGTTGAGCATGATTTAGAATTTGTGCCGTCAGACAAGTACAATCTTTTGATAAAGACAGCTCTAAAAGTATGTCCAGACTTGCAACCACATCATGTTCGTATGCTAAGCGACATTCCACTGGCGCGTGGGCTTGGTTCATCAAGTTCTGTTATTGTAGCAGGGATTGAGCTTGCCAATCAACTAGCGGATTTGCAGCTGAGCGACGATGAAAAATTGCATTTTGCAACGGAAATCGAGGGACATCCTGATAATGTAGCACCTGCGATTTTTGGAAATTTGGTCATCTCAAGTTATGTCAATAAACAGGTAGCGAAGGTTATGACTGATTTTCCAGAAGCAAGTTTCATCGCCTTCATTCCCAACTATCCGTTGCGGACAAGTGAAAGTCGTGGGGTCTTGCCGACACAATTTTCAGCTAAAAAGGCTGTTGCAGCAAGCGCTATTGCCAATGTCGCGATTGCAGCCTTGTTGACAGGAGACTTGGTCGAGGCTGGAAAAGCCATTGAATCAGATCTGTTCCACGAGCCCTTCCGTCAAAAATTGGTGCAGGAATTTTATCCAATCCGTCAATTAGGGCGGGAATTGGGAGCTTATGCGACCTATTTATCAGGAGCAGGGCCAACTATCATGGTCTTAGCAGAAAAGACCAAAGAAGTTGTGATTAAAGAAGCCATTGATGCCCTGCAACTAGAAGGTGAGAGCTTTATCTTGGCGGTAGATAAGCAAGGTGTACGGGTGGAAAACTAAGCCTGTCATCTAACTGAACGAGTATCAAACATCAACGAAAAAATATCTCAAAAAGAAACAGGGAATCAATTCTTTTGTTTCTTTTTTATCGTTTTCTACTAGGATTTTTGATATAATGGACTGAATGCACTTTTGGGGTAAGAAAATATGAAAGAGAAAATAAAACAAACACTAACAGAAATAGATATTCGTTTCGATGAACCATTGAAAGATTATACCTACACCAAGGTTGGAGGTAAAGTGGATTATCTGGCCTTTCCTCGCAATCGTTATGAATTGGTGCGGATTGTTGAATTCGCCAATCAGGAAAACATTCCATGGATGGTACTGGGAAATTCCAGTAATATCATCGTGCGTGACGGTGGGATTCGAGGCTTTGTCATTCGTATGGACAAGCTCAACAGCATTACTGTATCGGGCTACACGATTGAAGCAGAAGCAGGAGCCAATCTAATCCAGACAACGCAGGTAGCTGCTCACCATTCTCTATCAGGTTTTGAATTTGCCTGCGGAATTCCAGGAAGCGTTGGTGGTGCCGTCTTTATGAATGCGGGTGCTTATGGTGGCGAAATTGCCCATATCCTAGTTTCGGCGCAGATTTTAACACCGAAAGGCTATGTGGAAACGCTGGACGCTCGTGAACTGACCTTTGGCTATCGTTCGTCCATTTTACAAGAGAATGGTGCGATTGTCCTGTCAGCAAAATTTGCTTTGAAACCTGGAAATCATACAACAATTAAACAAGAAATGGAACGTTTGACCCACCTACGGGAACTGAAACAGCCCTTGGAATATCCGTCTTGTGGCTCCGTTTTCAAACGCCCTATGGGTCACTTTGCAGGCCAGTTGATTATGGAAGCAGGCTTGAAAGGTCATCGTATCGGCGGTGTTGAAGTATCTGAAAAACATGCAGGATTTATGGTCAATGTCGCAGACGGAACTGCGCAAGATTACGAAGACTTAGTGGCCTATGTCATTGAAGCAGTCGAAAAGCACTCAGGAATTACACTCGAGCGTGAAGTACGGATTTTAGGTGATTCTTTAAAATAAAATCAAAACAATATTCGCAGTAAGGGAGGTGAAGCCTATCGTAGCCGGTAGTATAGAAGGTAGTTATCATACCTTAGAGTCAGAAAAGGCCTAACAGAGCCTCTAATCTGTAATCCATATAAAGAAGGAATTTATGAGAATTGAAGAAACCAATTATCGAATTTAAGAACGTTTCAAAAGTATTTGAAGACAGTGGAACAGTCGTTTTAAAGGATATTAACTTTGAGCTAGAAGAAGGGAAGTTTTATACCCTTTTAGGTGCTTCTGGTTCGGGAAAATCAACGATTTTAAATATTATCGCTGGGCTCTTAGATGCCACTTCAGGTGATATTTATCTGGATGGTGAGCGAATCAACGATGTACCAACCAATAAACGTGATGTCCATACAGTTTTTCAGTCGTATGCGCTCTTTCCGCACATGACTGTATTTGAAAACGTGGCTTTTCCCCTTAAATTACGAAAAATCCCTAAGGAAGAAATCGAACAACGGGTAACAGAAGTCTTGAAAATGGTTCGTTTGGCAGGATATGAAAAACGCCCTATTCAAAAGTTATCTGGTGGGCAACGCCAACGGGTGGCTATTGCACGCGCTATTATCAATGAGCCACGAGTGGTCTTGCTAGATGAGCCCTTGTCAGCGCTTGACTTGAAATTGCGGACTGATATGCAGTATGAACTTCGTGAATTGCAGCAACGACTTGGTATTACCTTTGTCTTTGTCACGCACGATCAAGAAGAAGCGCTAGCCATGAGTGATTGGATTTTTGTCATGAATGAAGGCGAGATTGTCCAATCAGGGACACCGGTCGATATTTATGATGAGCCAATCAACCATTTTGTTGCGACCTTTATTGGAGAATCCAACATCATTTCTGGTCGCATGATTGAAGACTACTTGGTTGAATTTAACGGCAAACGGTTTGAGGCAGTTGACGGAGGAATGAAACCAAACGAACATGTTCAGGTAGTCATTCGTCCCGAAGACTTGCAAATTACCTTGCCAGATGAGGGCAAATTAAAGGTGAAAGTCGATACCCAGCTTTTCCGTGGTGTCCACTATGAGATTATCGCCTACGATGATTTAGGCAATGAATGGATGATTCACTCTACTCGTAAAGCCATTGAAGGAGAAGTGATCGGATTAGACTTTGAACCTGAAGATATTCATATCATGCGTCTTAACGAGACAGAAGAGGAGTTTGATGCTCGTATTGAAGAATATGTGGAGGTCGAAGAAGTCGAAGATGGCTTGATCAATGCCATTGAGGAGGAACGAAATGAAGAAAACCTCTAGCTTATTCGTCCTTCCTTATGTCCTTTGGATTGCCTTGTTTGTTTTGGCGCCTGTTGTCATGATTATTTATAAATCATTTTTGGGGATTGATGGGCATTTTACCTTCGATAATTACTATACTTACTTTAACTCGCCCAATATGACCTATTTGCGGATGAGTATGAACTCGATTCTCTATGCAGGGATCATTACCCTTGTGACCTTAGTGATTAGCTATCCAACTGCCTTTTTTCTTACTCAGTTAAAACACAAGCAGCTCTGGTTGATGTTGATTATTTTACCGACTTGGGTGAATTTACTTTTGAAAGCCTATGCCTTTATCGGAATTTTTGGCCAACACGGGTCAATCAATCAATTTTTGAGTTTTTTAGGCTTGGGAACGCAGCAGATTCTCTTTACTGATTTTTCCTTTATCACAGTTGCTAGCTACATTGAAATTCCTTTTATGATTTTGCCAATTTTCAATGCTTTGGATGATTTAGATCAAAATCTCATCTATGCTAGTCGTGATTTGGGGGCTAGTTCTTGGCAAACCTTTACAAAAGTTATTTTTCCTCTCTCAATGAATGGTGTCAGAAGTGGGGTTCAAGCTGTCTTTATTCCAAGTTTGAGCTTGTTCATGCTGACCCGTTTGATTGGTGGTAATCGTGTCATTACACTTGGTACAGCGATTGAACAGCATTTCCTTACAACTCAAAATCAGGGAATGGGTTCAACCGTAGGTGTGGTCTTAATTTTGGCCATGCTTTTGACCATGTGGTTAACGAAAGAGAGGAAGAAATGATGAAAAAATTTGGAAAAGTTTACCTCACCATTACCTTCCTTGTTTTGTATCTCCCGATTTTTTATCTGATTACCTATGCTTTTAATGAAGGCGGTGATATGAATGGATTTACGGGTTTCACTACGGAATATTTTGCCTCTATGTTAGGGGATAGCCGTTTAATGCTGATTTTAGCTCAGACCTTCCTACTAGCCTTTCTTAGTTCCTTGATTGCAACGATCATTGGAACGTTTGGAGCCATTTATATCTATCAAAGCAAACAAAAATGGCAGAACACCTTATTGTCCCTCAATAATATTCTGATGGTAGCACCAGATGTGATGATTGGGGCAAGCTTCCTGATTCTCTTTACCGTGATTGGCTTCCAACTTGGATTTGTCTCTGTTCTTTTGAGCCATGTGGCTTTTTCGATTCCAATCGTTGTTCTGATGGTTTTACCACGACTCAAGGAAATGAATGATGATATGGTGCTTGCAGCCTATGATTTGGGAGCTAGTCAATTCCAAATGCTCAAGGAAATCATGTTGCCGTATTTGACACCAGCCATTATCGCCGGCTACTTTATGGCCTTTACCTATTCATTAGATGATTTTGCCGTGACGTTCTTTGTAACAGGAAATGGCTATTCCAACCTTTCTGTTGAGATTTATTCACGTGCTCGTCAGGGAATTTCCCTTGAAATAAATGCCCTATCAACCCTAGTCTTTTTGTTTAGTATCTTATTGGTAGTGGGCTATTATTTTATTTCACGTGAAAAGGAGGCCAACTAATGAAACGATTATATTCTTTTTTAATCGGTATTGTCGTGATTGTTCTTGCTCTCTTTGGAATTAGCCACAAGCTAGAAAGTAAGTCCAACGAGGGAACAACCGAAAAATTAGTCATTTACAACTGGGGAGATTATATCGACCCTGACTTGCTAGAGAAATTTACAGAAGAGACAGGTATAAAAGTTGATTACCAGACCTTTGATTCGAACGAAGCTATGTACACCAAGATTCAGCAGGGTGGAACAACTTACGATTTGACCATTCCGTCTGAGTACATGATTTCTAAGATGATGGATGAACATCTGCTGGTCAAGCTCGACAAGAAAAAAATCAAGGGGCTTGAAAATATCGATCCGAAGTTTCTAGGCTTGAGCTTTGATAAAAACAATGATTACTCCATTCCTTATTTCTGGGGAACTCTAGGAATTGTCTACAATGAGACGATGGTCGAACATCCTCCTCGGGAATGGGAAGATTTATGGTCAGAAGAATACCGTGACAATATCATGTTGGTAGACGGTGCTCGTGAGGGAATGGGCATTGGTCTTCAGACCCTTGGCTACAGTCTTAATTCTCGTAACAAAGACGAGCTAGAAAAAGCAGCGGATTACTTGTACGAATTGACCCCTAACATCAAGGCGATTGTCTCTGATGAAATCAAAGGTTACATGATTCAAGATGCAGCGGCCATTGCCGTCAGTTTCTCTGGTGAAGCAAGTGAAATGCTAGACGGTAATGAGAACCTGCATTATGTTGTGCCCTCAAAAGGTTCAAATCTTTGGTTTGATAATATGGTCATTCCAAAAACTGCGAAAAATATTGAGGGTGCCTATGCTTTTATTAACTTTATGCTGCGTCCAGAAAATGCCTACCAGAATGCCTTGTATATCGGTTATGCAACACCTAATACCAAGGCCAAGGAAATGCTACCAGATGAAGTCAAAAACGATAAGGCCTTTTACCCTTCAGAAGAGACCTTGAAAAACCTAGAAGTCTACGATAACCTCGGTCGCAAACTCCTAGGTGACTACAACGATCTCTATCTACAATTTAAAATGTACCGCAAATAAGCAAAACACTGCAGAGACGACGTCGCATTGACAGACTTTCTGTAGTATTTTTATAGTGGATTGAGAAAGGAATAAGACAAGGCAAGGAGCGGCAGATAGAACTGGCGTGAATTGAGGATTACTCCATAATCCCTATTTCCAACCTTCAACAGTCCACTGGACTCTTGAAGCAAAGCGACTTAACGATGTCTTCATCTTTATTCAATTCACTATACAATGCCAGATGAAAAAATGCAAAACCTGGAAGAACTCGATCTGTCAAGTCATTTTTTTTCTTTCTTCTATCCTATATGGTATAATAGGATAGAAGGAAGAAGAGAAGAAGTGAGAGTGTATGGTATTATCGAAAAAACGCGCTAGAAAAGTCATTGAAGAAATTATTGCCTTATATCCCGATGCCAAGCCTAGTCTAGATTTTCGGAATCATTTTGAACTGTTGGTGGCGGTCATGCTATCTGCTCAGACAACGGATGCAGCGGTCAATAAGGCGACTCCAGCTCTCTTTGCAGCACTCCCCACTCCTGAGAAAATGGCCGCAGCTAGCGAATCTGAAATAGCTAGTTATATTTCACGACTGGGGCTTTATCGCAATAAGGCAAAATTCCTTAAAGAATGCGCCCAGCAGTTGCTTGATAGACATGCTGGTGTGGTGCCAGAGACGAGAGAAGAGTTAGAAGCCTTGTCAGGCGTGGGACGCAAGACAGCAAATGTCGTCATGAGTGTTGGGTTTGGTATTCCAGCCTTTGCGGTTGACACCCATGTCGGTCGGATATGTAAACACCATGATATTGTTAAGAAATCAGCTACACCGCTTGAAACCGAAAAGCGTGTCATGGAAGTATTGCCACCAGAATTGTGGCTCAAAGCTCATCAGGCGATGATTTACTTTGGTCGTGAGGTGTGTCATCCTAAGAATCCCGAATGTTCTAACTACCCTCAGCTATATGAATTTGATTAAATTTCTCTCATCGCAATTGTCAGATTGCGATTTTTTTGAATCAAAACACAATAAAAACGAATGATTCCGGACTGAAAAGAACGTAAATATCTAAAATGACGAATATTTAAAAATTATATAGTTTCAAAATTGACAAAAACCAAACGTTCTTGTATAATAAGTTAAGGAAGCGTCTGGAAAGACGTAGCGATGCCAAAGGGCATAGGTAGGTCATTATCATAAAGGAGAGCTGAGATGCTTAACGAATTCCCTATTTTTGACTATGAAGACATTCAATTGATTCCAAACAAATGTATCATTAAGAGCCGTTCAGAGGCGGATACTCAGGTGACTTTGGGCAATCATACTTTTAAACTACCTGTTGTGCCTGCAAACATGCAGACCATTATTGATGAAAAAGTTGCAGAACAATTGGCAAAAGATGGTTATTTTTATATCATGCACCGTTTTGATGAGGCTGGACGGATTCCATTCATCAAGCGTATGCATGAACAGGGCCTGATTGCTTCTATCTCAGTTGGTGTTAAAGAATACGAGTATGAGTTTGTAACCCAGTTGAAAGACGATGCACCAGAATATATTACCATTGATATTGCTCATGGTCATGCCGATAGTGTGATTCGAATGATTCAACATATCAAAAAAGAATTGCCAGAAACCTTTGTCATTGCAGGAAATGTTGGAACACCTGAGGCAGTTCGTGAATTAGAAAATGCGGGAGCAGATGCGACCAAGGTTGGGATTGGCCCAGGAAAAGTGTGTATCACCAAGGTGAAGACAGGTTTCGGTACTGGTGGTTGGCAATTAGCTGCCCTACGCTGGTGTGCCAAAGCTGCTCGTAAACCAATCATCGCAGATGGCGGTATTCGTACCCATGGCGATATTGCCAAATCCATTCGTTTTGGTGCAAGCATGGTCATGATTGGCTCACTCTTTGCAGGACATATTGAAAGCCCAGGAAAAACAGTCGAAGTTGACGGTGAGCAATTCAAGGAATACTACGGCTCTGCATCTGAGTACCAAAAAGGAGCTTATAAGAACGTAGAAGGCAAGAAAATTTTGCTGCCAGCTAAAGGACATTTGAAAGATACCTTGATTGAAATGGAACAAGACTTGCAAAGCTCGATTTCTTACGCAGGTGGAAAAGACATCTCAAGTCTCAAACATGTAGACTACGTCATCGTGAAAAATTCGATTTGGAATGGCGATGCCCACTAATACTAGATAGGATAAGAATCTGCTGGATAGAGCGTTCAGCAGATTCTTTTTTGAATAGGAGGAAAGATGAAGCGAAAATTTGTCATACTTTCTATGGTTTCCATACTTGGGATGGGGTTGCTACTGAGTGCTTGTAGCAAGCAATCTATTTCTGCTACTAGTTCATCCAGTCATTCCTCGACCAGGAAATCAGATGCTAAAAGTAGCTCAAGAAAAGAAAATGCCAAAACAGATAAGGTAACACCCAGTCAGGAAATTGTGCAGGAAGAAGTGCTCATTCCACGGGATAAGAATCAGATTTACGGTCGTCTGTTTGCGCCAGTAGGGTATCAAGACAAGCAGTTGCCTATGATTATTTTTTCACACGGCTTTAACAATACCTTGGAATTTGTCGCTTCCTATGCTGAAGAGTTTGCTCATAAGGGTTACTTGGTCTACGCTTTTGACTTTGTCGGCGGCAGCACTCAAAGTAGAAGTGGAGGCAGTATGCTGGATATGTCTGTCTTTACCGAGCAATCAGATTTGCAGACGGTGTTAAATTATTGGCGTAATAAGGACTATGTGGATACGAATGCATTCATTCTTATGGGTTATAGTCAGGGAGGTGTTGTATCAACCCTTGTAGCGGGTGAAAATCCGCAGATTAAGGGGCTTGTGACCTTAAATGCCGCTTTTGTATTGTTTGATGATGCACGGGAATTATTTAAAGATACAGCTAGCATTCCAGATATTTACAATCATAGAGGGACGAATCTTTGAAAAGTCTATTTTGAACGGCTTTTGGATTATGATATTTACCAACAAATGTCAAAAATTCAAGCAACTGCGCTGATTATCCAAGGAAATCAAGATGATGTTGTTCCTTTACCTTATGCTGAGAGAGCAGCAGAGAGCATACCGAATGCACAATTAAAGGTGGTAGACGGAGCAAACCATATCTTTAGTGGTCAGGAAATTACAGAGGTTTTGATGTCAATTGATGACTATTTGCAAAATCTCTTACAAAACGAGATAAGTAATAAATAAGAAACACTTAAGAATTACTTAATAATTCGCTTACATCTGTTTAAGAATATTCTGCTACAATACGTGTATCAATACTAAAGGAGACCAGAAATGGCAAATAGAGAACGATATACAGTATTTTCAATTCGTAAGTTTAAAGCAGGAGTTGCTTCTGTTTTGATTGCTAGTGGATTAGTTATTTTCTTAGGGCATCAGACTGTTGCACAGGCAGACGAACTGCTAGCTCCACAAGCAGAAGCCGTAGTTTCCCCAGTAAATGAGAAAACTGATGAACTTATTCCTACCACAGAAGAACAGGAAAACGCGGCAGATGTAGAAAAACAGGTTGCTGAAGCAGAAACAGCTATTCAGACAGAGGCTGTAAAAAAAGAAGCTGAATCAATCCCAGCTGGAAGCGGATTTAGAGCAGCAAATGAAACAACAGCTGACGAGGAAAAACAAGCTGACGAAGTAAAACAAGCTGTCGAAGAAAACATCAATGCAAACACAGAAATTCCCGCAAGCTATCTTGAAAAAGCCAACGCAGACGGCACAGGTCCATTCCTTGCAGGTGTTAATGGTATTATTCCATTTGAAGCTTTTGGCGGAGACGGTATGTTGACGCGTGCCCTCCTCAAAGAAGCTAAAGATGCTCCATGGTCTGATAATGGTTCAGATAAAAACGAGGCTATTCCTCCTCTTAAAAACCTCAGTAAAAATAGCTATTTCTATAAAGTAGCTCTTGACGGAGAAGCAGCAGGTAAGACTGGTAAAGACTTGCTTGACATATTGAAAAAAACTGGTACGAACACTTATGGTGCAACTGTCAATGTATTTGGAAACAAAAACGGTAAGGCTGACGAAGACAATGTTGTGGCAACTCGCAAAGTAACAGTTAAAATCAATGGCTTAACTGCTGTTGAAGATGTGAAGAAAGCTGTTAAAGAAAATATTAAAGCAGAAACCACTCTACCTGCGGCTTACCTTGAAAAAGCAAATGCCGATGGTTCAGGACCTTTCCTTGCAGGGGTAAATGGAACAATCCCATTTGAAGCCTTCGGTGGAGACGGTATGCTTACTCGCTTGCTCCTTAAAGCATCTGAAAATGCTCCTTGGTCTGATAATGGTTCAGCGATGAACCCAGCTTTACAAGCACTTGAAAGTTTGACAAATGGTCAATACTTCTACCAAGTAGCTCTTGATGGAGAAGCAGCAGGTAAGACTGGTAAAGACTTGCTTGATGCATTGAAAAAAGCTGGTACGAACACTTACACTGCAACAGTCAATGTATTTGGAAACAAAAACGGTAAGGCTGACGAAGACAATGTTGTGGCAACTCGCAAAGTGAAAGTGACAATCAATGGTTTGACTGCCGCAACAGATGTGAAGAAAGCAGTCGAAGAAAATATCAAGGCAGACACAGAAATTCCTGCAGCTTATCTTGAAAAAGCAAATGCAGATGGATCAGGTCCATTCCTTGCTGGTGTTAATGGGGTCATTCCATTTGAAGCCTTTGGTGGCGATGGCATGCTTACTCGTGCCCTTCTGAAAGAATCTGATAAAGCACCATGGTCAGACAATGGCTCTGCTAAACATCCTGCTCTTCCCCCTCTTAAAAACCTCAGTAAAAATAGCTATTTCTATAAAGTAGCTCTTGACGGAGAAGCAGCAGGTAAGACTGGTAAAGACTTGCTTGACATATTGAAAAAAACTGGTACGAACACTTACACTGCAACAGTCAATGTATTTGGAAACAAAAATGGTAAGGCTGACGAAGACAATGTTGTGGCAACTCGCAAAGTGAAAGTGACAATCAATGGCTTGACTGCTGTTGAAGATGTGAAGAAAGCTGTCGAGGGCAATATCAAAGAAGAAACAACAGTTCCAGCAGCCTATCTTGAAAAGGCCAACGCAGACGGCACAGGTCCATTCCTTGCAGGTGTTAATGGAACAATTCCATTTGAATTCTTCGGTGGCGATGGCATGCTCACTCGCTTACTGCTTAAGGCTTCTGAGACAGCTCCATGGTCTGACAACGGTTCAGCGATGAACCCAGCTTTACAAGCACTTGAAAGTTTGACAAATGGTCAATACTTCTACCAAGTAGCCCTTGACGGACCTGCAACTGGCAAAACTGGTCAAGAATTGCTTAACGCATTAAAAGCAGCTGGAACTCATACCTATACTGCAACCGTTAAGGTCTTCGGAAACAAAGACGGTAAAGCTGATGAAAGCAATGTTGTAGCAACTCGCCAAGTATCCCTATCTATATTTGGTTTTGGAGGCTCTACTCGCAAGATAGAAAAACAAACTGAACAAAATCAGCTTCCAACTGCACCAGCCATGCCAAATAACATGGTGCAAAATTCTCAAACTCCTATGCAAGAGAATATGAAGGCTCAAGTAGATCAAGCTCATCCAATGACTAATATGAAACAAAATACAGCAGCAATGATGGATGACAAGATGATGAAAAAAGAGTTGCCACAGACAGGATCAGAAAGTTCAGCTACCCTTACGCTGATTGGAATGGCCTTGGCTAGCTTTGCAGGATTTGCTTTACGTAAAAAATCAGAAAACGAATGACATTCAATGATTTCTTGTCTACTTAGAAAAATTTGCTTGTCCAATAAGAATAGGATATTGACTAAGTTTTTTTGAGAGTATGACTTGAAAGATTTACCACAATAGTGTTATACTTGCAGAAGTATAGCACTATTTTGCATAAAGGAGGATTTGTGATGAATAAAACAATCTTATTGGTCGATGACGAGATTGAGATTACAGAAATCAATTGTCGCTATTTGTCTCAAGAAGGTTATACAGTTCATATTGCCAACAATGGAGCCGAAGCGCTAGAACTTTATAAAAAAGAATCCATTGCCTTGATTATCACGGACATCATGATGCCTATTATGGATGGCTATGACTTGATGAGTGAAGTTCAAGCTATCACGCCTGACCAGCCATTTTTGTTTATTACCGCAAAAACCTCTGATATGGATAAGATTTATTCGCTCAGCTTGGGAGCAGATGACTTTATCAGTAAACCCTTTAGTCCACGAGAATTGGTCTTGCGAGTCAATAATATCCTGCGTCGTATTCATCGTCATCAGCATCAGGAAGACCATATTCAAGTGGGTGATTTAAAAATTAACCAGATCACGCATCAAGCGTTTATCCAAAATAAGGAATTAAACTTGACCAATAAGGAATTTGATCTCCTTTGGATTTTGTTGAGCAATCCGCAACGTGTTTTTTCAAAAACAGAGCTTTATGACCGTGTCTGGCAGGAAGAATATATTGATGATACTAATACGCTTAATGTCCATATCCATGGTCTTCGGAATGCTCTTGCAAAATATGCGACCTCTGAAACGCCGACTATCAAGACGGTTTGGGGTCTAGGGTATAAGTTGGAGGTATAAATGAAATTAAAATATTTTATTCTTATCGGCTATTTGACCTCCACCTTGATTATTTTCTTATCACTCATGTGGGCTGTCAATCGGATGCTGATTCCTGAAAAAGGGGAAATTTTTATTCTGTTGACAACGTTTGTTGCTAGTCTTGTTGGTACTTTTGTCAGTCTGATGTTGATGAGTCGGGTGTTTACATCCTTAGAAAAGCTAGCTAAGCATATTGAAGGAATTTCTCAAAATCATTTTGAAACCATTGATGATATTCAAAGCCCGATTGAATTTCAGGAATTTGCTCAAACCTTAAATACCATGACTTCAAAGTTAGAGGATAGTTTTCAGTCATTAGAGATCAGTGCAAAAGAAAAAAATACGATGATTGCGCAGCTCTCGCACGATATTAAAACACCGATTACCTCTATTCAGGCGACGGTTGAGGGAATGCTGGATGGTCTGATTTTAGAAAATGAACGCAATTATTATCTCAAAACCATTCGTAGGCAGACAGATCGGCTCAATAAATTGGTCGAATCTCTCAATAATGTCACTCTCAACGCTCTTGAGCGAGAAGAAGGTCCCTTGCAAGCTATTTTTATCGATAAGCTACTAATTGATACCTTGTCAGAGTTTCAATTGAAGTTGGACCAAGAAGGTCGAGAGGTGGACATTCAGGTAGAACCTGCTTCTGCTAAAATAATAAGTGATTATGATAAGCTCTTGCGCATTTTAGTCAATCTCGTTAGCAATGCACTCAAATATTCTCCGAGTGGATCGCCCTTGCAAATTCATGCTGTCTTAACAAATGAACAGTTAAAAATCACCGTTGAAGACCAAGGACAGGGTATTCCTAAGGACGAATTGCCTAAGATTTTTAAACTCCTCTACCGCGTAGAATCTTCTCGCAATATGAATACAGGTGGCTATGGCTTGGGCTTGTATATTGCACAAGAATTGGCTCATCAACTCAATGGACAGATTACGGTACAAAGTGAATTGGGTCAGGGATCGACTTTTTCGCTCACTTTACGGACGAGAGAGTAGCTTTTTCCATGGAAAGAAAGTAGGATACAAGAATCAGAAGGTTAGCAGAAATGCTTGACCTTCCTTTTTATGTTCTTTAAGTTGACATTTGTGCATTTCTTTCTTAAAATGAGGTATTATAGTGGATTTAGAAAGGAATGGGATAAGGTAAGGAGCAGCAGATAGAACTGACATCCAGCAAAGCGATTTAACGGTGTCTTAACTTTTATTCAATTCACATAGTATATGTTAGAAACTAGGAGTATTCATGTACCAAACAGCAACTTGGCGAGAAAAAATCCGCCTATTTATCCAGATTTTTGTGCCTATTTTAATTTATCAATTTGCGAATTTTTCAGCTAGCTTCATCGATACCATGATGACAGGGCAGTATAGTACCGTAGACCTCGCAGGTGTGTCCATGGCGACCAGTCTGTGGAATCCATTTTTTGCTCTTTTGACAGGAATTGTTTCAGCCCTTGTTCCCATTGTCGGACAACACCTAGGACGTGGAAATCAAGAGCGGATTCGGCAGGAGTTGCACCATTTTATCTACTTGGCAATCGGCTTAGCCCTTTTGTTGTTTATCCTAGTCTTTGGAGGAGCAGTGCCTATTTTGGGAATGCTTCATCTGGAAAAGGCAGTCTTTCAAGTTGCAGAGCGCTATCTTTTTTACATTTCGATTGGGATTTTACCGCTGTTACTCTTTAGTGTCTTTCGATCCTTCTTTGACTCGCTTGGCTTGACTAAATTATCCATGTATTTGATGCTCCTGATTGTGCCTTTTAACTCCTTTTTCAACTATCTCTTGATTTATGGGCGTTTTGGACTACCAAGGCTGGGTGGTGCAGGAACAGGTTTAGGAACGGCTCTTGCTTACTGGGCTGTTTTGGGAGTTGTACTCTTGGTGATGCACCGCCACCCCAAGATAAGAGAGTATCAGATTTGGAAAAAGAGTTCCTTCGATGTTTCCTTTATCAAGGAAGATGTGCGTTTAGGATTGCCAATTGGGCTACAAATCTTTGCGGAAGTAGCGATTTTTGCCGTTGTTGGACTCTATATGTCTAAATTCTCTTCACAGGTCATTGCCTCACACCAAGCCGCGATGAACTTTGCGACCTTGCTCTATGCCTTCCCATTGAGTATTTCTTCAGCTCTACCAATTGTGATTTCTTATGAAATTGGTGCAAAACGCTATCAAGATGTCAGAGAATATAGTCGATTGGGCCGCTTGAGTGCCATCGGTTTTGCCTCTTTAACCTTGTCTTTCCTGTATTTCTTTAGACCAATGGTGGCAACTCTGTATGGTCATGATTCAGCCTTTATTGGGCTGACGTCTCAATTTCTGACCTATGCCCTCTTTTTCCAGCTGGCAGATGCCTTTACAGCACCGATTCAGGGAATTTTACGTGGCTACAAGGATACGACCATGCCGTTTATCATCGGTCTTGTTTCCTATTGGAGTCTGACCTTCCCAATCGCTTTTTTCCTTGATAGTAGGACCACACTCGGACCATTCGCCTACTGGATTGGCCTTGTTGTGGGAATTTTCATATGTGGAATCTGTCTGAATCTGCGCTTGCGTAGTATTGCCAAACGAACAGAAAAAGTTTAAGACAATACACCAATGCTTTGGAGCTTTCCAAGGCTTTTTTGGGTATAATAGAATCATATTTATTATAGAATAGTAGCTAATGCGTATAACAGCAGGACAAGTATAGGTTGGTGAGATAGACTATGGAAGCAAAGTATTTCTTTATTAAAACGAAACATCCTAAAATTGTTCGTTATTGTAATGGGATAACGGAGGTTTATTCTGTGTCTGATGGTTGGGTGGAGAATGAGGCATGGTATGACCGTTTATTTTTTGGAGATTTTTCAGATTACGAGGAAGTGACCGAACGAGAAGCTAATATGTTCATTTCAGGAGTAAATGCTACATGAATGCTACTAATCTAGCTTTAAGAGCTACAACTAAAGCTCTTAAAGGTCAAACGGATAAAGTTATATTGATCATCCCAAAATGGTGACTAGTTTTATAAAAACAGATGAAGAACAGGCAGTTGCTTATCTGCATGATGTTATCGAAAATACTTCATCATATTTTTGAAGTTGACTACCATATAACAGAAACACTTAGAAATACTGATAGAACCGTATTGTTAAGAGTTTTTATTTTTTCACGCAAAAGAAAAAAGATTGAAGAAAATTATCCAAGATGGGCTTTTTCTTCAATCCGAGACTTGCGTGGATAAGTCTAAAATTAGTCTAGAATGTTTTACCCTTTGCGTTTCATTTCGCCGTGAGGGTAGTAGGTGCCTTCTGGCATGTCGTTGATGAAGACATGAATGGCTTCTTTTGGGGCATTGGTATTACGAGAGACGACTTCTGTCACTTCACGTGCTAAGGCAATTTTTTGTTCTTCAGTCCGTCCTTCAAATAAGTCAATTCGTACAAATGGCATAAGATTCTCCTTTTTCTTTACTAGAATTAGTATAGCATATTTCTTGATAGAGCGATAGCCGAACGGAAACGCTTTTTTCATTTTCTCTAGTACCGCATTTGGTGAATTTATGGTAGAATGAAATGAATGAGTTTGATAGATTGGAAAGAAAAAAGTGGCTCAATTTTATTTTAAATATGGTTCGATGAACTCTGGAAAGACCATTGAGATTTTGAAAGTGGCGCATAACTACGAGGAACAGGGCAAGAATGTGGTTATCATGACCTCCGCGCTGGATACACGGGCAGGTGTAGGAGTGGTTGCTAGTCGTATCGGAATGCAACGAGAAGCAGTTGCCATTACAACGGAGATGAATGTCTATGATTACATTGCAAATTTGTCCTTAAAACCCTACTGTGTACTTATTGATGAGGCTCAGTTTTTGACCAAGCAGCATGTGTATGATTTTGCGCGTGTGGTTGATGAATTAGATGTGCCGGTCATGGCCTTCGGTCTCAAAAATGATTTTCGCAATGACTTATTTGAGGGCTCTAAGCACTTGCTTCTTTTAGCTGATAAGTTAGATGAGATTAAGACCATTTGTCAATATTGTTCCAAAAAGGCAACCATGGTCTTGCGGACAGTGAATGGTGAGCCTGTTTATGAGGGCGAGCAGATTCAAATCGGGGGAAATGAAACCTATATCCCTGTGTGTCGCAGACACTATTTTGCACCAGAAAGATAGGAGAAAAGATGAATATTTACGATCAATTGCAGGCGGTAGAAGACCGCTACGATGAGCTTGGGGAATTGCTGAGTGACCCAGATGTGGTCAGCTATACCAAGCGTTTTATGGAGTTATCAAAAGAAGAAGCAGCAACCCGTGACACTGTGACAGCCTACCGTGAGTATAAAAAAGTCTTGCAAAATATTCTTGATGCAGAAGAGATGATTAAGGATGCTTCTGGCGATGCTGACTTAGAAGAAATGGCCAAGGAAGAACTCAAGACAGCCAAGGCTGATAAGGAAGCCTATGAAGAAAAATTGAAGATTTTGCTCCTGCCGAAAGATCCAAACGACGACAAGAACATCATTTTGGAAATCCGTGGAGCAGCTGGTGGAGATGAAGCAGCCCTCTTTGCAGGAGACTTGCTGACCATGTACCAGAAATTTGCAGAAAGTCAAGGCTGGCGCTTTGAAGTCATGGAGGCTTCTTATAATGGTGTTGGTGGGATTAAAGAAGTTGTTGCTATGGTATCTGGACAATCGGTTTATTCTAAGTTGAAATATGAATCAGGCGCTCATCGTGTGCAGCGTGTACCGGTTACAGAAAGCCAAGGTCGTGTCCATACTTCAACGGCAACAGTCTTGATTATGCCAGAAATCGAAGAAGTCGAGTACGACATCGATCCAAAAGACTTACGGATTGACATTTACCATGCCTCAGGTGCTGGTGGACAGAACGTCAATAAGGTTGCAACAGCCGTGCGGATTGTCCATTTGCCAACCAATATCAAGGTCGAAATGCAGGAAGAACGAACCCAGCAGAAAAACCGTGATAAGGCAATGAAGGTCATTCGGGCTCGTGTGGCAGATCATTTTGCCCAAATTGCTCAAGATGAGCAAGATGCAGAGCGGAAATCAACCATTGGTACAGGAGACCGTTCAGAGCGAATTCGTACCTACAATTTCCCTCAAAACCGTGTGACGGATCACCGTATTGGTTTAACGCTTCAAAAACTCGATACGATTTTATCTGGTAAAATGGACGAGGTGATTGATGCCTTGGTGCTCTATGACCAAACGCAAAAATTAGAAGAGTTGAATAAATAATGAATTACGCGCAATTGTTTTCACGTTATGAAAGCAAGTTGGATGAGATAGGAGAAGAGCCAGAAAGTCTAGCTTATACCTTTCGTGCATTGAAGAAGCTGACTCTGACAGCTTTCGTTTTATTGCTAACGAAAGAAGTAACGAAAGACGATAAGGAGCTGTTAGAGCTGATTTTTCAACAGCTATCCCAGCATGTTCCAGCTCAATACATTATCGGAAAGACAAATTTTCATGGTTTGGAATTTTCGGTAGATCCAAGAGTATTAATTCCCCGTCCTGAGACAGAAGAGCTAGTTGACCTTATTCTGACAGAAAATAATGCAACGAACCTTGCGGTACTCGACATTGGGACAGGGAGCGGAGCGATTGCGATTAGTCTTGCTAAGGCGAAGTCAAACTGGAAGGTAACAGCCTCAGACATTTCACTAGATGCTCTTGCTGTTGCTCAGGAAAATGCTTGGCGAAACCAAGTTGAACTTGCCTTTGTCCAGTCCAATGTTTGGCAGGACATCAAGGGACAGTATGATATCATCGTCTCCAATCCGCCCTATATCGCACGAGCAGATGTGGAAGAAGTGGGCTTAAATGTGCTTCATTCAGAGCCACACATAGCCTTATTTGCAGAAGAAGACGGGTTTGCCATTTACCGACAGATTGCCAAAAGAGCAACAGAATTTCTGACGGAAAAAGGGAAAATTTACCTAGAGATCGGGTATAAACAGGGGCAACAAGTAAAAGACCTTTTCAAAACAGCCCTTCCAGACAAGCGTGTCCGCATTCTCAAAGACCAATTTGGACAAGATAGGATGGTGGTGGTGGATCATGGATAAGATTGCACAAATTTTAGAAGCTGGTGGGGCAGTCGTGCTCCCTACGGAAACAGTCTATGGCTTGTTTGGTCGTGCCTTGGATGAACGAGCTGTTCAGCGTGTCTACGAGCTCAAGAAGCGGCCCTTAGATAAAGCTATGAATCTGAATGTGGCGAGTTTAGAGGATGTCCGTGCTTTTTCTAAGAATCAGCCAGATTATCTCGAAAAACTCTTTCAAGCTTTCTTACCAGGTCCCTTGACCATTATTTTACAAGCAAATGAACAAGTCCCACACTGGGTTAACTCAGGCATGACTACGGTCGGTTTTCGCATTCCTAGCCACCCAGTAACACTTGATTTGATCAAAACCTTTGGACCTCTGATTGGACCGTCTGCGAATCTTTCTGGCAAGACCAGCGGTGTCTTGTTTGACCAGATTATCGAGGGCTTCTATGATGAGGTTACCGGGGTAAAAGATGATGATTTCTTAACAGGGCAAGATTCTACCATTTTAGACTTGTCAGGGGAGAAAGCCCAGATTTTACGCCAAGGCGCCATCACTCGCGAGGACCTCCTCGCCCAGCTACCAGAACTCACATTTAAAGGAGAAATTGCATGATTTTTGATAAAGAAGATTACAAGGCGTTTGATAAAGAACTATGGGAAGCTGTTTCTGCAGAAGAAAAGCGTCAGCAGCACAATATTGAATTGATTGCTTCAGAAAATGTTGTTTCAAAAGCGGTCATGGCAGCACAAGGCTCCATCTTGACCAATAAATACGCAGAAGGCTATCCTAGCCGCCGTTATTATGGTGGAACGGAGTGCGTAGATATCGTGGAAAGCCTTGCTATTGAGCGTGCTAAGGAAATCTTTGGCGCTAAATTTGCCAATGTCCAACCTCATTCTGGTAGCCAAGCCAACTGTGCAGCCTATATGGCCTTGATTGAGCCAGGCGATACGGTCATGGGAATGGACTTGGCAGCTGGCGGACACTTGACCCATGGGGCTGCTGTCAGCTTTTCTGGTCAAACCTACAACTTTGTTGCTTACAACGTTGATAAAGAAACAGGCTTGCTTGACTACGATGCCCTCTTAGTCCAAGCAAAAGAAGTACAACCAAAACTCATTGTCGCAGGGGCTTCTGCCTATTCTCGTATCATTGATTTTGCTAAATTCCGTGAAATTGCAGATAGCGTTGGGGCAAAACTTATGGTCGATATGGCACATATCGCTGGACTTGTCGCAGCTGGTTTACATCCAAATCCAGTACCTTATGCTCATATCACGACAACAACGACCCATAAAACCCTCCGTGGTCCTCGTGGCGGTTTGATTTTGACAAATGATGAGGACTTGGCAAAGAAAATCAACTCTGCTATCTTCCCTGGTATCCAGGGTGGACCGCTGGAACACGTGATTGCTGCTAAAGCAGTTGCCTTTAAAGAAGTCTTAGACCCTGCTTTCAAAGAATACGCCCAACAAGTCATTGACAACAGTAAGGCTATGGCAGATATCTTCCTAGCACATGACAAATTCCGTGTCATTACAGGCGGAACAGACAATCACCTCTTCCTTGTTGATGTGACCAAGGTCGTTGAAAATGGAAAAGTAGCCCAAAATCTTTTGGACGAAGTACACATCACCTTGAACAAAAATTCGATTCCATTTGAGACCTTGTCGCCATTTAAGACAAGCGGTATTCGGATTGGATCTGCGGCGATTACGGCTCGTGGATTTGGTGTTGAAGAAGCACGTAAGGTGGCAGAACTGACGGTGAAAGCCTTAGAAAATGCGGATAATGAAGCTGTCCTTGATGAAGTGCGTAAGGAAGTGCGTGTTTTGACAGATGCCTTTCCGCTCTATGAGGCATAATATTCATGGATATTTACATTAAAGAAGCTGTTATTCACCAGTTTTCTCCAGAAGATACGGAATTAAACTTGGCAAACAAATTGTTGACCATTAGCCCCAAGATTGAGGAGTATCTGCGTAAGAAGATTGAACGGTCCTATTCAGATGAAGCAAAAACGGGGCAATTGGGGGCTGAAAGCCCCTTTCTTGACTATCTGTCTGATGATTTGCTAGAGAGTTCCATTGCCATTGCCAAACTTTGGAAAGAAGAGTTTTCTGTTTCTGAAAATCTCAAGACCAATGACTTGGTCTTTGTTCGTTTTGAGAAAAATGGGGTGGAGCAGTTTGCTTTTTTACGGATTTCCCTTCGTGAAAATTTGGTTCATGTCGGAGCTGAAAGTGATAGTCCCTTGAAACTCACGCAGAACAATCTGCCAAGCGCAGGTTCAGCACCTGATGAGGCTCTGATTCTCAACCTGCAAACCCGCAAATACCACTTGATTGAAAAGCGGATTAAGTACAACGGGACTTTTTTGAACTATTTTTCGGACAATGTCTTGCAAGATTGTCCAGCGATTTCTGCCAAAAAATCAATCAAGGCAGTTGAGCAGACAGCTCAGAAAATTGCGGAGAATTTTAATCAGGCAGACTTCCAATTCCATTCTAAGGTCAAATCCGCCATTTTTAATCATCTGGAAGAAGACAATGAATTGTCACCTGAAAAATTGGC
The DNA here is from genome assembly GCF_003595525.1 of Streptococcus respiraculi. Taxonomy (NCBI): domain Bacteria; kingdom Bacillati; phylum Bacillota; class Bacilli; order Lactobacillales; family Streptococcaceae; genus Streptococcus; species Streptococcus respiraculi. Next base: position 1,501,488 of record NZ_CP022680.1, on the reverse strand, counting down.
CGATCAACTCTTTGACACCAATCTGACAGCCCGTCTCAGCTTTGTCGATGAGCTGAAAGAGGTGATTCCAGAAAAGGTTAGCTTTGACGAGATTGACAGCAGTCGCCAATTGAAAAAATTTGAAAATCAAAAACTATCCCTATCAAACGGGATTGAATTGATTGTGCCGACCACTATTTACGAGGATGCAGAAGCTGTTGAATTTATTCAGAACGATAATGGGACTTATTCTATCCTCATCAAGAATATAGAAGATATTAAGAGCAAATAACATGAGAAAACTAGCAAGAACGATTGCCCTCATCGTCCTTGTTTTTCTAGCTTACCAATTCTATAAAACTCACCGAGATGTCAAACAAGTCATGACCTATCAACCTATGGTGCAGGAAATCTTGGCTGAAAACGACACAAAAGCCAACGAAGAATTGGTGTTAGCGATGATCTACACGGAAACGAAAGGAAAACAAGCTGATGTCATGCAGTCGAGCGAGTCTGCTTCAGGCTATGCTGATACCATTACAGACAGCAAGGAAAGCATCCGTCAAGGGGTGGAGTATTTGAGTCAAAATCTCTCTTTAGCTGAAGATGCAGGGGTTGATGTCTGGACAGCCGTTCAGGCCTATAATTACGGTCCAGCTTATATTGGCTACGTTGCCCAAAATGGTGGAAAAAATACCATTGAACTGTCAACGAACTATTCAAAAGACATCGTAGCCCCCAGCCTTGGGAATACGACGGGACAGACCTACATCTATTACCATCCGATTGCCCTTATCAACGGAGGCAAACTCTACGTAAACGGAGGCAATATCTATTATTCCAGACAGGTACGATTCAATGTTTATCTGATTCGATTAATGAGCCTGCTTTAGCCATAATGAAAGAGCAGTGGCACAATGTTCGTGTTTCCTGCTCTTTTTTGCTTTCCTTTTTTCCTTTCTCAAAAAAAGTGGTATAATGAAGCTAAAAAAGGGAGGTGCGATATGACACGATACGTACTGATTACGGGTGCAACAAGTGGCATTGGAAAGGCAATTGCCTATGCGTTTGCTAAAAACCGAGACCATCTGATCATTACCGGACGACGAGTGGAGAAGTTAAAAGAGATTCAGGCAGATATGACAGCAAAATATGGTGTCACTGTCCATTACTACCAAATGGATGTCACGCAAGCAGCAGAAGTGGCAGCGGTGTGTGGGCAAATATTGGAAGAGGTTCCGCAGGTTGATATCTTGGTCAACAATGCAGGCTTGGCTTTAGGACTTGAAAAATTTCAGGACTATGAGGTGGCAGATATGGTCACTATGCTCGATACCAACGTCAAGGGATTGCTATATGTGACCCGACAGATTTTACCAAGCATGGTTGAACGTAATCAAGGACATGTCATCAATATTGGCTCAACAGCAGGAATCTATGCCTATGCAGGTGCAGCAGTCTATGCAGCAACAAAATCAGCTGTCAAGGTTTTGAGTGACGGTATCCGTATCGATACTATTGATAAGAACATCAAGGTGACAACCATTCAGCCAGGGATTGTCGAGACGGATTTTAGCCAGGTGCGTTTTCACGGGGACAAGGAGAAGGCAGCGACTGTTTATCAAGGAATTGAAGCCTTGCAGGCAGAAGATATTGCCCAGAGCGTCCTATTTGTTGCCAATCAACCCCGTCATGTACAGATTTCTGATATGACCATTATGGCAACCAAGCAAGCGACAGGATTTACGATTCACAGAGAAAGGGAGGATCACTGATGAAAAAGTATACACTTCTTGCTATCTCATTACTGGCTGTTTTGACCTTGTCTACAGGTTGCTCTAAGAAGACGGATAAAAGCGATTCAAGTAGCAGTACAACGGCTAGTCAAGTATCTAAAAGTTCATCTTCTACGAGTCAGCAGGCAAGCTCTGTTCCTGCTAGCTCATCTACACTGTCTGATACAGATACTACAGATGCCCTCCAAAATACAAATAGCGGTGTGACCTTAGAAAGCGGTCAAGATACGATTGACTATGCCAATAGTATTCTTGGAGATAAGGGCTGGACAGTCCTAGAAGATAATTACAATCGTACTGACTCTATTCCCTATAATCTTCTTCAAGGAACAGACGGGTCGCTCTATCGTGTCTATCAAAATGGTGTAATCGTTGATATGAATGACACGGTTGTACATCAACCGTAAAATGACATAAGAAAAGCTCCATTCGTGGAGCTTTTCTTATTTTTCAGCCTGTTTCAATGTACCTGTTTCATAAAGTTGCTCAATTAGACTTGTCTGGGCTTCTTTTTCAAAACCGAGTTCAGAAAGTAGTGCCACCATAGCGGCTTCAGAAATGCCTTTTTCTTTAGCAGAAGAAAGGGCCGTAAAGATGCTTGAAATGACATAGTCTGCAATTTTGCTGCTTTCTTCGACAGACATGGCTTCGCGTTCCTGAGCTGAAATGGTGCTATATTCCTTATCGCGTTTTCCTGTTAGGTAGTCGACACTGACATGAAAGAAAATCGCTAAATCAGTAATCTGAGCAAGATTTGGCTCTAGTAGACCACGTTCCCAACGGGAATAGGTACCTTGTTTGATATTGAGTTCATTTGATAGTTGTTGCTGAGTCAGTTTTGCATTTTTTCGCAACTCTTTCAATCGCTGGGTAAAAAGGTTTTTACTCGTATCCATGGTTGGCTCCATTTTTATTCACAATCGTATATTTTGATTGACAAATTCGATACCAACTAGTATAATATAGATATACCGTTTGGTATTTAATGTATCTAAATATTGTACATTTATTTTACCATAAATTAGGCTAATTGCCTATAATCAGATAAAGAGTTTGCACAGTGCTTGAAAGCATAAAAGGAGAGAGAAGATGGAACATTGCACTACAGAGCCTCAGACATTGACAGATATTATCGGAAAATTGACCGAGTTAGAACTGGTCGGCTATATTATGTATTCGCCAAAATTGAGGAAAAGAATCCTCTTGACCAATGAAATGTATAATGAACTAGACAAGGAAGAGCTAAATCTCCACCAATCGCGCTACAAAGCTATCATGGAAACGATGGAATTAGTAAAAGAGTTCCTGTCAGAAGAAAAAGGCTAGCAAGCCTTTTTTATTATAGCTTCAAGCCAGTTCTTCTCGCAGAGAAGAACAAGAAAACCACTATTTTTCCTAGTATAATCTAATTGTTCAGGTTAGACAAAGGAGGAAAAATAAATGACTAAAAGTAGTTATAGTTTATCACACACCAAATGGATGTGCAAATATCATATTGTCTTCACACCGAAGTACCGAAGAAAAGCCATATACTACAAAATTAGGCAGGATTTAATCGATATTTTCCGTCATCTATGCCAATATAAAGGAGTTGAAATTATTGAAGGTCACATGATGTCAGATCATGTTCACATGTTAGTTCTCATTCCTCCAAAACTTGCGATTTCTGAATTTATGGGCTATCTGAAAAGTAAAAGTGCCTTAATGATATTTGATAAACATGCGAATTTAAAATATAAGTATGGAAATCGCAAATTTTGGGCAAGAGGCTATTACGTCAGTACGGTAGGATTAAACGAGAAAACTGTTGCGAAGTATATCCGTGAGCAGGAAAAAACTGACATCGCTCTTGATAAGTTGAGTGTTAAAGAGTATGAAGATCCATTTTCAGATGGAGGTTTTAGAACAAGATAAAAGCCCGTTGTTACGGGCATTAGTCAAGTAATAGAAGCTAACCTGAACGAAGTTCAGCGAGCGTCTTTAGACGCCCGCTGGAGGGAAACGGCTTATAGCCGGTGTACAAGCCACCCGTTTTCACGGGTGGTTATGACTTGTTTCTACACAATCTACTATTTCTTGAATGTTCATATCTCGTTGCTGAGAAGCAGAAATAGTGGCAATCCCATCTTTTCGTTGTTGGCTGTAGAGACCAAATCCGTTATGGTTGCCCCCTTCAATGGTCACAAAGTGGGTATCTGCTGGTAGTTGTTTTTTCTCGTTTTCGTATTTGCCCCATTGTAAAACCTTGTCTTCTGACGCAGTCAGTGAGAGGACAGGAAGGTCGCTCTTTGAAGTCTATCTTATCAGACGGATAAGAAGCGAGTAAAATCAACATTGAAATGCGTTCTACAAGTACATGTGAATTCATAGGTATAAAAACGATTCGTATTCACGATTTAAGGCACTCTCATGCAAATTTTATGTTGTCGCTCGGTATGAATGACTTAGAAATGCAAAATCGCTTAGGACATGGCAGATATTAAGACTATACTTGGTACTTACTCTCATCTACGTCCTAATGCTATCGAAGAAGTTGCTAATCGAATGACAGGGCAAGTAGTAGTGACGGAAAATAACGTTAGAAAAAGTAAGTTTAACGGCAACCAACATACTATCAATTTGGATAGTAAAATTTGACAATTATCTCAATTTATGTGATAATAATCATGCAAGAACTGTAACGAAGTTTATAAAGAAATATTGGAGTTCTATCTCTAGCATTTTTTTATTTGACAATCCTAGTAAAATACTGTATACTTTAGATACTGAGAAGTAGTTCATTAGAACACCAAAGCCCCCAACTAGTGCCAATAGTTGAGGGCTTTTTTTACGTTCTTTTCAGATTAACGGGTGTTTTTAGGTTGGCAATACTTATTATTTTTTGCCATCCAACCATTTGCAGATGAAGTACAAGATAATTCCTGCCACAACTTCTGCCGTAATGGCAATAAGGAGCTCCGAGAAGTAGCCCATTAATGAACACCTCCTCTCTAGCAAAAGATTTGCTTGAGGAAAAGCATTGCCACATGATTATATCATAAACCTTAACTATTGACACTCCTTTTTGAAGTTTGACTAGCGTAGTCTGTTGAACGAAAAAAGGAGTCCTCAACGCAGTTGATAAAAAAATAATCTGTTTTTGTTGTTAAACTGTTGTCAATACAAGATAAAAAGCCTTAGAAATATTGATTTCATAGGCTTTTTATACTTATTAACTCTATTCCCACTCAACAGTTGCTGGTGGTTTGCTGGTGATATCGTAGACGATGCGGTTGACGTGGTCAACTTCGTTAACGATGCGAACGGAGATTTTTTGGAGGACTTCCCATGGAATCTTGGCGAAGTCTGCGGTCATGCCGTCGATAGAAGTAATGGCTCGAATGGCAATCGTATAGTCATAGGTACGACCGTCTCCCATAACCCCAACAGAACGTACACCAGTGTTCACTGTGAAGTATTGCCAGATATCGCGATCAAGTCCAGCTTTTGCGATTTCTTCACGGAGAATGGCGTCGGATTCACGGACAGTTTCAAGTTTTTCTTCAGTGATTTCCCCCATGACACGGATAGCCAGTCCTGGTCCAGGGAATGGCTGGCGCCACACGACTTCATCAGGCATACCAAGCTCTGTTCCCAAGGCACGAACTTCGTCTTTGTAAAGGGTATTGAGTGGTTCAATCAATTTGAACTGCATATCTTCTGGCAAACCACCTACGTTGTGGTGCGATTTAATGGTTTGAGCTGTATCTGTTCCTGATTCGATAACGTCTGTATAGAGCGTTCCTTGGGCAAGAAATGCAACATCAGTCAGTTTACTTGCTTCATCATCAAAGACATAGACAAATTCATTTCCGATGATTTTGCGTTTTTGCTCAGGGTCAGATACGCCTGCCAATTTATCAAGGAAACGTTTGGCAGCATCTGCCTTGACAATGTTCAAGCCAAATTTTCCACCTAGCATCTCCATGACTTGGTCAGCTTCGCCTTTGCGAAGAAGTCCGTGGTCAACAAAGATACAGATAAGCTGGTCCCCGATTGCTTTTTGAAGAAGAACGCCAACAACGGATGAATCAACCCCACCAGAAAGCCCAAGAAGGACTTTTTTGTCCCCGACAGTTTCACGGATTTTGGCAATCTGCATGTCAATGAAATTATCCATGGACCAGTCGCCTTTTGCTCCGCAGATATTAATCGCAAAGTTGCGCAAAATATCATTTCCATAAACAGAATGACGAACCTCTGGGTGGAACTGGATGCCGTAAATCTTCTTATCTGAATGTTCAATCGCTGCATAAGGACAATCTGCTGACGTTCCTGTACGGATAAAGTGGTCAGGAATTTCAGTGACGGCATCGCCATGGCTCATCAAGACCAGTTGCTCATCAGGTGTGCCTTCAAAGAGAGGAGAAAGAGTATGAGTGAGCGTAGACTGACCGTATTCACGATTTCCAGCATCTCCAGCAGGAACGACCTTACCGCCTAGTGTATGAGTAATCAACTGCATACCGTAGCAAATTCCCAAAATTGGAATGCCTAATTCAAAAATTTCAGGATCAATACCAAAAGAGCCCTCTTCATAAACAGAGTTTGGTCCACCTGAGAGAATAAGTCCGACAGGATTGATGTCACGGACTTCAGCTGCTGAAATCTTATGGCTCTTGAGTTCAGAGAAGACACCAATCTCACGAATACGGCGTGAAATCAGCTGATTATACTGGCTACCGTAGTCCAGAACGATGATTTTTTCGACGTCTTGGAGTGTCATGTTATTTCCTTTCAAATAAAAATATCAAATTGATGTTTCTTATTCTATCATAAAAACGAACAATTTGCAGTAAGAATGGTTAAAAAGATAGAAATTTGGTACAATAGAAAGAGAAACAAAGAGGAGTGAGTATGAAAGCTGCTTATATTGCCATTCATGATAAATTAAAAGAAGAAATTGACCGTGGAGTCTGGAAAATCGGCGAGCGCCTACCGAGTGAGCGGGACTTGGCCGATGAGTTTGGTGTGTCGCGAATGACCTTGCGCCAAGGGATTACGCTTTTGGTAGAAGAAGGGATTTTGCAGCGCAAAGTCGGGTCGGGCACCTACGTGGCAAGCACTCGTGTGCAAGAAAAAATGCGTGGAACCATGTCTTTTACAGATATTATTCAGCTTCAGGGAAAAACACCGTCCAGTCAATTGTTGTCCTATATCCGAACAAAGCCCAATGATAAAGAAGTGAGCCAATTGAATTTACAGGCGGGAGAGTATGTCGTGCGGATGGAACGTGTGCGTTTTGCGGATAATATTCCTGTTGTCTATGAAGTAGCGAGTATCCCAGAACGCTTAATTCAAAATGTCAAAAAGAGCGATGTGACCAACCATTTCTTTAAAACCTTGACGGAAAACGGCTATCGCATCGGTAAAAGTCACCAGACGATTTATGCCCGTCTGGCCAACGAACAGGTAGCTAAACACCTACAAATCACAAAGAATCAAGCCATTTTAGCCCTCCGTCAAGTTTCCTATTTAGAAGATGGTCAACCGTTTGAGTATGTGAACAGCCAGTACGTTGGTGAACGTTTTGAATTTTACTTAGAAAATAATTAGTTTGCATAAAATTTATTATGTAAACTTTTTTATAGATCAAATGATATAGATAGGCTTTATCCTCTAGGAAAAATTTGGTATAATAAAAGGTATGGAAATTGAAAAAACAAATCGGATGAATGCCTTGTTTGAATTTTACGCGGCACTATTGACCGATAAACAGATGAATTATATCGAGCTCTACTATGCTGATGATTATAGCTTGGCTGAGATTGCAGAAGAATTTCAGGTCAGCCGTCAAGCGGTCTATGACAATATCAAGCGGACAGAAAAGATTTTAGAAGATTACGAGAAGAAATTGCACATGTATTCAGATTACATTGTCCGTAGTCAAATTTTTGATCAAATCTTAGAACGCTATCCAGCAGATGAATTTTTGCAAGAAAAAATCACTATACTAAGTAGCATTGATAATAGAGAATAAAAGGAGTATACTATGGCTTTTGAAAGCTTGACCGAACGTTTACAGAACGTCTTTAAAAACCTACGTCGCAAGGGAAAAATCAGTGAGAGCGATGTTCAAGAAGCAACCAAGGAAATCCGTCTCGCCCTACTTGAAGCGGACGTGGCCCTACCAGTCGTAAAAGATTTTATCAAGAAAGTTCGCGAGCGCGCAGTTGGTCACGAAGTAATAGAAACCTTGAATCCTGCTCAACAAATCATCAAAATTGTTGATGAAGAGTTAACTGCGATTCTAGGATCTGACACTGCGGAAATCATCAAGTCTCCAAAGATTCCAACCATTATCATGATGGTCGGTCTGCAAGGGGCTGGTAAAACGACTTTTGCAGGAAAATTAGCCAACAAGCTCAAAAAAGACGAAAATGCTCGTCCCTTGCTGATTGCGGCAGATATCTACCGTCCAGCAGCCATTGATCAGTTGAAAACCTTGGGACAACAGATTGAAGTGCCTGTCTTTGAGCTGGGAACAGGTGTGCCAGCAGTTGAGATTGTCAAACAAGGTCTTGCAGTTGCTACTCAAAACAACAATGATTATGTCTTGATTGATACGGCGGGTCGTCTGCAAATCGACGAAGTATTGATGAACGAATTGAGAGATGTGAAGGCACTTGCTCAGCCAAATGAAATCCTCCTTGTAGTTGATGCTATGATTGGTCAGGAAGCAGCTAATGTCGCTCGTGAATTCAGTAACCAGCTCGAAGTAACTGGTGTGATTTTGACCAAGATTGATGGGGATACTCGTGGTGGTGCGGCCCTTTCTGTCCGTCACATTACAGGAAAACCAATCAAGTTCACAGGTACTGGTGAGAAGATTACCGATATCGAAACCTTCCACCCAGACCGTATGTCCAGCCGTATTCTCGGTATGGGAGACATGCTGACCTTGATTGAGAAGGCTTCTCAAGAATACGATGAGAAAAAATCGCTTGAACTTGCTGAAAAAATGCGGGAAAATACCTTTGATTTCAACGATTTCATTTCTCAATTGGACCAAGTCCAAAACATGGGGCCAATGGAAGACTTGCTCAAGATGATTCCAGGAATGGCAGGAAATCCTGCTCTCGCTAATCTCAAGGTCGATGAGCGGGATATTGCGAGAAAACGGGCGATTGTATCGTCTATGACACCAGCTGAGCGGGAAAATCCTGACTTGCTCACACCTAGCCGTCGCCGTCGTATTGCCAACGGTTCTGGAAATACCTTTGTCGAGGTTAACAAATTCATCAAGGACTTTAACCAAGCTAAGGCTATGATGCAAGGTGTCATGTCTGGTGATATGAACAAGATGATGAAGCAAATGGGGATCAACCCTAACAATCTTCCGAAAAATCTGCCAAACAACATGGATATGTCAGCCCTTGAAGGCATGATGGGACAAGGTGGAATGCCTGATTTATCAGCCCTAGGTGGCGCTGGTATGCCAGATATGAGTCAGATGTTCGGCGGAGGTCTGAAAGGTAAAATCGGTAAATTTGCCATGGAACAATCCATGAAACGCATGGCCAACAAAATGAAGAAAGCGAAAAAGAAGAGAAAATAATTCTCTTCTTTTGATATCAATTATGAAAAAAATGAAGAAAAAAATCATCGACCTAATCGTCTTTATCGTTCTCATTCTCGTTGCGATAGCGGGTATTCGATTCTTGTTCTTTCCTGCATTTGGAAAAATAATTGAGACGGCCTCGCCCTGGTATCAAGAAAAGGTTGCAATTTCAAAACGAAATCAGGTTGACGATGCTTTTTCTGGCGTTTTGGGCTCAAAAGTAGATGCCATTTCAAAAGACAGTATTTCAGGCTGGTTTAGCAGTAGGGAATACAAGGAAATCGATTTTTATATTCCCAAATTAAGTAATACTTCAGCCCTGTTTCGCGATGATCAGTACCGTGATTTACTCAAAGACACGCTGATTGCCTCTATCAATACAGACAATGTCGAAGATCAAACGGAGCAGTTTACATTATTTTATAATGGCGCAACGATTGCAACTTGGGCATACGGTCGTAAGACCTCAACTTTCCGTAATACTCCAGCAGATGTCAGAAGAGAAGTAGAAGAGGCCCTGCGAAAAACCTTGGCTAAGGATAAAAAAATCGAATTTAAGCGCTGGGATTTTCTCTTTGGCAAGGAAAATGTTGACTTCAGCTACGATCCAATGGAAGAAGTTATTTATCTGGAAGGCGTTTTTCTCAGTTCCAAAGGAATGTTTGACAGCGAGTCTTATCATGTCAAAGCCCAGTATCAGAAGATGGATGGCAAATGGCACTTACGTGCAGAGAGTCTGGAGGTAGAAAAAAATGACTAAGTACCAAAAACGCTGGCTATGGCTATGCTTCTTCATCATTTTTCTCCTGACCCTTGGTATGGCATTTCTCAATCATACGAGGCATGCAACCTTACGAGAGCGCCTCGATTTGAACGGGATTTTTGAAAATGTGCCGGGAGTTGAGATTCGGACAACCCAAAGTAGTTTCTTTTCAGATAAACCCTATCAGCGGATTGTTATTTGCATTCCCTCGTTAGCCTCTGCAAACGATGATCTAAGCCGACATAATGTATCAGGAAAAAATGTTGACTTGGTCAATAAGGTAATTGACCGTGAGCAGCTTGACAAGGGTTTTGCAACTTGGCTTCGTCAGATATTCGACAAAAACGAGGCTGCTCAATATACAAATCACATCGAAGTCTGGTATCGAGATGATAAAATCATAGAGCAAGATTATTAGTAGATAAGGAATAAGCTAAGTTTACGTAATAATGATTATGTAAACTTTTTCTTATTGAAAAATGGTATACGCGAAATAAATGGATTATCGTTAGCATTTTCTTCAAAAATAAAAGTGCATAACGGTTACTAAGGCTACTGAAATACGCGATGAAGATCCTTATGGTGGATATCTATCTCGATTTTATGTCAACTTGTTTTTACACAAATATTAAACAAAGTACTTGAAGAGCATGTAAGAACGTTAAAGAATTAAGATAAATATGAGAAAGTCTGTTCTATTTCATTTTCATTAGGAAGATAGGTGAGATACAATGGTTAAGTCTATCTAAGAAAAGGTAGAACAGTTTTATAAAAAATTCTTGATGAGTTACATACTATGGTAAAACACGGGCTAATTTGATTATCACGAGTATTTCTGATAGTCCTCCATATATCTTTCCGAAAAACTATAATTTTCTTGAAATATATTTATACTTGTGCTATACTATAGATAAGAACAAATGGGGAGATTATTATGCGTCGTGAATTATTACTGGAAAAAATTGAGCAATTAAAGGAGGTCATGCCTTGGTATGTTTTAGACTACTACCAATCCAAGTTGGCTGTTCCGTACAGTTTTACTACCTTGTATGAATACTTGAAAGAATATCGTCGTTTTTTTGAATGGCTGATGGAGGCCGACTTGGTATCTGTAACAAGCATTTCAGAAATTTCTTTGGATACTCTGGAACATTTGACCAAGAAAGACATGGAAGCCTTTATCTTGTATTTACGCGAAAGGCCCTTGCTGAATGCTAATACGACTCAAAATGGGGTCTCGCAGACGACGATAAACCGCACCTTGTCTGCCCTTTCGAGCCTTTATAAATATTTGACTGAAGAGGTCGAAAACGAGCAAGGCGAGCCCTATTTTTACCGCAATGTCATGAAAAAAGTTTCCACCAAGAAGAAAAAAGAGACCCTTGCTGCTAGGGCGGAAAACATCAAGCAAAAGCTCTTTTTAGGCGATGAAACAATGGACTTTTTGGACTATGTGGACACCCAGTATCAGGTCAACCTATCGAAACGTGCACTCTCTTCTTTCCAGAAAAATAAGGAGCGTGATTTGGCGATTTTGGCACTTCTCCTTGCTTCTGGTGTGCGGCTGTCAGAGGCGGTTAATCTCAATCTCTCTGATGTTAATATAAAGATGATGATGATTGAGGTGACTCGAAAAGGTGGCAAACGGGATTCGGTCAACGTGGCAAATTTCGCCAAAACCTACCTGGAGAATTATCTTGCCATTCGTCAGCAACGGTACAAGGCTGAAAAGACCGACATCGCCTTCTTTTTATCTGAATACCGTGGTCTACCCAATCGTATGGATGCCTCAAGTATCGAAAAAATGGTTGCCAAATACTCTGCCGACTTCAAGATTCGGGTGACCCCTCACAAACTCCGACATACACTAGCTACCCGTCTCTATGATGCGACCAAGTCTCAGGTTTTGGTCAGTCACCAACTGGGGCATGCCAATACTCAGGTAACAGACCTTTATACCCATATCGTCAATGATGAACAAAAAAATGCTCTGGATAAATTATAAAAACAACAAAAAAATTTACATAACAAATATTATGTAAATTTTTTATTGTATTATTGCTCAATAATTTCTTTCATCTTTGTTTGATTTACCTGAGGATAGGTGGCTAAAAATTCAGAGAGACGTCTGAGAATTGGCAAAATGTAGCCTGAATGATCATTTTCTACTTGGAGGACCAAAAGCGGCTCATGGAGACTCATTCGCAACAAGAACCAACCGTCACCGTATGGAGCAGTTACATCAAAACGCACTCCTTCTTCATTTTCAGGATTAAATTGGAAGCCTTCAATCGTTTGAGCTTGTAAGTCTGCAATCACTTGTTGACCAAGCGCTCTGTAGTCTTCTGCTTCTAGTTTAAAGCGGACTTCTTGCGTTTCTACTGGCTGTTTCAATTGAGCAATTAAGTCATCTAAGCTAGTTCCTTCTGCTTGTAAACGTGGCAAGAGCATGAGGATTTTTGCTGCGGCGTAGGTACCATCATCAAGGAAATAATTTTCTTTAAAGGCCGCATGCCCAGAAGTTTCAATCGCTAACTGGCAATCAATGCCAGCTTGATTGGTCTCAATAGCCTTATTGATGACATTGCGATAACCTGAAATATAGCGAATCTGCTTGCCACCCAACTCTTCAATAAAGCGTTTTAAATGTTCTGAAGTTGGTGAATTGGTGACAATACTTGTGCCTGGGTGTTCCTGCAAAATGATTTGAGCAAGGATGGCAATGAGATTGTTTCGATTTAAAATCTCGCCTGATTTAGTCACTAAGGCAGCACGGTCGACATCGGTATCAAAGATAATCCCCAAATCCGCCTGATGTTTCAATACAGCAGCCTGAATACTAGCCATGGCTTCCTTATTATCTGGGTTTGGAATATGATTTGGGAAAGTGCCGTCTGGGTCTAGAAATTGTGAGCCAGTTGTATCAGCTCCCAAGACCCGAAGAACCTTGTCTGCAAAGAAGCCTCCTGCCCCATTTCCTGCATCAACAATAATGTGCAAGCCATCAAGCGGTCTTTCTTGTCCTTGGTTAGCTTGGCGAATTTTACCAACCAAATCTGCGGCATATGGTGTTAACAAATCTGCGGTTGTCACTGCTCCACCTGCTTGTTCCCCTAAATCTTGATCGTGCTCTAGAATGCAGGCGATATCTTCGTGTTCTGCGCCACCTTTTCGGCTAAAGATTTTAATTCCATTGAAATAATACGGCAAGTGACTAGCCGTTACCATAACGCCAGCATGACAGGCAAATTCCTCATATTGGGTACTCATAAAGAGGGCTGGAGTGGTAGCTAGACCGAAATCAATGACTTGAGCTCCTAGTCGCACCGCTTCTGTTGTAAAGGCTTCAACTAGACTAGGACCGCTAAGGCGGCTATCTCGTCCAATCCCGATCGTCAGTCTACCAGCCTGATAAATCTTATCTAGCTCGTCATCTTGACAAAGCCAGTAGACCAAGCCGCGCACAATCTTTGTGACCGCTTCTGGAGTCAAATTAACTGCTAATTCGTCTGTTGCAATCGCAATCCCGCGAATATCTGAACCATTTTGCAAAACATGATGTGACATAACTTCCTCCTTTATCTACTCCTAGTATATCATCTTTTAAACCGTTTTCAAATCTTAAGTAACAATATAGTGAAAGATTTCTCCCTTTTGAAGCGTATAGCAAAAAAAGATGAAGGAGTATGCTATTTACGTAATTTATATTATGTAAATAGCATACTCCTTCTATTTTTATAATTCCTTGATTTTCTAAAGCGAGATAGGCTTAGAGAGTCTCTTATCTACTTCATATATTCATGCGGTAAAATCTGCCATTCTTCTGGGCTGTTGCAACTGCATGAGACTGGTCCTGAGAGCAGAGACAAGGGCTAGCTTCATCTGCTTCTCCTACTTCTTCCAAATACGAACCTGAGTTCCTTGATCAATTTGACTGCTAATATCAATCGATAAGGCTAACTGGGTGAGCACCCGTTTGGTCAAATAAAGACCAAATCCACTGGCTTTCTGATGTTCACGCCCATTGTAACCGGTAAATCCTTCGTCAAATAAGCGGGGAAGATCCTCTGGTAAAATTCCAATCCCCTGATCGATAATCGTGACGCCATTTTCCAGATGAATGATAATGGATTTTTTATTTTGACTGTACTTAATAGCGTTATCGATCACTTGGGACAGGGCAAAGGATAGCCACTTCCGATCGCTCTTTACCTGCCATTCCCCTTTTATGTCAAGACTCAACTCCTTTTGCAAAAACTGACTGCGGTACTTTTTAACCAAGTCGACAATCAGTTCTCGAACCTCAATCATCTCAAAGCGAAAATCACTGGTCTGATTGGACAACTTCATGTAATTGAGAAGATTTGTCATATAATTGTCAAGTCGCAGTAATTGGTGATTGACCTCAGTTTGAGAAAGCTGATTTGTTTGGCTCATCAAAGAGAGGGCAGCCAAGGGGACTTTCATCTGGTGAGACCACATTTTGACCACGGACTGCCACTCATTTTCACGAGATTTGTAGGCAAGGATGAGGGCGTTACTTGCTTCTTTCTCGCGTTCTAACAAGGCTAAATAAGCCAAATCAGATGGCAAATTGAGCTCTGTTCCTTTTATTTCTCCCGTAAAGTTTTCAATGATTTCTTGTTTTCGTTTAAAATGAAAAAATAGCCAAACAGTCCAGATAGCAAGGAGGATACTGGTAAAAAAGAGACTTTGTAAGAGGAAATCAAATGGAAGCTGATAGAGAAGAAACAGGACTACTATACTGATCCCGATGATGAAATACACGAGGTACCAACCAGCATATTCTTTTAAAAATTTTATCATCATTGAACAATATACCCCACTCCACGAATGGTATGAATGCGATCAAATCCTAGTTCGCTGACTTTTTTACGTAAACGTGCCATATTGACATTCAAGGTGTTTTGATCAATAAATTCCTCGTTTTCCCACAGTTGTTCCAGTAGCTTTTCCTTGGTTACAACCTGTCCTTGTTGTTGCATAAGGGTAGTGAGAATTTTAGTCTCCGTCGGTGAGAGTTGGATGTGCTTATCTTGGTAGCTGAAACGCCCGTCCATATTCAATTGGTAGCCCTCTAAGACAAGGTGATTAATCTGTGTGAACTGTTGGATGCGGCGCAAAAAGGCAGCAATTTTAGCATCCAAAAGAGGAAGGGAGAAGGGTTTGGCGATAAAATCATCTCCTCCCATATTCATAGCCATGACAGCGTTCATTTCATCATCGCTACTGGAAATAAAAATAATCGGCATGGTCATGGTCTTGCGAATTTCTGTCGTCCAATAAAAGCCATTAAAGTACGGAAGACTGATGTCCATAAGAACCACATCGGGTTGCCATTCTGCTATTTCTTGGCTCACTGCACGATAATTATGGACACTTTTCACGTGATAGTTTTGGCTCAGATGACTCATCAATAGCTGTACAATCGTTTCATCATCTTCTACGATATAAATTTTGTCTTTGTTCATAGTCTTATTGTATCAAAAAAGTGACCGACAAAGCCACTTTTTCTGTAATCTAGTCTATACAGAATACGCCTAATATCCAGTTGTTAATGAACAAGGCCTATCTTTCAATAATGCGGTAATAAGCCCTACTTGTCCATTTGTAAATGATATAATACAGCAGGCAGATAAGGAGAATTGTTATGCCACTTACGGTATAAATCATCCTGTGTGAGGTTACGCCAAACATGAGCAACATCTGCTTCAACATGGTAAGGGAGGCGATAAAATGGAGAATGGCCATACCTAGCGGCATAAAGAAGACAAGTAAAACCTGAGAGTTAATGGTCTTTTTAACGGCGGTTTGGCTCATTCCCACCTCTTGAAGAATCTTGTAAGATTTCTTATCTTCATGCCCTTCAGAATACTGTTTATAGTAGATAATCAAGGCAGCCCCCAATAAGAAGCTGATACCGAGTAGGAAGCCTGTAAAGAGGAAACCACCTACAAAACCTAGTATTTCATTTTGGAAGTCTTCTTTTTGGACAACAACCCCCAGACTCTGACTACCGTCTTCTGTCATGAAATCTCCAGCAGTTGCTCCGACCAAGGCTTGAAATTCCTCACGGCTTAGATTGGTCTGGACTTGATAATTCATCAACTGTTCTCCGTTGTCTCTACTTTCTTTAAAGACTTGGACAAATTCTTGGAGTACCTGATCATTGCTGACGATAAGTAGAGCAGGATTATAGGTGTTTAGCAAGTCAGAAACCTGAATATTTTGTACACCTTCTACGACGTCAAAGGTCTTTTCTCCAAGAACAACTGATTCTAGGTGACTGGTCCGATGTGGTAGATAAAAGGCAACTTGCTGCTCTTTTAACTCAGGAATTGTATTGCCCAATTTTCGAACATCTTCTTGGGTCATAATATACAATGAAGTCATTCCAGTAATAGAAGGATGATTCAGAGTCTCTTTATTTAAAGGAAGGGTCTTACTACCGTCATAGGAAATCGTTTCAGCAAAACTCAGATAACGGATACTATCGTTTGCTTTTTCCGGATAGGTATCAAGCACCGTTTTCTGAAAAACTGCTTCTCCTTCTTGCCTGCTTTGAACGTGGTAGGTAATGCTACTTTCTTTCGGAAAGAGCACATCCATAGTATTTGTCATATTAGTATAAAGCGACGTAGTTGTTGCAATCGTCACAAAGGCCATAATAGCAAGAATAGTAATATTGGCAAGCCCTGTTGCGTGCTGTTTCATACGGAAAATCATCTGGGATGTTGCGATGAAATGTTCCGGTGTATAGAAATACTTCTTCTGCTTGCGACGACGTTTCAAATACCAGGCGATAAAACTAATATAAAAGAGATAGGTTCCTGCAATGACGAATAAAACCGCAATAAAGAATCTGTATAAAACGACAATCGGCGTAACTTGACTAGATGAAAGAGATAGATAATACCCTACACCAAGACAAATGAGGGCCAAAATAGCAAGAAGCAGATTCCCTTTGGGTTCTTTCTCACCTTCTTCCTTACTTTTGAACAAAATAAGAGGAGATGAGAACTGTACTTTATAAATAGTTAAGAGTTCCAAAAGGAAAAATATCCCTGAGAAAATAAGGCTATTGAGGAAAAGAGCCAGGAAAGAGATTTCAAAATGCAGATTGGTTCCATGGAGTAGATTGACAAAAATCAAGTACATTAGGTTGGCAAATGCTACACTCAAGATACTTCCTAGAACAATGACCAGAATAAGAATCATCAGCAATTCAAGCGTTGCAATCAGGGCCAGCTTTTTCTTATTCATGCCAAGCATATTGTATAAACCAAATTCTCTACCACGCTGCTTCATTAGGAAATTAAAGCTATAGATTTCCATGATGAGAGAAAAAATCGTAAGAACTCCACTACCTAAACCAAGCGCCAGCGCTCCTGTTCCCATTGTTTTTGCAATAGGACTTAGCATCAAGAGGATAATCGAACAATTTAGCACAAAAAGGACTAAAGTCGCTAGAATAAAGGGCGCAAAAGTTTGAAAGGATTTCCGAATATTCCCATAAGCTAATTTGAGATAGAACATACCTTACTCACCTCCTAGAAGTGCAGACATGCTGAGTGAGATTTCCTTAGCGAAATCGCCACTTGATTTATTAGCCTTATAAAGCTGATGAAAGATACGGCCGTCCTTGATAAAGAGGACTCGTCTAGCATGACTAGCTGCATTGGCTGAATGGGTTACCATTAGAATGGTTTGACCTGCGGTATTGATTTCTTCAAAGAGAGTTAATAGATCTTCTGAATTACGATAGTCAAGTGCTGCTGTTGGCTCATCAGCAAGAATCAATTGAGGTTGGGTAATCAAACTGCGGGCAATGGCTATTCGCTGCTTTTGTCCACCTGAAAGTTCAAAGGGACGCTTGTTGAGTAAGTCTTCGATCCGTAAGGTTGGAGCAAGTTGCGCTAGTCGTGCTTCCATTTCGTGATAGGATTTTCTTGCCAGTACCAGTGGCAGAAAAATATTATCCCGTATTGACAGGGTATCCAATAAATTAAAATCTTGGAAGACAAATCCGAGGTTACGCAGGCGGAAATCCGCTAGTTGGCTTTCCCTGATTTTGGTAATGTCTTGATTTTTGAGAATAACATTGCCATTGCTTGGTTTATCAAGGGTAGCCAGGATATTGAGTAGGGTTGTTTTACCAGAGCCACTTTCTCCCATGATTGCAATAAATTCTCCTTCTTCGACCTTAAAATCGACATCTTGAAGGGCGCGTGTTTCTTCTTTTGAAAAACGGGTACGATAGACTTTTTCTAAATGATTGATTTCTAAAAACATAAAAACTCCTTTTCCTTTTGCAGTATGTATTTGTAGGAGAAAGATGACCCTGCTTGACATGAGGACTTTGCAGCTATGCGACTGCTGTTCATAGTGCTTGCTCAAGCTCCTTCAACTAGTACTTCTCCTACTTCCTTTTATGCTTTTATTATACTCTTATTTCATAGAGCCTTACCTTACAGACTTGTCACTCTACCTTACAATTTTGTAATATTCGTCAACAATGAACATCTGATGTCGTTGTCTAATCAGATGTTCATTGTTATAGAGTATAAGATTTTGCAATCGCTCATTTTCTTTCTTAGAGTATACCATAAAAAAACTCGCCTGCTAAGCGCAGGACGAGCTTTTTAGGAGCGAGTTTGACTGATATAAGCAATCATATCATCGAGTTCTTCTCGGCTATCCGTTGTGAGAAGGTAGATTGTATCTCCCTGAAGAGCAGCAAAGGCGCGTGGCATGCGTTTTTCCATTTTTAGTTGATTGGCATACCGCTCACGCAATTCCTCTTCACTATGTTGATACTGGGTTTGGTCACGACGTGTAATAGCAAGACAGTACTGAGGAGCAAAGCGACGTTCAGCTACTTCTTCTCCTACGACAATACTAGCGTAATCACAGTACAAATCAATCGAATGAGCAAAATTATAAACGTCTACTGTAAAACCGCCTGCAGGACGATTATTGTACTCAATCGCAATATAGTCATCGCCTTCACGGAAAAATTCAATATGGAAGAAGCGCTCTTTCATGCCAAAGGTTTTGACAATCGAACGACCATAGGCTTGGAGTTTTGGATCAATCGTTTTTAAAATGTAGTAAGCATTGTCTTTTTGACCTTCTAAAAGCTCAAGCGGAGTATAGTGGTAATCAAAGGTTGTTTCAAAGACAATATTTCCTTCAGCATCTATTAAGCCATCGTAGGTACAAATTTCACTTGAATGAACGAATTTTTCAAAGAAATAGACGGTTTCATGATCCCATTGCTCTGCAAAATGATCCACATCTGCTAGACTAGTCAATTTGTAAGTTGCTGCTGCACCGACCCCGTTATCGGGTTTAGCAATCATCGGAAGACCAATTGTTTTTACTGCTCTAGCAATGTCTTTTTCAGTCTTTATGACCTGACCAGGAACGACTGGAACACCTGCTTGCTTGAAATATTTCTTCATTTTTGATTTGAACTTGGTCTTACGCAGGTGTTTTGGCTTAGCACCAAAGACATGGAATTGCTCCCGCAAAACCGCATCATTTTCTAGCCAATATTCATTGTGGGATTCGATTCGGTCAATTGGTCCGTGCTTATAGAATAAAAAGGCAACTGCACGCTTGACTTCCTCAATATCTTCTAGATTTTCGACACGGAAATACTCTGTTAATGCCCCTTGTAAATCAGGACCCAACTGTTCATATGGCTCTTGACCAATTCCCAAGACATTGATTCCTTTTTTAGCCAATTCAAGCGTAAAGGGTTGAAAATTTTCAGGATAATAGGGCGAAATAACAATGAAATTCATATAAGATTACCTTTCTATAAATCTAGTGTACGTAGGAAATAAGGCATCTGCTTTCTCCACCATACCCAATCATGAGCCACATCGCTTCCCCATTCATCAAACCAGGCAGGGATATTTTTCTCAGCAAAGGCTGCTTTGAGAGTGTAAAAACTTGGCAGACCATCCTGCTCCCAATCCCCAAGACCAGAGCAGACAATGATGTCAGATCGGCGATAGCGATCAATAAACCAACCATCATTTTGGTTCCAAATGTAATCCGCAGGGGAATTTTGGTAAACGGCATCATCTTGGCCATAATCTTGATTCCCATTAAAGAAACGGGCATCATATACACCAGAAAGCGCAATAACCTTATTAAACACATCAGGATGTTGCAAGAAGAAGTTCAAGGCATGGTAAGCCCCCATCGAACAACCGGTTGTCATCATTGGCTCAAACCAGTCTGTCTTATGTTTGATAAACGGAATAGCTTCTTCAATCACATACCGTTCGTAAGCACGATGAGCTTCTGCACGATCGTGTATTGGCTTCCAATCTGCCAACCAGCTCTCTTTATCAACGCTAGTTAGGGTAAAAAACTGTACTTTTCCAGCTTCAATGGATCCTTTACAAGCCTCAATCATGCCAAAATCGGCATATTCGGTATAGGAACCGCCTGATGAAGCAAAAACAACGACTGGAATACCAGCATGTCCATAGCGATTGAGATTCATCTCTCGACCTAAATTCCCTGACCAATGACTTAAAAATTCTACGTGCATCTATTTATCTCCTTACCATTTTTCACTTAAAAATCGCAGACAATCGGGTAGATATTTTGCCCAAGCCTCTTCATTGTGAATAGCGCCTGAAACAATCTCTAGCGTGAGATTGTCCAATTCCACTCCTCCTGCAATCAACTGGCGATAATAGGAAAGTGATGAGTGGATATAGGCTTGCTTGATGTTGCCTGCCATTAATGTTTTATCGGTCTCATCTGCTTCTTCTGTCCCTACATAAATATAGACACGTTGCTCCTTGTCTAGCTCTTGGCGTTCAATATAGCGGTCAAAGGCTTCTTGGTGGAGCCAGTTAGCAGATGAAAAGACCCCCAAGCAACCAATCTGTTCTTGATAAGCCAAGCCCATAAATTGGGTAATATTGCCGCCCAAGGAAGACCCAATCATGGCTGTATGGGCTTTGTCAGCCTTAGTACGGTAGGTATTGTCAATGAAGGGTTTGACTACTTCCATAACAAATTCAGCATATTCTGTTCCCTTACCACCAAATTGAACACCGGGAATATTGAGTTCTTTATATTTCCAAGCAGAATATTCATTCATGCGCTGGAAACCGTCGTTGTCAATAGCGACAACAATCATCTTGGCGATGTCAGGATTGCGTTTAATCGTCGGAATCACCTTCCAAGAATGTCCGCTAAATGCTTCCTTGCTATAAAGGACATTTTGTCCGTCATGGAAGTAAACGACAGGATAGGTTTGCTCTGTATCTGTTTCATAATTTTTGGGGAGCAAAACACGGACACGCCGCTTCTCCTTTGAATAGGGAACCTCCAATTCGTGGGTTTTCATCTCAAGATAAAAGTAAGACTTATTCATCACATTCTCATTTCCATTTCAATTAAGACTAGTATAGCATATTTTTGATGAAATATTCAGAAAATTTAGTTATTATTTTTAAAAATAGCCAGAAAAAACGAACGAAATCCCTCAAAATCTCTTGTCATTCCTTAAAAAACTGTTTATCCTCATTGGTAGAAATGAGGGTTTGCTAGGGAACATAGACCAGCTATATTTAGCTCAAATGCAAAAAGAAGCCAAGCATTTACTGCTCAGCTTCGTATCACTTATCTCACAAGTTTTCACCATTGCTTACAATCACATCGCGATACCAGAAGAATGATTTTTTCCGATACCGCTCCAAATCACCACTTCCATCATCATGTCGATTGACATAAATCAAGCCATAGCGTTTGGACATTTCTGCGGTAGACATCGACACACAATCAATGCAGCCCCAAGATGTGTAGCCCATAATCTCTACCCCATCTAAAATCGCTTCTTTTACTTGTGCTAAATGCTTGTGCATATAATCAATACGGTAGTCATCAAGAACAGTCATTGTGCCGTCTGCACCAACAACTAGTTCGTCTTTGGCTCCCAGACCATTTTCAACAATGAATAAGGGAATTTGATAGCGGTCATAGTAACGATTGAGTACCAAGCGTAGACCAATTGGATCAATCTGCCAACCCCAATCAGAGGCTTCCAAAAATGGATTACTTAAGCCACCTAAGATATTGCCACGTCCAGAAGCGTATTTGCTCTTGTCAAAGGCTTCAGTAATACTCATGTAATAACTGAAGGATAAGAAATCGACAGGATAGTTTTTTAGCAGTTCAGCATCCCCTTCTTCAAATTGAATCTCAATTCCATGCTCCTTGAAGAATCGGTTAGCATATTTCGGGTATTCTCCACGAACATGAATATCAGAAAAGAGATAGTTCAAATTCTCAAACTGATGAGCAGCTAAGACATCTTTGGGATCAGAAGTCATTGGATAAGCTGGCATAGCTAGCACCATACAACCGACTTTAAAATCTGGATTGATTTCATGAGCTAGTTTGGTCACTAAGCTAGAAGCAACCAATTCGTGGTGAATCGCCTGGTATAAATCCTGTTTTGTCAATTGCTCTTTTGGAATATCAATACCACCGCTGGTAAATGGGAGTTCTAACACAGAATTCACTTCATTAAATGTGAGCCAATAACGAACCTTATGTTTATACCGTTCAAACACTGTGCGGGCATATTTTTCAAACAAGCCAATCATGTCTCGATTGATCCAGCCATGGTACTGGCGTGCAAGATAGAGCGGTGTTTCATAATGTGATAACGTCACCAATGGTTCAATTCCATATTTATGAAGTTCATCGAATAAATCATCATAAAACTGAAGACCAGCTTCATTTGGCGTTTCTTCATCTCCATTTGGAAAAATCCGACTCCACGAAATGGATGTCCGAAAGACCTTAAATCCCATTTCTGCCATTAGAGCGATGTCTTCCTTGTAGCGATGATAAAAATCGATACCGTCAAGTTTTAAATTATCTGGAGTAGGAGACTCTGTCCAAGCTCCAAGACCGCCATTTGGTAGTACATCTTGCACAGAAAGTCCTTTTCCGTCAACGTTATAAGCTCCTTCAACTTGGTTAGCAGCTAATGCGCCACCCCATAGAAAATTTTCTGGAAATACTCCCATTGTTTCCTCCTTATAAAATAGCTAGTATGTCTTCTCCTGCCTCAACAGTTGCTTTTTCATTCATCGGTAAAACATCTAAAAAGTTTTGAGTATTGGTTACGATAATTGGTGTTGTGACATCATATCCTTTGTCAATAAGCGAGGCAATATCGACTTCAAGAAGAACATCTCCTTTTTGGACCTTGTCCCCTTCTTTTACAAAACTTGTAAAGCCCTCACCGTTAAGATTAACAGTCTCTAATCCGACATGGATTAGTACTTCTACTCCGTCCTGACTAATCAACCCAATGGCATGTTTAGAAGGAAAGACAGAGGCAATCACTCCATCAATAGGGGAAACGACTTTTCCATTTGAAGGGACAATAGCGATCCCCTCACCGAGTAATTTACCTGCAAAGGTTTCATCATTAACTTGTTCAAGTGGAAGAAGGGTTCCTTTTAAAGGTGAAGCAATCTTTTTTTTGTTTGACACACCTGTTGGAACATTTTCCAAATCAGACGGCTGTACTTCCTCATCGATACCCAAAATGTAAGCAATAATGAAAGTAATAACAACACTTAAAGCTGTCGCAATCAATGCATTTGTAAAGTTGGCTGGCTGATCAGCATTGATAAATTGTGGTAAGGCAATCAAAGATGGTACTGCAAACAAGAAAGATTTTATTCCGACAATTCCAGCAAACAATCCTGCAACACCACCACCAATCATCGCTGCATAAATTGGTTTCTTGTATTTCAAGGTAACCCCATAAAGAGCTGGTTCTGTAATTCCAGCTAAAAGAGCTGAAAAACCTGCTGCAAATGCGACTTGTTTGGTATTTGGATTTTTACTTTTTAGGGCTACTGCCATAGAAGCTGCTCCTTGAGCTAGGTTTGCTCCAAGCATAGCTGGTAAAATGAGTACATCAGGTGTTGCGACAGAAGCTGCTAGGAAAATCGGAGCAAATGCCCAATGCATTCCTGTCATAACGATAAATGGCATAATAGCCCCTAAAATTGCCAAGGTCAACCAACCTGCTGTTCCATACATTTGCTGAATGAGGGTAGATAGTCCTTCTCCTACAATCACTCCAATAGGACCAACTACAACTAAGGCAATAAAACCTGAAATAAGCAAGACAATCGTTGGTTGTAAGAAACTTTTGGTCACAGCTGGTACAACTTTATTAACCGCTGTTTCAATATATTTCATCAACCAAACCATAATGAGAATTGGAATAACAGATGATCCATAGTTAGCCGGTGTAACTGGGGCACCAAAGAGAGCCATAGGATTCGCATCTGCTACCATTTGTACAAAATTTGGGTGAAGCAAAATTCCTGCTACAGACATCGCTAAAATTGGTGTAACATTGAGCTTTTTCGAAGCTGAAAATGCTAGGAAGATTGGCATGAAATAGTAGGGCGCATCACCAAAGATACTCAAAAAGGAAATCGTTTGTGAATCAGCAGACAACAATCCCAACATTGGGAGAATAATCACAAGAACCTTGAGCATTCCGCCACCCAGCATTGCTGGAATTAAAGGAGTCATGGATCCGGCAATATACTCAATAATGTTACCGAAAACAGATCCTTTCTTTTCGGTAGAAACAGGCTGTTCGCCACCAAAGTTCCCCAATTTTACAAAGGCTTGATAATAGTTAGCTACATCATTTCCCAAAATCACTTGGTACTGACCGTTTTTACGCATCACACCCATGACATTAGGAATGTTTTTAACAACCGCATCCGAAACCAGTTCTTCATCTTTTAAAACAAGGCGTAGTCGAGTAACACAGTGAGTTGCACTCGCAACATTTGCTTCTCCTCCGACTGCTTTTAAAATGGCTTTAGCAGTATCTTTATATTTCATCATGTTCTCCTTTATTCTAGTACAGATTCTTAGTTAGTCTTCGAATATGTGCAGTTAAATAGAGCAATTCACTCGAACTCAGACGGTAATCATACTCTTTCTGAATATAGCGAGCAACTTCTTCTCCACAGTCATATTCTTTAGGATATTTCTTCCGCATTAAAGCAAGCAAATCATCGTCGTCATCTTCTTGATAATATTCATGCGCTAATAAGCGGTGGGCAAAAAGTTTGATATGGGTAATAAAGCGATAGTATTCAATTGATTCTTGATCAAATTCTGTGACATAAAAGTTTTTCACAATTTGCTCAATATTCATGATAATTTCAGTAATCTTGTACGATTCTTGAAAATTATTCTCCAGATTCGCATTCACAAAATGAAGAGCAATGAAAGCAGCTTCGTCTTCAGCCAACTCTATCTTGGCTTCTTTTTTGATAATCTCTAGCGCCTGCTTTCCAACCTTATACTCTTCAGGATAATATTTGGCAATTTCCCATTTTAGAGGATTTGCAATAACAATCCCTTCCTTGTGTCGTTCAATGCTCGATTGAATATGGTCAGTTAAATTGATATAAATAATCTCGTCAAAATTATTTCCTAATTTGATTTTTCCAAGATTGATAATCTTCTCGCACACATAGACTAGCTCTAGCGGTACATTGATAAACAATTCTGTGAAGCGAGTCATATTATCCCTATTTTTCAATAGAAAACTTTTTTCAATCGCATCTACTTCTACCGTATCGCCAACCTTTTTTGAAAAGGCAATTCCCTTACCAAATAACAGAATATCAACATCTTTTTTATTCGTCGCAATAACTGCATTATGGTTTAAAATTCGTTTTATGATCATAAAGTGTTTCCCTAAAAACAAAAAGGAACTTATTTATCGTACGCAAAAAGCATCGTATAAATAGGTTCCTGCTCGCAATAAAGCGATAACATCCATTTTTATAATATTATAAGATTCAGCTACATCATGCTTACATCTGTAATAACATTGTAACCGTTTTTAATTTTATCCTAAAGCCAAAACTTTGTCAAGAAAAATTTTTATTTTTTTCTAAAAGCTGTTCCTCATAGTCTTTTCAACGGAATTGGATGAAAATGCTCTCGGCCCAATTTTTCCATCCACACCTCAGCTGTGAACTTTTGTTCCGAAAGACGTGTTTTAAATCTAACATCAATATAGGGTTGACATTGTGCCTGCAATCCATTCAAACTCTGGCAAATTTCTTCTACCGTTTTGGATTTCGTAAGTCCTTACTTAGCAAAAATGATTGATTTCTATTTCTCATATTTCGTTGCAAAGTTCCTTTATATACTACGATTCAGCTACTCTGGTATAACAGAAAAGGAGTGAGAATGCGCTCCTCTCACTCATAAATCTACATGATCATCTTTGCCGCATCATTAAACTCGTTATTCCTACTGTCACAAAGAAAGTAACCAAGGTGAACATCAGAGAATTTTCAGCAACCAGTAGACTAAGCAGGAAACCGATAGTCAGCAAAGCCAATTCGGCAAGGTAAAATTTAGGAGTCCAGCTAAAGTCTGCCTTGTTATAAGGTGCATGTAGGAGAATTCCAACCAAAAACAAGAAAATACCACTATAGAGAAGGCACGCAATAGCATTGTTTGATAGCTGATGTTCCTGCAATAAGGTAAAAGCCGCCGTAATAAAGCTTAAACCAAAGAAAATAAAGTAATGATAATAAATAGCTCCGTTTCCTGATACATTCGTTTTATTGACATCAATCCTGTAATCCATCTCTGTGATATAAAAGAGAAATAAATTTGCCACAATCAAAAAAGGAAAGAAGGAAGAAAGTGACAATTTATCGATAGAAAAATAAGGAGCAATCCCAATAATCATCTCGCCAAAGGTGATAATCACAAGCAGAGATAAACGTTCAACAAGGTGAGGAAACGAAATTGGAGTTAATTCCTTTAAAGCTCTGGTTTTTGCTGGATTAAGTACGAAAGACGGCATGAGCCATGTCACAATGATTCCTAAAACAGCAATTACTAGACTAGATGAATAAGGGAGAAAAAGACAGGACAAGAGACTCAGGATTCGTACTCCCAAAATAGAGAAAAATTGCTTGATGAAGTATTGATCGGCCGTATTTCTGGTGATGCGATACTCGAGACCATATTGTGCAAGTAAGAGTACCGTGAGAACTGCCATCGTGCTAAAAAAAGGGATGACCATGCTTTGGAAATCATTGGATAGCAAACCTGCAGCAACTAGCAGGCATATCATCTGTAGCAACATAAAGACAGTATTCGTCAAGCTATTTTTTCCAAAACGGTTGGTAAAAACCATCTGAATCATCCAAGAATTGATAAAAATAATCAGTGCAATACTAAAGACAATCACATTTTCTAAAAGGAACCTTCCATGGCGAACATGGGATAACAGATGAGTCATCTGAGAGATGGCATAGACATAGACTAAATCATAAAAGAGTTCTGTTAGTTCTACCTTTTTATGGCGAATTAGTGACATTTTGCCTCCTTTTCTGTGACAGCTCTATATCTCAAATTCCCTTTGTTGACACATTCAAGCAGTGAGAAGTTCTGTTTGAACTGCTGCTCAATAGAAGCGTTTTGTTCTAAAAATGCTGCTACTATGCTATTTTCTGTACTAGAAATATCAATGATATACCATGTATTGGGAGAATCTGCAACAAAGCCTGCATAGAGAGTCTTCGTGTCTTTTGCCTGATTTACCACATCAAAAAGCTTGTCTTTAAATGCCGTTTCCCTACTTTCTTTCACACGTACAGATATCAATCTGACAAATAGACTAGACAAATCTTCTTGAACCGGCTGTTCTTGTTCATACAAAATTTGAGGAATCAGTTCTACACGTTCTTTGTAAGGAATGTAATCTTGTGCAAAAGTAGCAAAATCCTTAAAATGAGAAGAAGTGATATGTGCTTCATAGGCCATAGCATCACGATAGACTTCTATCACACAAAATGTTTGCTGATCATCAACTTTTGTCAAATACATCGCTAAAGTTCCTTCTTCTTTTGTGATGGATTGATTGAAATTTGTCTGTCCAATCTGGAAAAATTCCTCTACATGATTCTCAGCTACTTTTAGCTTAAATACGTTAAAAATAGGCTGCATTCGCTTCCTTTCTATTTCAATAAGCGATACCAATTATCCGCAAAGATAGCTTGTTTTTCTTTTGTTGAGAGAGCCATCGCTTCAATCGCAGCAATAATCTCTTTGGTAGGACCTGCAGGTAAAATTCCTAAAGGAGCATCTGTTCCAAAAAGAACCTTTTCAATACCAAAATAGTCGACAGCTAATTCCAGAGCTTTTGGATTGCCTAATAAGGCTGTATCGACGTAAAATTTCTTAAAATCCTGCACCATCTCTTCTGGCAGGATATGACGAATCCGCTCTGCAAAATAAGGAACCATTGCCCCTGCATGGTGAACAATAATTTTCAGATTAGGGTACTTTCTAAAATAGCCCGCTTCTACTATTTCAAGCATGGCTTGTGTCTGCTCGTACTCCCATGAAAAGACAATATTATTGTCAGGTTTTCTCGCATCAAATACAGGATGAAGCCAAATTGGAATCTCTAGCCTTGCACAAGTTTCAAAAATAGGTGCAAATTCTGGTGCAGCAACAGACTGACCAAGATGGCGACTAAATAATTGGACACCTACAATATTTTGATTTTGGGTAACAAATTTTTCTAAAATCTCAAGACTTCCATCCATGTGATTGAGGGCGAGCATCGCCACACCTCCTGCAAATTGCTCCGAATGAGCTTGCAGCGTTTCTAACAATTCTTGATTGGCTTCCTGAACGAGTTTTAAAGCCTCATCGGCCTCTACATAATCTTCTGGATTGACATTAACATAAGATATAATTTGTTGGGTATCTTTGTGTTGATACTGTGCTCTACTCTTCATATCTGTCAAAACTGGATTCTGTAAAAAGGGCATTTTATCCGACAAATGTGGATCTAGCCTAAGCATTTTTTGGTAAAACCTTGGTAATAAAACATGGGCAAATACATCAATTTTCATCTTTTTATTCCTTCCAACTATTTTCCTGATCTTCTAAAATCGCATATTCTTCAAAATAAGAGGTAGCTTGATTGATCTCACCACTCTCATAAAGGGAAATTTTATGCTCTAAGCGGTCGATGGAGCGTTGCAAATTTTCTTTTCGTTGGTATAGAGTCTCTAATTGTTCTTTTAGAAGCCATTCTCGCTCTTTTTGGGTTTCTTCTCCTTGTTGTAGTAGTTTGACATAAGTTTTTAAAGCTTCTATTGGAATTCCTGAATGCCGCAGGCAAATCACCATTTCAAGCCAGTTCAGCATTTCTCTTGTAAAATAACGATTTCCATTTGATTTTCTTGGAATAGTCGGCAATAATCCGATACGCTCATAATAGCGTAATGTATTGGAGTTAACTTGATAAAGTTCGCTGACTTCTGTAATCGTATAGGTCTTCTCTGTATTGGTCATTGTACCTCTCCTTTATCCAAATCATTATATCACTTGAAGTGAACTATAAGTCAAGCTAGATTGTCAAAAAAGCTAGGAAAACCTAGCCTTTACTGATTATTCAACACTTCTATACACTGGCTCAAGTCTGCCAAGGCGCGTTCAGCGATTTTCTCATAGCGTTCTTTTTTATCACGAATGCGAGGACCGTCCAACTCTTTGATAATGCCAAAATTAACATTCATCGGTTGGAAATGCTTGCTATCTGCATGAGTGACATAGTGCGGTAAACTTCCAATTGCCGTTGTCTCAGGGAAGATGATTTCTTCTTCATTTTTGAACAAGCGAGCTGCGTTGATACCGGCTACGAGGCCAGACGCCGCAGACTCAACATAGCCTTCAACCCCTGTCATTTGACCAGCAAAGAAGAGCTGCGGATTTTTCTTAGAACGAAAAGTTTGCGTCAAAAGATTGGGCGAATCCATGTAGGAATTGCGGTGCATCACCCCATAGCGAACAAATTCAGCGTTTTCAAGTCCTGGAATCATTTGGAAGACCCGCTTTTGCTCGCCCCATTTCAGATGAGTTTGGAAGCCGACAATATTATACAAGCTGCCTGCGGCATTGTCCTGACGTAGTTGAACGACAGCATAGGGTGTTTTAAATTCTCCATCACGTGGACCGGTATAATCTTCTGGATATTCCAGTCCAACTGGTTTCATTGGTCCATAAAGCATGGTTTTCACCCCGCGTTTTGCCATGACCTCAATCGGCATACACCCTTCAAAATACTTTTCTTTTTCAAAAGAATTAAGAGGCGCTTCCTCTGCATTGACAAGAGCATCGTGAAAGGCCATAAACTGTTCCTTGGTCATTGGAGCATTAAGGTAGGCAGCTTCTCCCTTGTCATAGCGGGATTTTAGATAGACCTTGTCCATATCAATCGTATTGACATCAACAATCGGCGCCGCCGCATCATAAAAGTAAAAACCAGCTCCACCGTTGAATGCGTGGATTTTTTCTGCCAAGGCATCGCTCGTCAGAGGACCTGTCGCAATAACGGTAATGCCGTCAGTTGGTAAGTCTGTAATCTCCTCACGAATGACTTCAATCAGAGGATGTTGCTGCAATTCATCTGTCACCATTTGTGAAAAACCTTCTCGGTCAACAGCCAAGGCTCCTCCAGCTGGGACGCGGGTCTGTTCCGCTGCTTTCATAATAATCGAATCCAAACGGCGCATTTCCTCTTTTAAGAGACCGACTGCATTGGTCAAGCTATCGCCACGCAGAGAATTAGAACAAACCAATTCTGCAAAGTGATCTGTCTTATGTTGGGGTGTTGCTTTTACGCCCCGCATCTCATAAAGTTTGACAGGAATTCCCTGTTTTGCAATTTGATAAGCTGCTTCAGAGCCAGCTAAACCAGCTCCAATGACTGTAATATAGGATTGAGACAATAGACTAATACCTCTAAAAATGAATGGAAAAGGAGATTATGCTACCATTCATTTCCCAGATGTGGGGGCTACCCACATCTGAACCTTTCTAATTTGATACTTGTTTATCATAACATAAATTCGATCAAAGACCAATTAAATAGAATAAGCAATATGTTTGATCAAATGATGAAATCAAAAAATCTACCATAGGATTCCACCTATGGCAGACAAGGTAATCTTTTAAGAAGAACCTGTATGGTAGAGGATCAGTTCTTAGTTTTAATCATTGACCCATTTTTACGATTTAGCGGTTCCTTCTTATTTAACCTTTTTTTCTTCGTAATCACCATTTGGACAGACAACTTGCTTGCCACCACCCCGTACTTTCTTTTCAACAAGGTAGTGTTGACATTTTGGACAATCACGCCCAATCGGCTTATCCCATGAAGTAAATTCGCATTCTGGATAGCGATCGCAACCATAAAAAACACGATTGCGCTTACTCTTGCGTTCGATGACTTGCCCTTTGTGACATTCAGGACAGGTTACACCTATTTCTTTCGTAATCTGCTTGGTATTACGGCAATCTGGGAAATTGCTACAAGCATAGAATTTGCCAAAACGCCCTAATTTAATCACCATTTCATGGCCACAAACATCACAATCAAAACCAGCGGGCTCATCCTTGATTTGAATTTTTTCAATCTCTGTTTCAGCCTTGGCTAATTCAACCTTGAACGGCTGGTAAAAACTATCAATAATCTTCTGCCATTGCGCCTTTCCAACCTCTACATCATCGAGTTTCTGTTCCATTTCAGCCGTAAAGGTTACATTGACAATATCTGGGAAGAATTCGACAATCAATTTATTGACAATCTCACCTAGTTCTGTCGGCTCAAAGCGCTTGGCAGCCAACTTCACATAGTAGCGTTTTTGAATGGTTTCGATGGTTGGCGCATAGGTTGACGGACGGCCAACACCATTTTCTTCTAACGTCTTAATCAAGGTTGCTTCTGAGTAGCGGGCAGGTGGCTGAGTGAAATGTTGTTCTGGCTTGGTCAAGACACGCTGCACCTTGTCACCGACTTCCATATCCGGCAACATCTTGCTCTTGTCTGAATCATTATAAACAGCCATATAACCGTCAAATTTAACCTGGCTACCGTTTGCGGTAAATAAGACACCATTTTGCTCCAAACGCACACTCATGGTGTCAAAGATTGCTGCTGTCATTTGACTAGCTACAAATCGATTCCAAATTAGAGAATAGAGGCGCAATTGATCCTT
This sequence comes from Streptococcus respiraculi, assembly GCF_003595525.1. NCBI lineage: Bacteria > Bacillati > Bacillota > Bacilli > Lactobacillales > Streptococcaceae > Streptococcus > Streptococcus respiraculi. The sequence continues at coordinate 1,469,193 of NZ_CP022680.1, read as the reverse complement.
GTCTAGATATTTAGCAATGGACTCAGGCGTTAATTGGACATTGGACGGACGAATCGCTTCATGGGCATCTTGGGCTCCAGAAGCATTTTTGACTTTGCTACCGTGCTTAGAATACTTAGACCCGAAACGCTCAGTAATAAAATCTGCTGCCTGTGCCTGAGCGACTGGACTGATTCGAGTTGAATCGGTACGCATATAGGTAATCAAACCTTGTGTCCCACCTGTTCCAAGGCTCACTCCTTCATACAATTGCTGAGCGACCATCATGGTCTTACGGGTCCGAAAATTAATTTTATTAGCCGCATCCATCTGCAAGGTTGAAGTTGTATACGGCAATGGTGCATTACGCTTACGCTCCTTGCGTTCTACCTTATCAACCGAAAACTCATCGCCTTTAATACGTGCTAGGACTTCTTTGACCTGCTCATTGTTCTCTAACTTGAGCTTCTTATCATCTACACCATAGAAACTAGCTTGGAATTTCTTGGTCCCCTTTTTAAAGGTTCCGTCAATGGTCCAGTATTCTTCTGGTTTGAAATTGTTGATTTCATTTTCACGGTCAATAATTAGTTTTAGGGCTACGGATTGCACACGACCCGCCGACAAGCCTTTTTTGACTTTTTTCCATAAAATAGGAGAAATCGAATACCCCACAATGCGGTCTAAAACACGACGAGCCTGCTGGGCATCAACCAAATCATGGTCAATGGCACGTGGCTCTTTAAAGGCGTTTTTTACTGCGTCTTTTGTAATCTCATTAAAAACAACACGGTTTTTATCCTTTTCATCCAGCCCCAAAATATGAGCCAAATGCCAAGAAATTGCTTCTCCTTCGCGATCCGGGTCACTGGCGAGAAAGACTTGTTTGGCTTTTTTGGCTTCTTTTTTTAAGTCGTTAATGAGTGGCCCCTTTCCACGAATATTGATATATTCTGGCTCATAATTATTGTCAAAATCAATCGACATGCTGGATTTTTTCAAATCACGGATATGTCCGACTGAGGCAACAACCTTGTAATTGCGTCCTAAATATTTTTCAATCGTTTTGGCCTTTGCTGGCGACTCCACGATGACTAAATTTTTCTTAGTAGTTGCTTTTTTCTTCGTTGTTACCATATTCTTACCTTTACAATATTTTTAAACTAGTATAGCACCAAAAAGAATATACTATTTTTAGGTAAGTGTCAAGATTTTTCTTTTCCTATAGGAAAACTCATTTTAGATTTTGTATTCTGAAAGGACATCAATCCCTGATGTAATGCACTTTGCGCCCTCTTGAATTAGAAAATGACAACCTACAGATTTTTCGTCTGTAATACTGCCTGGAATAACAAAAATATCCCGTCCTTCATTTAATGCATACTCGCAGGTAATCAGGCTACCGGAGCGCATTTTTGCTTCTGCCACAATAATTCCTTGTGACAAACCTGCGATAATCCGATTTCGCTCAGGAAAATGGTACTTGAGTGGCTGGTCTCTAGCTGTGTATTCGGATAAGATTAAGTGATGTTTGGCAATATAGGCTTGTAATCTTCTATTTTCTTTTGGATAAGCGACATCTAATCCGCTCCCAATAACAGCAATCGTCTTACCACCATTTTTTAAAGTAGCCATGTGAGCTGCTGTATCAATTCCCCTAGCTAAACCACTGACAATCACAAAACGGTTGTTCAATTCGTTGATGATTTTTTTGATTGACTGAGTACCCGTTGTACTTGCTGAACGGGCTCCAACTACTCCAAGTTTAGGATGTTCCAACAAACTAAGATCTCCCTGATAAAACAGCAAAACCGGTGGGTTATACATCTGTTTTAGCTCTAATGGATAAATGTCATCTAAAATGGAAAAAGAAGGAAAGCGATTAAACTCCTCTCGACATCTTTTAAGATCCAGCTGTTTATATTTTTCGATGAATATGACAGGATTTTTACACGTGGAATAAAGAGCTATTGATTTAAGCGATAATGATTTTTTATGACTATCTTGAGCTGCCAATACCTTATGGATTTGCAGATTTGTTAATCCTGCTTTTTTTAATGTAAATAATTCAAAGTTATTCATTTTTTCACCTCTCCTTCTTTATTCGTAAAAAAATTTATTTTTCTGTATAAATTATTCATATTTTTCAAAAAGAAAAAATCCTAACATCGTATGCTAAGATTTTTTGGCAACCTCAAGTAATGCTAATCAAATTAGCCTCAGCTTGAAGAAAAAGCCTTTTTATTGCCACCATCCTCATGTGCTTTCGGACATCAGCGATTCCCTTCGTAGTAAAATAATCCAGTGGATTATTTTAGCCCGAGCCCAGAAACAAAGGAGCGAGGATAATCGATTTCAATGAAAACACGACTTCTGTCTCACTCCCACTTTTAGCACGGCGGAGGTGGCGGTATTGTGCTCGCAAATTTTCTAATCTTAAAACTACAGAAACTTAAATATATTTGTATTTTTTCTGAATTGTGAGGTTTGTCTACATTCTGATGCTAATCAAATTAGCCTAGTTCTTTCTAGAATCACACAATCGAGGGCTTTAGGGAAAGTCAAGTGTCTGGATAATACGAGCAGGATTACCCGCTAGGACAAGATTATCTCCAAAAGATTTGGTCACAACAGAACCAGCACCCACGACAACGTTATTCCCTAAAGAAACGCCTGGGAGAATCGTCACACCACCACCAGCCCAGAAATTGTCTCCAATTGTAATTGGTTTACCATATTCCATACCTGAAATCCGTTCGTTTGCCTCCAAGGGATGAAGCGGAGTAAGAAGTTGTACATTGGGGCCTAACATGGCATTATCACCAATCCTAATCGGACAAACATCTAAAAATGTGCAATTGAAATTAGCGTAAAAATTTTCTCCTACGTAAATATGACAACCATAGTCACAAGCAAAATCTGGCTCAATATAAATCTGATTACCAGTTTTCCCAAACCATGATTTAAGCAATTCGCTCCGTTTTGTACTATCTAGTTCTTGATTAAATTCCATGCGATAGCGACGTGCCAAGCTGCGTAACTGGACTAATTCTGCATCGCTAGCATCGTATAGTTTGCCCGCTAGCATTTTTTCACGTTCTGTCATATTTGCTCCCTTTCTTCTTAAGCATTGATTTAATCGGTTCAAAGCTCTTACGGTGAATGGGGGTCACACCTTTTTCATGCAGGCCTTCCAAGTGTTTGGCGGTTCCATAACCTGCGTTTTTAGCAAAATCATATCCTGGATACTTCGCCTCAAACTCAGCCATCAAACAATCTCTTGTCACCTTTGCGACAATGCTAGCAGCAGCGATGGACAGGCTGTTGGCATCTCCTTTGATAATAGAGGTCTGTGCAATCGGCGTATTCAATCTCATTGCGTCAATCAGCAAATGCTGTGGACGAACAGCTAATTGCTCTAAAGCCTCAAGCATGGCTAACTTGGTCGCTTCGTAGATATTTACTTGGTCAATGACTTGACTGTCCTTAATTCCAATTCCTACTGCTACTGCCTGATCCATGATTTCTTCATAAATGACTTGGTGTTTGTTTTTGGGAATTTTTTTTGAGTCATTTAAAAAGCGAATTTTACAACCCTTTGGCAATATAACGGCAGCTGCTACAACAGGACCTGCTAAGGGGCCACGACCGACCTCATCAATGCCTGCAATCAATTCAATTCCTTGCGCATACAAGTTTTTTTCATAGGAAAGCATGTGCTCTAAACGAGCATCTTCTGCTTCTTCTGCCAGAAAATCCTTGTGTTTCTTCTGGAGTAGGGCTTGCACCCCCGCTCGAGTATCCTTAGCCAGTTCCTCTAAACGCGTGTCCTCTTTATCTGTGATGGTCTCAAGGAGGTCTTTTATTTCCTTAATCGTTGCCATCTTCATCACCAACTGTATCAAGGGTATAGAGACCTAATTTACCATCTCTTACTTCTTTCACAAACAAGGTATAAAAGCGGTCATAGTCCTCACGGAAACCAAGTTTTTTCGTCATATCCATGATGATTTCAGGGGCTTCATCATCCAGATTCATCTGCTTAAAGCGTTCTTTCAAGGCTGCTGGATAATGTGTCTTGAAATAATTCAATCCGAATATCGTGACCTCGTCCATTGGTAGAAGATTATCCTTAATCGCCCCAGTCAAAGCCAATTTGAGAGCTACTTGCTCATCTTCAAATTTTGGCCATAAAATCCCCGGTGTATCAAGGATTTCCAAATCTTTATTGGACTTGAGCCACTGCTGCCCCTTGGTAACTCCGGGTTTATTGCCAACTATCGCAATTTTCTTACCAGCCAAGCGATTCATCAGCGTCGATTTTCCTGCATTGGGAATCCCAATAATCATAGTACGCAAGGTTTCAATCTGAATCCCTCGTTCTTTTTGACGTTCGATTTTTTCACGCATCAATTTTTTGGCGGCTTCTGTTACTTTTTTGACGGTAGATTGTTCCTTGGAATTGACAGTTAAGGTTGGAATGCCTTGTGCTTCAAAATAAGCTCGCCATTCCTTGATCGCCACTGGGTCTGCTAAATCTGCCTTGTTTAAAATCAATAATTTTGGCTTGTCCCCCACAATCTTTGTCAACATCGGATTTTGGCTCGATAAGGGCAATCGTGCATCCACCAATATCGTTACAAAATCAACAAATTTAAGATTTTCCTGCACCTGCCGTCTTGCTTTAGACATGTGGCCTGGAAACCATTGAATAGTAGCCATTGTATATCATTCCTTTTCTTTTAATCTATCGCTCATCACTAGATAATCAACTACTATTATATCACGATTTTCCGATTTTGAGTGGGCTTCTTTTTATTTCTATCAGCTAATCACTCGTTCCCAATGTGATTTGTCAAGCTATAAACCGACAATCGTGCTGTCCTATCACAAACACTCTTAAAACAGCAATAAAAAACAAGATTTGCACTACATTTCAAATCTTGTTTTCTAATTATAGGCAAAGTCTTTCTCAAATAGGTTTATTTACCGAGAAAGTTGAGTAATTGGCTACCGCTTGTTGGCAATAATCCATGAGTTTTGCAGCTTTTTCAGGAGTATACCCATGGAGTGAGACCCGTTTTTCCTGTTTCTCGTCAAAATACCGTCCGCTAAGGCTTTCTACTTCATTTGAGAGTGCTAAATAATAGCCTGTTTTGATCCCTTCATCTAAGCCCTTAGGGACAAACTGATTGCTCCTATCAGACGGAGACTTCTGAGATTTTTCATCTCTCGAATTTTTCACTAAATTAGTGGCAATCAAGCCTGGATGATAAGAATTCACCGTCACTTTTGAGCCAACTTTTTCCAACTGCTCAGCTTGGTAGCGGGTCAGCCAGATAGTGTAGAGTTTAGCATTGTTATAGGCTAAGCTTGGAGTATAGTTCTCCTCCAGTGAAAAATCCTCTTCCTCAATCCTAGCAAAATGATGCATATAGGATGACGTGTGAATGACACGACCTGCATCAGCCTTCTCTAATAGCGGTAGCAACTCTGTCGTCAAGACATAAGGTGCAAGTACAGAGAGCATAAAGGTCACTTCTACCCCTTCTTTCGTCAGCTGACGGTTTTGACCTGCAAAAATCCCAGCGTTGTTCACAAGAACATCTAGCTTGGTAAAATCACGCTTCAGATCAGCCGTCAGACGGTAAATATCCGACAGTTGGGATAAATCAGCCAAGTACGTATGAAGGCGAGCTACAGGAACTTGTTCTCTTATATCCGTCAACGCTTGGTCCAATTTTTGCGGATTTCGACCGTGGAGAATGACTTCATGTCCTTCACTGGCTAATTTCAGAGCCAAGTGCTTTCCAATTCCATCCGTAGAACCTGTGATTAAAATAGTTTTAGACATTCTAGGCCTCCAAAAATGCTAGCAATTCTTTGGAAAATTCATCTGCGTATTGGAAGATAGAACCGTGCCCTGCCTTAGGATAAATGATTAACTTACTTCCTGCAATCTTCTCATGCATCACATACGAATTTTCTGTCGGAACCTGCATATCCTTTTCCCCATTAACAATCAGTGTCGGCTGGGTAATATAGCGCATATCGTCTTTAGCAGCCTTGCCCCAACGTTTGATTGCCTTTAATTGTGTCAAGAAACCAGGAATATTCATATCCTTGTCTGTATGTTCAGCCCTTCTCATGCCCATACGCCCTAACACCTTATTGGCTTCGATTTTGCCTTCCTCATCGTGATTATAGAAGATATAACGTTTGGGATCAATGCGCTCAATTCCTGCTTTTAGCATGTAACGGAAGGTTTTGCCCGTCACCCTATCCATCTCAAGTCCACCACGGGGACCTGTTCCAGCTAGGATTAAGCGATTGACCATACCACCTTTGATGCGGACAATTTCTTGCGCAATCATACCTCCCATAGATAAACCAAGGAGGTTAATCCGCTCATAGCCTAGTGCCATAAGAATTTCGATAGCTTGTTCTGCCATTTCTGGTATAGTCGGGGCTACTTTTCCTTGGCTAGCTCCAACACCAGGAAGGTCTACTACGATGACATGCTGTTTTTCAGCTAGTAGATCCAGTAACTTAGGATCCCAATTATCCAAAGTCGCTGCCAAATGCACTAACATGACCAAGGGAAGAGCTGACTTCACTTGCCCAAGCTCACGATAGGCAATCTGCTGGCCTGCGACTGTCACATATTGATTTTTTGTGGTGATGTAAGACATGTAATTCTCCTATTCTTTCTAAAAACTGAGGACTGTTTTTCCGCGTGAACGTCCATTAGCGACCTTATCGAGTGCTGCATTCACTTCCTCAAATGGATAGACCGTATCAATAGAAGGTTTAATTTGCAGTTTGCTGAAAATATCTGCGACTTCTTGTAGCTGTTCCCCATTGCTTTCAACAAAGATGAAATAATAGTGAACACCGTACTTATCTGCCATTTTATCAAACTTACGTCCAACTTGTTGTAATAAAATCTGCTTCCATTTTGGTAGATTCATGCGTTTGGCAAAGTCCCCATTTGGCATCGCTCGAAGGGAAACTAATTGCCCACCTTTTTTCATAATTGACATTTGCTTTTCAGTCTCTGCTCCGCCAAGGGTGTCCAAAACGTAATCTACATCTTTCACGGTTTCGGTATAATCTTCTGTCTTGTAATCAATGAAACGATCTGCTCCTAGAGCCAAGACACGCTCTCCATTTACTCCGTCACCATTAGTGATAACGGTTAAGCCCTTAGCTTTCGCAATTGGAATAGCCATACCACCAACACCCCCTGTTCCTCCAGAGATAAAGATAGTTTTACCTGCTTGAGCTTTCATCAAATCCAAGGCCTGCATAATGGTCAATGCTGTGAGCGGAACCGCAGCTGCTTCCACATCTGTCAAATAATCTGGTACCTTCGCCAATGCTTGAACCTCAACTGCTACGTATTCAGCAAAAGCACCGATGTTATTGAGAGGAAGACGACCAAAAACACGGTCTCCAACTGCAAATTTCGTCACATTAGATCCTACTTCTTCTACCAAGCCAACCACTTCATTTCCAGCAGTTTGTGGTAGCTTATAAGGAACAATCATCTTGACTTCTCCACGTGAAATCATGTTATCGAGCGGATTGACTCCTGCTGCTGTTACCTTAATAAGAACTTGATTGCTAGTAATCGACGGTTTAGCAATTTCAGTTACGCTTAGTGTAATATTCTGTTTGTCATAGCTTGTGTGTTGTGCTGCTTTCATGTTTTTCTCTTTTCTCTTCTCTTTATTTGTATTTGTATCAATTACAGGTATATCTGATATCTAAGAAAATCTGACACACAGGTCAGATACGGCTTTTCTTTGCGATTTGATAAAGGTTATCAATCACATTGCCGAGGGTTTGATGAGCTAAATCTACTTCCAATTGTTTTTCAACACTGGCAAAAATCGGGGTCATTGCACCCTCGATATGCTGACCAACTGGACAGTCTTGATTGGCATGTTGATGAATTTGAAAAAGACGGATATGGTCTACTTCCTGAGTAGCCAAATAAATCTCTAATAAGGATATTTCCTTAGGGTTCTTGCTCAACTGATAGCCTGAGCGACCTTGCTGGGACGTAATTAATCCTGCGTTTTTCAAGAGCGCAATGACCTTCCGAATATAGCTTGCATTGGTTCCAACACTCACAGCCAAGGCCTGCGAACTCAGGACTTCCTTACTTTCACTAATCATGGTTAAAATATGGAGTGCAACAGAAAATTTTGTATCCATAGTGACTCCTTTCTGTTCTTGTATTCATTACAAGAACAAGTTTAGCATAAGAAAATCAACTTGGCAAGTCTTTTGCTCAATTTTTTCAAAAATATCGAGCAATCTATCAAGAAAATTCCTGAAAATCAACTACAGGGATGTTTTCTGCCCATTTTCAACATAGGTCAAGGTCTGATCAATTTGATAGGCATGAACTGCTGAGGCATGGGAAATCAGTTGATTGTTCAGTTTAGGAGCAACTGTCTTGTAAAATTGCTCTCTGGCTTCCTGATTTCTAAAACCAATGATAATGGAGGCATGTAGGTGTTCTGCTTTGGGATTGTCATGCGCAACGTGTGGCGTATCCCAAGTTGCCTTGTTCCAAGGCATGTAGACTTGAGAGCGTGTTTCCGTTACTCCAGCTACTTTTGAAATTTCAGGAGCTAAACTGTCGTTGATAAATTTTTTAAAGGAAGCACTGCTGACCCCTTCTTTTCGACGGATGTAAAGGACATCTCGTAGCTGACTACCTGACTGCTCAGCAGTTTTAAACCATCTGGACGAAAAGGGAAAGCCCATGTGCATCAGTGTCCGACGAAAGACATTTACTTCGTCTTTAAAAGCCAAGGCGGTTTGATGACGACCTGCAACTGGTGACAACAGATTGTCAAAGGTGACTTCTGCAATGCCATCTATCCGGCGGTCAGGTGAAATACTTGTTTCAAGACCAGCTGTACTTGGCCAAAAACTATGCTGGGTTTCACTAAGATGTTGTTGGCGGTATTCTGACAGCCCTGGTGAGGCGGCAATAATCTGTGAATGTGGGCCAGACCAATAGTCCATTCCCTCTTGCCGAGGCTTGTCCTCTCTCATCCAAAGTAAAATAGATACCGAAAATTTTTTGTCGTATTCTTTTGTCATGGTTTTCCCCTCTTTGTTGTTGTATCGATTACAAGAACAAGTTTAGCATAAGAAAATCAACTTGGCAAGTCTTTTGCTCGATTTGTAAAAAATAAAAAGCCATCGATAGATAGCTTTCTTGATTATCGTACTTGTTCAAAGCGCAGATGTACATTGATACGATCGCCGTAGCCATTGCGCTCAAGGTCGCGCTGGAGGCGGTAAGAAATATAGTGCTCAGCAATCGCAATATAGCCTGCATCAATCAGACGGTGTTCTACTTGTGATTGCACCATGCTAATTGTTGGGCGCTCTGTATGAGCTTCTTCCAAGTCTAAAACTACTTTCTTGGTTACTTGAGCCAAGTTTTGACGCCAAGTATCATCGATGACATAGACAGTACGAGCAGCTTTTATAATCGCTTGGTAAATTTTTTCTGGATCAAAGTCAACGACTTCTCCACTCCGTTTAATGACTTGCATAAAAAGCTCCTTTCTTGAGGTTTCACAACCCTTTTATACTACTATTATCCAAGGATTATACAGATTTGTCAAGTTTTTTCCCCGATATATGATATAATATTTTCAATACAAAAAAGGAGAATTCAGATGTCACATGCTATGCCAAAACGTCAAGAAATTGACGTGCAATTAACCTGGGATACGTCCCTTATTTATCCGTCTCACCAAGCCTATCAAGAAGGTCTTGCTGCCTACAAGGTACAGGTTGAGCAGTTTGAAAACGACTACAAAGATAAGCTTACTTCTCTTGAAGTGATTATCAAGGCTCTCAAAGAGTACGAAATGATTGAAACCATTAACAGCAAATTGAGCCACTATGCTTTACTCAATCTTGATGTTGACAAGATGAATACAGAGCTTGCTGCCCTTGCAAACGAATACCAAGTAACCATGGCTTATAGCTATCCAAAAGTCGCTTTTTTACCAACTCAACTAGGCCTGCTTGATGAAGCAGTTCTAAGACAAGTGAGCAATCAAGAGCCACAGTGGACTAGCTATATTGAGGATATTCTTCGTCAAAAACCACATCAATTGCACCCCTTACAAGAAGAATTGTTGGCCAACTTTGCTCCAACATTTGGTCAAGCCTACAGCAATTATGAAACGACCAAATTCGAAGATATGACCTTTGAAAACTTCACTGCAAATGGTCAATCATACGGAAACAGCTACGTTTTGTTTGAAAATGACTACGAAATCAACCACGATACGGAGATTCGTCGTCAATCCGCAGCTGGCTTCTACTCAACTCTTCGCAAATACAAAAATACTACAGCCGCAGACTACTTATCTCATATCAAAAATGAGCAAATCGAAGCCAAATTACGCGGTTTTGATTCTACCATTGATTACCTTCTCTTTGGTCAAAATGTGTCCCGTGATTTATTTGACCGCCAAATCGATGTGATTATGAACGAATTAGCACCCCACATGCGTCGCTATGTCAAATTAGTTGCAAAAGCACACGGTCTTGAAAAGATTACCCATGCAGACTTAAAAATTAGTCTTCCTTCTGATTTCAACCAACGAATTACCCCAGAAGAATCCAAACAATTCTTGATTGACTGTCTCGGTATCTTGGGTGAGGACTATATCAAGATGATTGAACAAGCCTTTGATGAGCGTTGGATTGACTTTGCTCAAAATGAAGGTAAAGCAACTGGTGGCTATTGTGCAACCCTTTATGATGGACCTTCTTACATTCTCTTATCGTGGACTGGTTTGATGAATGAGGTGCTTGTTCTTGCACACGAACTTGGACATGCGGGCCATTTCCAACTAGCGAAAAAACAAAGCATTCTCAACTATGATCCATCGCTTTACTTCATTGAAGCACCGTCTACTGCTAATGAGGTCTTGACTTGCAATACTCTCTTGAAACAAAATCAAGATCCAGCTTTCCAAGCCTATCTCATCAGTGAATTGATTAGTCGGACCTACTTCCACAATATGGTCACTCACTTATTAGAAGCGGCTTTCCAACGTGAAGTCTACACTCGTTTGGACAAAGATGAATACCTCAACGGAGATATTCTCTGCCAGATTAAACTGGATATCATCAAGAAATTCTGGGGTGAAGACTTTGAAATCGGAGAAGATGCCGGTCTCATCTGGATGCGTCAGCCACACTACTACATGGGCTTGTATCCATATACCTACTCTGCAGGTCTCACCATTGGTACAGCCATGGCGAAACAGCTTGAGGAAAATCCAGAAGCAGTTGTCGAAAAATGGCTTGAAACCCTTTCATTAGGTGCTAGCTTATCGGCTCAAGAATTGGCTCAGCATGCGGGTGTTGATGTGTCAACTGATAAACCGTTAAAAGAGACCATTGCCTATGTTGGTTCCTTGGTTGATAAATTAGAAAAATTAGTCTAAAAACAAAAACTGCCTTAGTTTTTCAGCTGAGACAGTTTTTTGCATTTTCTAACAAATTAGAAAGCGAATCCATAAAAGATGGCTGCGAGTAAACCTCCGATGATTGGACCAAGAACTGGTACAAGTGCATAGCCCCAATCTGAATCACCTTTGTGTTTCAATGGGAGAAGGGCGTGCATAATCCGAGGACCAAGGTCACGAGCTGGGTTCAAGGCATATCCTGTTGGACCGCCAAGAGATACTCCGAGGGAAACAATCAAAGCTCCAACAGTCAAAGTTCCAAGACCTGCTGGCATATCGTAATGTCCAAATGCGAGCAAACCAAGGACAAGAACGAATGTACCGATTGCTTCACTGATGGTATTGTTTATAGTGTTGCGGATTGCAGGACCTGTTGAGAAGGTCGCAAGCACCGCTCCAGTATCTTCTGTCGCATCATAATGATCTTTATACATCAAATACACCAAGATACTTCCGATAAAAGCTCCGACAAATTGAGCAATGATGTATGGGAAAACAGATGCCCAAGGGAGATTGCCTGCATAAGCCATTGCAATCGATACAGCAGGGTTCAAGTGAGCAGGACCTAATACACCGCTCACAAAAGCTGCCATTGCAACTGCAAGCCCCCAACCAATTGTAATGACAATCCAACCAGCATCTCTACTCTTACTCTTATCAAGTACCACGCCTGCTACAACACCATTTCCCAACAAAATCAGCAGGGCAGTCCCGAGTACTTCACCTAATAATTCTTTTTCCATATAAACTCCTTTTATATAGTGAATTGAATAAAGGTTCAGACATTGTTCAGTCGCTTTGATGAACGCCAGTTCTATCTGCAGCTCCTTGCCTTGTCCTATTCCTTTCTCAGTCCACTATAATGTTATCGTTTCGTTATTTTTTTAAGTAAGCCAAGTCATTCTTGACTAAGGTTTCATCCAATAATGCACGTTGTGCTATCCGTTCTTCCTCAGACCAGCAGTAGTAAGCTGCCATTTCAAGGAGCACGTCCTCAACAATGCTATCTAGTTGCTCCCGCATAAAGAGCATATAATTTGTCCTACGGAGAAGATAGTCTACCGCAGTCAAGGTCATCTCTTCTTTCATTGCATAATGAAGAGAGAGTAAATCACGTTGGTTTAGATTGCTTACAGCTTCTACCTTATGGTTAAGGGCAAACACTTTTGGCGCATTTGAACCGTACAAATTCGCTAGGTAGAGCGCTTCTTCATAGTTCAGACCTTTTTTCACACCCAATTGTGCCAAGTGTTCGATTTCTTCTGCTACATTAGCTGGATTTAATTCTCCGCCTGAGACAGGATAGGTTTTTGAATTAATCAATCTGAATTTGCGACCGTGCTCTGTTTCAAGGATTTCTGCGACTTTTTCCAGAGCGCCTTCTGCCATTTTACGGAAGTCCGTAATTTTTCCACCAGCTAGAGTCAACAAACCATTATCATCACGGTCAAGCGATGAGCCACGAGAAACTGCTGACGGATCTAAGGTCTTTTCAGATACGCTACCTTCTAATTGTGTCAAATTGTGTTCGACATCATCGCGTGATTTTTCATGATTGAGATAGGCTTTGACCGTATCAATTAGGCTGTTAAAACTCTCATCACTCAGTTTACCATTGTTTCCACCGTTGTAGTCTGAAGCACCATTTCCAGATAACAATGGACGTAGCCCTGCCCAACCACTTTCAATATCATCAATGGTCAAGTTTGCTTCTGGGAAGCGATTATTGACAATGGTAAGCAAGTAGTCAACATCTTCTTGTGTCACCATTGGATTTGCCAAATCGCCAGTATAGTCTGTATCAGTCGTTCCAAAATAAGTCTTATTTTCACGAGGGAGTACAAAGACCATTCGTCCGTCTGCTTCTCCTGTATCAAAGTAAGTTGGTTGAGGAACAGATAAGCGAGCACTATCTACGACCAAATGCACGCCTTTTGTCGGTCGCATCTGGAACACACCGCTACCTTCACCACCGAGATTACGTACTTCATCACTCCATGGTCCGGTTGTGTTGATTACAAGGCGGGCACGGATTTCAAAGGTGCTGTCAGCTAAAAGATCACGTGCGACAATTCCTACAATCTTGCCATTTTCATCCTTGATAAAGTGCTCTGCTTTGACACGGCTCGCAATCAAGGCTCCATCTTTGGCTGCCCGTTTGATATTTTCAATGACCAAACGGGCATCGTTATTACGGAAGTCAAGGTAGACACCGCCGCCCACAAGACCTTCTTGTTTCAAATGCGGTTCACGCTCTAGAACTTCTTCTTTTGTTAAAACTTTATTAGCTAAATCTGTATTGTTGACACCTGCTAGGAGGTCGTACAAGTCCATCGCAACTTTTAGGCGGAACATGCTGAAAGTGGAACCTTCTTCATCATAGACTGGAAGAAGCATTGGGTCTGGTTTTGGAATGTGAGGGGCTATTTGTTGTACCACGGCACGCTCTGAAACTGTGTCTGATACGACTTCCACGTCAAATTGTTTCAAGTAACGTAAGCCACCATGAACCAATTTTGTCGAACGGCTACTGGTACCTTCTGCAAAGTCTTGCATTTCAATCAAGGCTGTTTCCATTCCACTTGCTGCTGCTTGAAGCACTACACCTGCACCAGTAATTCCTCCACCGATAACCAGCAAATCAAGCTGTCTGTCCTGCATTTTTTCAATGGCTAATCGTCTTGTTTCTTTTGAAAATTCCATTTTGTACTCTCTTTTCTATTCTTCTTCGTCTATTTCAGCAAATAATTGTGTCGCTGCAACAGCTTTCTTCCAGCCCTTGTACAATTGCTCTTTACGCGCATCGTTCATAGCTGGTTGGAAGGATTGACCAACCGCATTCAAGCTCTTTAACTCTTCTAAATCTTTCCAAAAACCGACTGCTAGTCCTGCAAGGAAAGCAGCTCCGAGCGCTGTCGTTTCTAGGTTTTTAGCTCTTGCAATTTCAATACCCAAGATGTCTGCTTGGAACTGCATGAGAAGGCTGTTCATCGCTGCACCACCGTCCACTTTTAAGACAGAAATTGGCATGCCAGAGTCAATCTGCATGACATCAATGACATCACGAACTTGGTAGGCAATGGATTGAAGGGTTGCTTTGACAAAGTCTTCCTTGGTTGTTCCACGTGTCAAGCCAAAGACTGATCCACGCGCATCTGAGTTCCAATAAGGTGCGCCAAGACCTGTGAAGGCCGGTACTACGTATACTTCATCATTGCTGGTAGACTTGCGCGCTAATTCTTCAGATTCAGGAGATTCTTTGACCATGCGCATACCGTCACGCAACCATTGAACTGCACTACCTGCAATGAAAACAGAACCTTCAAGAGCATAGTAGACCTTGCCATTGATACCATAACCAATTGTTGTTAAGAGGCTATTTTCAGACAACTGCATGTTTTCACCTGTATTCATGACGATGAAAGAACCTGTACCATAGGTATTCTTCACCATACCAGGCTCAAAAGCCAACTGTCCAAACAAGGCTGCCTGCTGGTCACCTGCCATACCCGAAATCGGCACTTCTGCACCGTAGAAATGGAATGGCGCTGTCTTACCATAAATTTCTGAGTTAGACTTGACTTCTGGCAAGATGGCTTTTGGAATGTTCAAGAGGGCAAGAATTTCATCATCCCATTTGAGCTCCTTGATATTGTAAAGCATAGTCCGTGCGGCGTTAGAATAATCTGTCACATGACAACGACCGTTGGTCAGTTTCCAAACAAGCCAGGTATCAATTGTCCCAAAGAGCAACTCGCCCTTTTCAGCTCGTTCTTGAGCGCCAGGTACTTGATCCAAAATCCAACGCACCTTGGTCGCTGAGAAGTAAGCATCAATAACAAGACCGGTCTTTTTATGAATCATGTCAGAGTAGCCGTCGTGTTTCAACTGGTCCGCTAGGTGGGCGGTTTGACGAGATTGCCAGACAATGGCATTGTAGATAGGAAGCCCTGTTTCCTTATCCCAAACAACTGTAGTTTCACGCTGGTTGGTGATTCCAATTCCTTCGATTTGAGAAGGATTGATACCACTTTCGATAAAAGCTCCTGCAATAACTGACTGAACTGAGTTCCAAATCTGATTGGCATTATGCTCAACCCATCCTGGTTTTGGGAAGATTTGCGGAAATTCCTTCTGATAACTTCCGACCTTCTCACCTTTTTTATTAAAGATGATCGCACGTGAGCTTGTCGTGCCTTGGTCAATAGCCATAATGTATTTTTCTTGTGTCATAGGAGACCTCCATTAGTTTTTTTATTTTTTGAAAACGCTTCCGTTTTCTTCTCATCCTTATTGTAACCTATTTCCTCACCTATCTCCTATCAAAAAATATTATTTCTAAAAAATTTTTGATAAGAATAAAAAGAGTAAGACCTTAGCCCTCATCTGACAAGCTATGTCCTACCCTTTTTATTATATTTTTGAGTATTCAACGCCTTTCAATCGAAAACATACTAGTTTCTAGACGACGATGAGCTCGTTTTTCTTTTTCTTCCTGAAGCGCAGCAATCCTCTTTTTCAATGCCAACAAATCACTTGTATACAACTTTCTATGGAAAGAATAAGAGGCTATTGCTAGATGAACTGGCTCATCTGATATCAGCAGGTCATAATCACTAGAAGCTGAAAAAGGTTCAATGACAACAGCCTGTTTTCGTTCAAATTCTCTTTGCAGTTGGAATAAAATTAGCTCGGCAATAACTGGAGACTGACAGGAAATAAAGCCAATTCGCACCACTACTGGCTGCACTTGCTTGAGATAGTCAAAAAGCTCTACCAAATGAGCCAATTCATCGTCAGATTGAAAGATAAGTTTTGGACACTGAGGCTGGTAAAATCGCTCTACAACAGTAGACAAAAAGAATTGGGCACTTGACATTTGATACTGATTTTCATGGAAGACCATCTGATCCAGGCTTCCTTTGAAAAAATACACGTTGCCTAATAACTGATTGAGATAGTATAAAATTTGTTCATAGACCGGTAACTGATGCCCCACTTCTTCACGAATAGTCTGGTAGCACCATGTAGTCGCCTCACGAATCGGACCACCAAAGGCTAAGATGTGTTCAATCTTCGGTGGTGCTAGAATGGATTGACTAACTAGAAAAGCAAACAGACTCATTACCTCCCCTTCGCGGACAGTCGAAGGCTGATATTGATAAAGGGTTAAGGCAAAGGAGCGCAATTCCTGATACCATTTCTGCTCAACATAGGGCTGCATCAGCTGGATTAACTCACTAAAATCTACATCATGTCCCCTCATGCGCCGCTGAGAAATCCCAAACCAGAGACACAATTGGAGATACTGGTAAGTATTGAACTTGGTATCAAAAAATCGTTCAAAAAGTGGAAGATAGGTTGCTATCTGACGGAAATGTGAGCATGTGCTGATATGAGATAAGCTCTTAGTTTGCAAAAAGAGCTGGTAATAAAAATAGCGAATCTGCAACTCGCTTCCCTTGAGACGACCGTTGCGTATACTAATTTGAAAATCTTGCAAGAGGTGATTCAGGGCAGCTAATTGCCGATTGAGACTGGCCTCACTAATTAGCAAGTGTTGAGCTAGCGCCTGAATGACAAATTCTTCCTTCTCAAAAAGATAGACTAAAATCTGATATTTGGTACTAAACTGGCACAAATATGCTAACCATTCCGCATGTAATAGACTATCCTTTTTCGTAAAACTGACCTCTTCGTCTCTGACCTGAAAAGATAAACCCAGTTGGTCCTGTCTTGCTTCTTCGTCAAATGATTCAATATAACGAACTAAGGTCGTACGTGATAACTCCAATTCCTGGCATAGACTCTTTAATGAGAGGCTTGTTCGACTATCCCTTAAACGCTCTACCAGAAGATAAATGGCCCGCTCTCGCTTTTCAAAAAGGTCCTCAATCCTCATACACAGCCTCCTCTTTGCGACGAAGATAGAGCTGGCAAGCTTCTGTTACAATAGGAACTAGATTGGTATAACGTGGCAAACAAAGCCAACTTTGTTCCACCAAATCCTGCGCTGTCATCCCATTTGAAATGGCAAGAGCTAAGGTATTCATTTGATGAATATGGTGCGAGGTGGAAATCAACTGTCCACCTAAGAGACGACCGTCTGAACGCTGCACAATCAGTTTAAAGGTCAATTCTTCTGCTTCCCACTGGCTGAAAGGCGCTTGTAAAAAAATCGTATCCACGTCTGTCCAGAGTTGCGCTTGACGCTCCGTCAAGCCGACACTCGTAATATTGTAGCCAAAAAGATGACTGGAAACAATTCGTTGCACTTCTTGCAATGGTCGACGTTTTGTTACCAAATTATAAGCCACCAAGCGTCCTGTCAGAATAGCATGATTGATGAGAGGCAGATACGCCTTTCCAAAAAAGGCGAACGGCAGTTGAATCAAATCACCTATCGCAAAGATATGGGGCTTGCTGGTTTCCAAATAGTCATCTACGATAATGGTCTTGTCAGGATTACGGTCAAGGATTTCGGCTACGACATCTGTATTGGGTTGAAAATTCGTCGCCACCAGCAAATAGTCCGCTTCGTAGCAGCCTTTTAAGGTGTCAACCTTGATCTTATCACCAGCAGGCGACACACTAATTTTCTCTACGATTTCTGCCGTATGTAGGTCAATCTTGCGCTTTTTCAGCTCATCTTCAATACCGACCATTAGATCATCATCTATATATTTGGCTAAGGGTGACGTTTCAGCTTCAAATAGCCTGAGAGAGAGCTTGCGTTGGCTCAGAGCTTCTGCACTCTCTAGTCCAATCTGTCCTCCACCGATGATAATGACAGACTGAGCCTTTTCTATCTTTTTCTGGCTTTCTTGGGCATCTGAAAAATACTTGGACGATAACATCCGCTCTTTTAGCCTCTCATCTTCGACCTCCCAGACTTGCCCTGCTCCCATGGCTAAAATGAGCACATCATAACTTTCTTCGATGACTTGACAGCCTTGCTGAAGCCAAAGCAACTGCTTGTCAGCATCCACTTGAACTAATGTACTTTCTAATCGAATATCAATCATCGTCCGCTGCACTTGTCTCCACAAATCACTCCGTGCGGCTTCGATATGCCCTAACTCACCCTTTAATTGCCAATTCAGTGCATTCGGAAAAAAGCCGACTTCCTTTTCCTTATCGACCAAGACAATCTGCGCTTCAGGATAGAGTTTATCGCATTCTAAAGCGGCACTCATCCCTGCAAACGATGCTCCTACGACGATGATTTTCATAGTACTTCCTCCGTTTTCCTTATTATACCACAAACATTGTAAGGGATTACAAGATACGCTCTCTATACACATGTTACCTTTTCAACTAATCTATTCGCTATTTCCATCAAAAAACGAATGCTTCTAGAAAAAATTTTTACATTTTTTTGAAACATTCATTTCTTTTTTATTTGTTTTACGAATGAATAAGCATACCAGCTTGTAATTGATACATTTTATGATATGTACCTGCTTTTTCGAGTAGTTCTTCGTGTGTGCCACTTTCGATAATCTTGCCCTTGTCAAGAACGTAAATACAGTTAGCATCTTGAATAGTCGATAGGCGGTGAGCAATAGCAATTGTTGTACGTCCTTGACGCATTTTTTCAAGGGAATGCTGGACAATCTGCTCAGTTTCGGAGTCAATATTTGCCGTTGCCTCATCCAAAATCAAAATCTTAGGCTGAGTAGCAACTGTCCGCGCAAAAGCAAGTAATTGCCGCTGACCAGTTGAAAAACTGCTGCCACGCTCGGATACTGTAGCTTGATACCGTTCTGGTAATTTCTGAATAAATTGATCAGCATCGACAAATGCTGCAGCTGCTCGTACTTCTTCATCAGAAATATCTTGGTACATCTTGATATTAGACTCGATTGTTCCATGATAAAGGAATGGATCTTGTAAGACAAGTCCAATCTTCTTACGCAATTCTGCTTGTGAAAATTGACGAATGTCCTGTCCGTCAATCAAAACCTGACCCGATTCAAATTCATAAAAGCGCATCAAGACATTGATAATCGAAGACTTCCCAGAACCGGTTGCTCCGACAAAGGCAATCGTCTCTCCCTGCTTGACCTGAAAAGAAATGCCATCCAAAATCCGCCGTTTCCCGTCATAAGAGAAAACTACATCACGAAACTCAATCATACCTTCTTCAATCTGCGCAGCACTAGTTCCTTGAACTGGTTCAAAACCAGTCTCATCAATCAAGTCAAAAACTCGACCTGCCGATACCATAGAGGTTTGCAAAGTAGAGAAATTCTGCGTTACCTCAATCAAAGGGTCAAACAGGCGATTGACATACTGGATAAAGGCATACATGATCCCTGCTGAAATCCCGATATTGAGACCACGGAAACCAAAATAGGCCATTAAAAGTGCATAGGCGAGGAGTTTCAAGAGTGACATGGCAGGTCTTAAAAATAGGCTATCAAGAGCCATCGTGCGGTTAGCATAGGCCACATGCTCTCGGTTGATTTCCTCAAACTCTGTTTTCAAGCGCTCTTCCTGGCTAAAGGCCTGAATAATTCGAATTCCCTCTATACTTTCAGAGAGTTTGCTATTGATGTCACTTAAAAGGCTTCTAGTCTTAGCAATGACTGCGACCGATTTTTTACGGTAGAGATTGACCAAGATAAAAATGACTGGCAGCAAAAGAGCCACTAAAGCTGTTAAACGAATATCCAACATCAACATGGTGTAAAGCGTCACCGTAAAGATAAAGACCGCTGAGATAAAACTCGATAAAATCCCTGAAAACATCTCCGAAATGGCTTCGGTATCGTTGGTAATTCGAGAGACAATCGATCCAGCAGGTGTTCGATCAAAATAAGACATACCCAAACGCTCCATGTTGGAGAAGGCATCTCTACGAATGTCACGTACAATGCTATAAGACACTCTAGCGAAAAAGAGATTTCCAAAATACTGAATAATGGTCTGTAAGACATACATCAGATAGTAACCGATTAACAATATAACTGCCGTCTGATTGACATGGTTCAAATAATGGTCGATGAAATGCGAGGCAATCAGAGGAATGATATTTTTCACAATGGTTGTCAACAAGAGGAGGCCAAGAGCAAGTGCTGTCAGCCATTTATAGGGCTTTAAATAGGTCAATAAGCGTTTAAAAACAGTCCATTGGTTAGCTGTCGTCATTTGGCATTCCCTCCATTTCTAGCTGTTGTGAAGCGTAAGTTTCCGCATACCAGCCACCTTGCGCAAGCAAGTCCTCATGGCGACCACGCTCAATGATTTTTCCGTCCTGCATAACCAAAATTAAGTCCGCATGAACCACTGCTGACAGGCGGTGGGCAGAGATAATCGTTGTCTTAGCTTGTCGTGTTTCCTTGAGATTTTCGATAATCGCATGCTCCGTTTTAGCATCGACTGCCGACAAGGAATCATCTAAAATCAAAATATCTGGATTCAAAATCATGGCACGACTCATGGCAATCCGCTGTTTCTGCCCGCCTGACAAGGATACACCTTTTTCACCAATCAGCGTATAAAAGCCGTCTGGCATGGCTACAATATCTTCATAGATCTGTGATAATTTTGTCGCTTCTTCTACTCTTTCTCGTGACAGATTAGGATTACCAAAGCGAACATTTTCCAAAATCGTCGTCGCAAACAGGAATTGATCCTGCGGGACATAGCCGATTAGCTGGCGTAAATCAGATAGACGATAGTCCCGAATATCATGCCCATTGAGGTGAATATTTCCAGCTGTTACATCGTGTTCCCGCAACAGTAGTTTAATCAAGCTGGTCTTACCAGAACCAGTCTGCCCTACAAGCCCCAAGGTCTGCCCTTTTTCCAAGGCAAAATGAATAGCAGACAAGGTCGCGGATTCTCCGTAGCTGAATTGGTCCACATTATAGACCAAACGACCATTTACAGCTAGCTCGACAGGATGTGTTGACTCCTTGACGTCTGACTCTTGGTTCAAAAGACTCTGGATGCGCTCATGAGATACGCTTCCACGTTGCACCATGTTAAATAAGAACCCAACAGCCATCAATGGCCAAACCAGCATATCGAGATAGGTCACAAAAGTTACCAAATCCCCGACTGTTACTTGATTTTGCGCAATCATAAAAGCACCAATTGTCAAGGTTAGGACGTACGAAGCTCCGATAAAGAGCAAGACTAAAGGATCAAACATAACATCATATTTCATGGTGCGCATATTTTTAGCAAAGGTCATCTCGTTGACTTCCTGAAACGCCGCTACCTCTGCTTCTTGATAGCCGAAGGACTTAGTCACCTTAATCCCCGCTACGCTCTCTTGTACCTTATTATTCAACTCCGAAAAAGCTACTTGGGATTCTTTAAACGTTTCATGGGTTTTACGACCCAACTTGCTGGTTGCAAGCGCCATAAATGGTAGCGGAATTACTGCAATCAAGGTCATTTGCCAAGAAATGGTGAAAAACATGGTCACTAAGGTTACCAAAGCTGTAATCGAAGCATCAACAGCCGACATAACGCCCCCACCCGCCAAACGGGTCAAGGAGTTGATATCATTGGTCGCATGCGCCATCAAATCCCCTGTTCGGTATTTCTGATAAAAGGACGGAGACATCTTAGTAAAATGCTCAAACAGACGATAGCGAATAATTTGGCCTAAACGATAGGAGGTACCTAAAATATACATCCGCCAAATGTAGCGTAAACCATACATAGCAAAGGCTGCTAGCACTAAATACAAAAGTTGCAAAAGCAGGTCTGTCCTCGTCAAATTCCCACGTGTAATCGCATCAATAACCTGTCCCATGATTTTGGGTGGAATCAAATTTAAAACAGCAACTAAACTCAAAGAAACAATTCCAATGAGATAGCGCCGTTTTTCTTCCTTAAAAAACCACCAGAGATTTTTAATAATCGACATGAATTTCCTTTCTGTTGCTGTGCCGTTTAAGCAGGC
The DNA here is from genome assembly GCF_003595525.1 of Streptococcus respiraculi. Taxonomy (NCBI): domain Bacteria; kingdom Bacillati; phylum Bacillota; class Bacilli; order Lactobacillales; family Streptococcaceae; genus Streptococcus; species Streptococcus respiraculi. The sequence continues at coordinate 1,446,768 of NZ_CP022680.1, read as the reverse complement.
TTTTTCTATTATAACATAAATCGAAAGAGAAGATTCATGCTGAGATTTGGCAAAATAGAACAGAGATAAAATCCTCATTTCCTCTCTGTTAATCTTTCAATCCATTAACCCTAGAAATCCCAATCATCCCTCATCTAATTTAGCATACTCATCATCACTCACAGCATCGTAAAATTCACTTTTTCCTGAAGTAATGGCAATGTGTTCAAACCAGCTATCTTTGGTCGCTCCGTGCCAGTGTTTGATTCCTTTTTCTGTCACAACGACATCTCCTGCTGTTAGCAAGCGAGCTGGCTTCCCCTCTTCTTGATACCAACCTGTTCCGCCTATTACTAAGAGAATCTGATAGCCATCTACGTGAACATGCCAGTGATTGCGACAGCCTGGCTCAAAGGTCACATTGGCAACAGCGACTTGTCCATCTGGAGCTTGCGCCAGCATCTCCAAGTAAGATTGACCCGTAAATACTGTCTGATAGGCCTCATTTTTTGCTCCCATTTTAAAGGGACTTTCTTGTCTCAATAGGTCTAAATCTACCATCTTTAGTCTCCTTTTTTAAACAGTTTTCTTTCTTTTTCCACCATGACTTTTTCATAATTGTCAATCTTATAGTCTAATCTGCTGATAGCTTTTAAGAGCTCATCAGCCTTTTTCTGTAATTTTTCGCGTTCGTCCATCAAAATCGCACGGCGTTCTTCAAGATGTTGGTCCTCTCCGTCTTGGCACAAGCTAATATAGTCAATCAAGCTCTCAACGGATATTCCAGCATTCCTAAAACAACGGACAAACTCCAATGCAGCTAAATCTTGCTTGCTAAACTCACGAATACCTGCGCTATTTCGCGGAATCTTTGGAATCAGACCAATCCGCTCATAGTAACGAATGGTATCACTAGACAAGCCGGATAACTCACTAGCTTTTTTAATATTCATCTGATCACCTCTTTCTCCACTAGTATATACCTTAGAGTGCACTCCAAGTCAAATATAATTATTTTGTCTTAATCTATTACGTCGTTAACTCGTCTTATCTAACTTCAGCTATACCTGCAACCCGTTGCCTAGTACCAGTACTGCAACAGTATCCTCCTATGTTTAAATACCTTCGGCTTATTGTATTCCAACCTGACCCAATCACTATCTTAACGTTATCAATATAACCAATTTATATGTTTTATGGTTGTAAATAGTGGGTAAGTAGGTTATTTTTGAATTTCAACAAGTATAAAACAAGGCTAAAAAGACTATAAAAAATGAAAAACTCCAAAATGTTCATTTCAGAGTTTCGGTTGTCTATTTTTCCATAACAGCGATAATCGCTTTTGCTTCTTCTTCTGTACAAGCAACAAGCGGCAAACGAAGGGGGCCTACTTCAAATCCTTGGTGATTGAGCACTGCTTTTAGGGGAGCTGGACTTGTCGTTGAAAAGAGAGCATCCACTTTCGGCAATAATTTACGCTGAATGCTTGCTGCCTCTGCCATATCTCCCTTATCCAAGGCATCAAACATGGTATAAAAATCGTCTCCATTGGTATGAGCTGCTACGCTGATTACACCTTGCGCTCCTAGAGCCTTAGCATGGAAAGCCTCCCCATCTTCACCAGTATAGACCAAGAAATCTTCAGGAGCATTCTCGACTAGATGGGAAATAGCAGCTACTCCTGTACAATCTTTAATCGCAATAATATTTGGATGTTGCGCTAAGCGTAGAGAGGTTTCTACAGTCAAACCAGCTACGGTACGCCCAGGTACATTGTAGAGCATAATCGGTAAACTGCTGGCATCCGCAATCGCCTTGTAGTGCTGATAAAGCCCTTCTTGCGTTGGTTTATTGTAGTAAGGTGTGACTGCAAGTCCTGCTGCAAATCCACCAAAGCTTGCGACCTCCCGTGCAAATTCAATCGAATCCCGCGTATCATTGGTTCCGATACCCGCAATCAGGGGCACACGACCCGCAACAATTCGCTGTACCTCTGCGAACAACTCCAACTCTTCCTCATGGGTTAAGGTCGGACTTTCTCCTGTTGTTCCAGCTAAAATCAAACCTTCCGTATGGTGTGCAAGTAAATGCTCAATCAACTTAGGCAACGCCTTAAAGTTGATACTCCCATCTTCATGAAAAGGCGTCACAAGCGCCGTAATAATGCGTGCTTTTCTCAATTCTTCTAAAGACATTGCTTTCCTCCTAAGTGATGAAACTATTTGATTTATTTTAATTCAAAAACGACTTCTTCTGTTGGACGAACCAATCCACGTTCATGCAGGGTTTCAGCGATTTGAACAGAGTTCCATGCCGCCCCCTTTAATAAGTTATCTGAGACAACCCACATATGAATCCCTTTTTCAGCATCCAAATCTTTACGGATCCGACCGACAAAAGTTTCACGTTTTCCAACAGCATTGATAGCTTGTGGGTAAATCTGATGAGCCACATCATCTTCTAATACAGCACCTGGAAAGGCTGCGATTGCTGCCTTGACTTCCTCAATCGGCGCTACTTCTTTTGTTTCAATATAAACAGATTCTGAATGGGCTGACAAGACCGGAATACGGACACAGGTCGCAGAAACTGCAATGCTGTCGTCCTCCATGATTTTCTTGGTTTCATTGGTCATTTTCATCTCTTCGTAGGTGTAATCATTGTCTGTAAAGACATCAATTTGTGGAAGAGCGTTAAATCCAATTGGGTAATGCTTTTTATCACCACCAGAAGGTAAGATATTCGCTTCGACATCTTTTGGAGCTACGCCCTCATTTAAAACCGCACGAAGTTGTGCCTGTGTTTCCAAAATCGCTCCCATACCAGCTCCAGAAACAGCTTGGTAGGTCGACACAATAATACGATTTAAGCCCCATTTTTGACGAACAGGTTCTAAGGCTACCATCATTTGAATAGTTGAACAGTTTGGACAAGCGATAATGCCCTTATGAGCATCTAAGGCATGCGCATTGACTTCTGGCACCACTAATGGTACAGCAGGATTTTGACGGAAATAGGAGGTATTATCCACCACAACTGCGCCCGCCTTAACCGCATACGGAGCATACTTAGCTGATGTGGAACCGCCTGCTGAGAAAAGGGCAATATCGACACCTTCAAAGGCATCTTCGGTTGTCTCTTCAATCGTCACATCCTGTCCTTTGAACTGCAAGACCTTACCAGCTGAACGAGCAGACGCCAAATACCGTACCTGGTCAATCGGCAAAGTTGACTCTTCCAACATCTGAATCATTTGTGCACCAACCGCACCAGTTGCACCAACAACAGCTACTGTATATCCCATAAACTACCTCTTTTTTCGAATTTTCTAAAAATTTGTCTATGCTTGTTATTATACACTTTTTTTCAGTAAATGAAAAGATGTTTACGCTAAAAAGATGAGAAAGCAGAAACAAAAAAAGACTAAGATTTCTCCTAGTCTAAGGGCACTTTCGTGTGATAAGCAGGTTCACACAACTTATCAAGGTCCGCTTCTGCGTTTTGACCTCCCTAGCGTGAAAGTGGCTACAGCCACATTCGGCTCATCGCATAGTTCTATTATAGCAGATTTTACCGCTAATGCAAATTTTTCTTTCTTTTGTTCATGAATGGCAGTCTCTATCAGCTATTCCAGCAGCTGAATAACAACTTCAACCGTATCTCCTGCATCTTTTTCAATTTTCTGGCGAATCTTTTTTGGGCTGCCAATAATATAACAGATATTGCCGTTTTATATATACTTACTTGCTTCACGAATGCTGAGAGGCGCCATTTTCGCCTCATACTTAGCAAGGAACTCCCTCACCCAAGCTGGATTCACTTTGGAATAATCTCGTAGACTCCAACCAATCGCTTTAGTGATGAAAAACTCTGTTTGACCGAGATTGTTGACCACTATTTGCTCTAACAACTCCGTATCTGTATCTTGCTTGCGCAATAGTTGATGATCAATCGCCACCCTACGCAGCCAAATATTATCAGAAACACTCCAGTCTAGTAAAACAGACTTGGCTTTGGGATAGGAAAACGCAATCTCCCCTGCAATTCTATCTAGTCCATCGACTGAGTCCCACCATGAATGCGTTGTAATCAAGGATTCCAAGCGTGGCAAATCCTCTGGTGTCAACTTTCGTTTATTCATAGTGAGGTAATCAATTACTGTATAATGAATTTCACGATAAGGATTAGCCCATGCCTGCTCGACAAAGTTCCAATCAATAGGATTCTTCTGATAAGGCTTAAAAAATTCCTTGCTGATTTTCCTGCGTAAGCCAGCTCTCACACCTAAAAAAAGAAATTGGTTGCGAAGGTAGGTCGTCATTTTCTCTGCCTCTTCGGCAGACGCAACTGCCTTCAATTGGTCTTGAAGTTCTTCTACCCGCCTCCTTATTCCTCCAATAAACTCTTTTGTAACCAAACAATATCATGCCATTTGTCAAATTTGTAGCCAACCTTTTTAAAATGCGCCACCTGCACATACCCACATTTCTTATGAAAGGCCATACTGGCATCATTGGGCAGGGAAATGCAGACTACAAAGTTCTTAAAACCACGCTGGGTCAATTCACTCTCCAAAGCATCGTACAAAGCGCTCCCCACGCCTGAACCACGCTTCTCTTCATCCAGATAAATCGTTAATTCTGCCGTCCAATCGTAAGCCGATTTATCGTAGTAGGTGGAGGCGTAGGCATAACCTACCACAGAGGTATTTTCTTCTACAACTAGAAAGGGATAGCGCTCCGTAATATGCGTGATTTTCTGTTCAAAATCCGCCACACTCGGTACTTCCAAATCAAAGGTAATGGCTGTTTTCTCTACATAAGGCGCATAGATTGCTCGAATAGCTGCCGCATCGGTCGTCTGTGCAGTGCGAATTAGCATCATCTCTCCAACAACTCCCTGTCATAAATGGTGTAGTCACAACGATAAATAATCAAGCGTTTGCCATCAATTAGCAGTTCTGAAGTCTTTGGTGCATCAGAAGCGTATAAAGAAACCTTATTTCCTGCATAGGTTGCAAGCGGAGTACCATTTTGTGAACGAATCAAAATCACTTTTGCTTTTCCAGTAAAGTCGTTTTTAAATTTCGAAACCATACGATTGAGAATTGGAACTGCTGCCTGCTGATCGTCTGCGGTCGCATTCTTTTGGTATTTCAAGAAAATATCTTCTAAGCCATCTTCTACTGCAATCAAGGATGATCCCACGTGGTCAATTTCGTATTTGCCCAAGGTGATTTTCAAAACGGAACTATCTCCCTTTGAATTGCCTTCACTATCCACTGAATCAAACTCTTCATTTCGAGCAATGGATAAGGATTTCCCAGACATTTGATCAATCAGTTGTGAATTTTCATCATAGGTCCGTACTGTCATATCTAGTCCAATCCACTCTGCCTTGGTATTTTTCCACCAGTTCTGAATAGACTGACAGCCTGCCAATACACCGACCGATAAGCTGAGTACAAGAGCTATTTTCAACCATTTCTTTTTCATGTTTTTATTTCCTCCTTTATCTAAAGTATTATACCAAAAAACTGGAGAAAATCCCCAGTTTTACGATAAAATATGATTGGTAACGGCTTTTAAAAGAGTCCAATTGCAGTTCCGTCTTCTGCCACGTCCATGTTCAGAGCCGCAGGCAGTTTCGGTAGACCCGGCATGGTCATGACATCTCCTGTCAGAGCGACAATGAAGCCTGCTCCCAGTTTTGGTACGAATTCACGAATCGTGATGTCAAAGTTTTCAGGGGCACCGAGAGCAGTTGGATCATCTGAAAAACTGTACTGGGTTTTCGCCATACAAACAGGCAACTTGTCCCAGCCGTGCTTAGCAAATTCACCCAATTGCGTGCGGGCTTTCTTTTCAAAGACAAGCCCCTTACCACCATAGATTTCTGTCACGATTCTAGTAATTTTTGTTTCCAAGCTATCATCTGCCTGATAAAGACGTTTATACTTGGCAGGTTGTGCTTCGATCGTTTTGACGAGAGTTTCAGCCAAGTCCACACCACCTGTTGCACCATTTGCCCAGACACTTGTCAGTTCAACAGGAACAGAAATTTTTGCACAGAGTTCTTTCAAAGCTGCAATTTCTGCTGGGGTATCTGTGACAAATTCGTTAATGGCAACAACTGCTGGAATACCATATTTTTTCACGTTTTCAACATGGCGTTTGAGATTGGCAAAGCCTGCCTCCACCGCCGCTACATTTTCTTCTGAAAGATGTTCTTTTGCTACACCGCCATGCATCTTAAGCGCTCTGAGAGTTGCCACAATCACAACAGCATCGGGTGCTTTTGGTAGATTGGGTGTTTTGATGTCGAGGAATTTTTCCGCACCGAGATCTGCACCAAACCCTGCTTCGGTCACCACATAATCTGCCAAGCGAAGAGCCGTTGAGGTCGCTAAAACAGAGTTACAGCCATGAGCAATATTTGCAAAAGGACCTCCGTGTACAAAGGCAGGCGTACCATAAATCGTCTGCACAAGATTTGGTTTCAAGGCTTCTTTCAAGAGAAGGGTTAGTGCACCTTCTACCGCCAAATCTCTGACATAGACAGGACTGCGGTCAAAACGATAGCCAATCACGATGCTTGCCAAGCGCTCTTTCAAGTCGTTCAAGTCCGTTGCAAGGCACAAAATAGCCATGATTTCAGAAGCCACCGTAATGTCAAAGCCATCCTCACGTGGAACACCATTCAAAGGACCACCCAGACCGACTGTTACCTTGCGTAAAGCTCGATCATTTAAGTCTACCACGCGCTTCCAGATAATCCGCCGCTGGTCAATCCCCAAGCTATTTCCTTGGTGAATATGGTTGTCAATCAAGGCAGAGAGGGCATTATTTGCGGTGGTAATGGCGTGCATATCCCCTGTAAAATGTAGGTTGATGTCCTCCATAGGCAAAACCTGAGCGTAGCCACCGCCTGCAGCACCGCCCTTGATTCCCATAACTGGACCTAAAGACGGCTCACGAAGAGCAATCATGGTTTTCTTTCCGATTTTAGATAAGGCATCTGCTAGACCGATGGTCACCGTTGACTTACCCTCTCCAGCAGGCGTTGGATTGATTGCCGTTACTAAAATCAGCTTGCCGAGCTCATTTTCTTTCACGGCTTCAATCTTGTCAAAGGCTAATTTAGCCTTGTATTTTCCATATAATTCCAAATCATCGTAAGTAATGCTAACTTTTTCGACCACATCTACAATCGGCTGTAACACTACACTTTGTGCAATTTCAATATCTGTTTTCATAGCAACCCTCACTCTTTTTATTGAAAATAGTATATCAGAATTTTTATGAAAACGCACGTTTTTCTTATATATTATTTTTAATATACGGATTTTACTCATTTTTAGAACAATATTTCAAAAATCATTCAGTTTATTAGTTATCTTCCCTTTCTGCTTCAAGAAACAACGCATTCCTAAAACTTTACCTAAAGCAGATTTTCTAGTACAATAAAAGCATGAAAATTTTGATTACCTCTGGCGGAACGAGTGAAGCGATTGACCGTGTCCGCTCTATTACTAATCACGCTACGGGACATTTAGGAAAAATTATCGCTGAAAAATGCCTAGCTGCCCATCTTGACGTGACCCTTGTTACCACCAAGACCGCCATAAAGCCGCAACCGCAGAATGGTCTGACCATTGTAGAAATCACAAATGTAGCAAGTCTAGTCAGTACACTAGAAGGGCTTGTTCCCCAGCACGACGCCATCATTCATAGCATGGCTGTCTCTGACTACAGCCCTGTTTACATGACAGGACTTGAGCAAGTAAAGGCTGCGTCAAATATTGAAAGCCTGCTAGATGAGACCAATGCCGAGGGAAAGATTTCGTCAAACGATGACTACCAAGTTCTCTTTCTCAAAAAGACCCCAAAGGTGATTTCTTTTATCAAACAATGGAAACCAGACATCCAGCTGATCGGCTTTAAACTCTTAGTCAATGTTTCCAAGGAAGAACTCTTTCAAGTGGCACGCGCTAGTCTCGTGAAAAATCAAGCAGACTACATCTTAGCCAACGATTTAGCGGATATTAGTCCGACTAAACACGGTGCCTATCTCGTTGATAGAGAACATGTCTATCCCGCTCAGACAAAAAATGAAATTGCAGATTTAATCCTCGAAAAAGTATTGGAGAAAAAGAAATAGTATGGCACATATCACCCTTGCCGTTACCGGCTCTATATCCGCTTATAAAGCCGCTGATTTAACAAGCCAACTAGGAAAAATCGGCCACTCCGTCACGGTCCTAATGACTACTGCTGCCACCCAATTTATCACCCCGCTGACCTTACAAGCTTTATCCAAAAATGTGGTGCATACCGATGTGATGACTGAGGAAGACCCTAGCTCGATTAAGCATATTGACATTGCTAAGCAGACCGACTTGTTTCTAGTCGCGCCTGCTTCTGCCCAGACGATTGCCAAACTCTCTTATGGCTTTGCTGACAACATTGTTACTGCTGTTGCCCTAGCCTTGCCTAGCACTACACCCAAGTTGATTGCGCCAGCCATGAATACAAATATGTACCTCAATCCTGCTACCCAGGAAAACCTCAAACGATTGCAGAGTTATGGCTTTGAGGAAATTTCACCGAGAGAATCCTTACTGGCTTGTGGTGATGTCGGAGTTGGCGCCCTTGCAGATATTGATATTATTTTAGAGAAAGTGAGTGAGACGCTTCATGAGACAAACTAAATCAACCCAAGTTGCAACCTTGGCTATCTTTTTTGCGGTGATGATTGTCATTGACATTCTTAGCTCTGTCATCTTTAACCTCTTTCCTGTCCCAATCAAGCCAACGATTGTTCATATCCCTGTTATCGTGGCTTCTATCCTTTACGGACCAAAGATTGGGGCTACACTAGGAGGAATGATGGGCATTTTAAGTGTTGTTCATAATACAATTATGCTCTTACCAACCAGCTATCTTTTCTCTCCTTTTGTTGCCAATGGACAATGGTATTCTTTGGTTGTTGCTATCCTTCCTCGTATATTGATTGGGGTAACGCCATACTTTATCTATTGCCTATCACAAAAGCGGGTAGGACTATTAATCGCTGGTGCAATTGGTTCTATGACCAATACAGTCTTTGTTCTTGGAAGTATCTTCTTCCTATTTTCTTCCGTCTATAATGGAAATATTCAAAAGATGTTAGCCACGATTATCGGAACAAATTCAATCGCTGAAATGCTCATTGCAGCCTTTCTAACAGCAGCCATCGTACCCACTCTGCAAAAAGCAAAAAAATAATCAGAAAATCACGTGAAAGCGTGCTTTTTCTTTTCAAAAATGATATAATGAAAGCGGTTAATAGAATATTTAAAAAAGGAGAACTACAATGACATATCAAGAACACTATCAAGCATGGCTCAACTATGCAGAGCTTCCTGACTATCTACAGGAAGACTTGCGTAGCATGGATGAGAAAACTAAAGAAGATGCCTTTTATACATCTCTTGAATTTGGAACAGCTGGTATGCGCGGATTGATTGGTGCTGGTACTAACCGCATCAACATTTACGTAGTTCGTCAAGCTACTGAGGGCTTGGCTCGTCTCATCGAGTCAAAAGGTCAAGAAGCCAAAGCCAGAGGGGTTGCCATTGCCTACGATTCACGCCACTTCTCCCAAGAATTTGCCTTTGATTCGGCCCGCGTACTAGCTGAACACGGTATTAAAGCCTATGTTTTTGAAGAATTGCGCCCAACACCTGAGCTGTCTTTTGCTGTTCGTCATCTCCAAACAGTTGCTGGAATCATGATTACCGCTAGCCACAACCCTGCACCTTACAACGGTTATAAAGTATATGGCGAAGATGGTGGTCAAATGCCTCCTGCAGATGCCGATGCTTTGACAGACTACATCCGCGAAATCACTGACCCGTTTGCCGTTGCTGTAGCTGACTTAGAGGCAGCAAAAGAAAGTGGTCTTATCGAAGTGATTGGTGAAGTAGTTGATTGCGAATACCTCAAAGAAATCAAGGATGTGAATATCAACCAAGACCTCATCAACGAATATGGTCGCGATATGAAGATTGTCTTTACACCGCTTCATGGTACTGGTGAAATGTTGGCTCGTCGTGCCTTGGCTCAAGCTGGATTTAAATCTGTCCAAGTCGTAGAAAGTCAAGCAAGTCCAGACCCAAACTTCTCAACCGTCAAATCACCAAACCCAGAAAGTCAATCTGCCTTTGCTCTTGCAGAAGAATTAGGCCGTCAAGTGGACGCCGATGTATTGGTCGCAACAGACCCAGATGCTGACCGCTTAGGTGTAGAAATCCGTCAAGCAGACGGCAGCTACCGTAACCTTTCTGGTAACCAAATCGGAGCTCTCATCGCTAAATATATCTTGGAAGCCCACAAACAAGCAGGAACGTTACCAGCTAATGCAGCCCTTGCGAAATCAATCGTATCTACTGAGCTTGTAACCAAGATTGCTGAAAGCTACGGCGCTACCATGTTCAACGTCTTAACTGGTTTCAAATTCATCGCAGAGAAAATTCAAGAATTTGAAGAAAAACATAACCACACCTACATGTTTGGTTTCGAAGAAAGTTTTGGCTACCTTATCAAGCCATTCGTTCGTGACAAGGACGCAATCCAGGCAGTTCTGATTGTTGCAGAAATCGCTGCCTACTACCGCTCTAAAGGTTTGACCTTGGCTGACGGTATCGACCAAATTTTTGCAGAATACGGCTACTACGCAGAGAAAACCATTTCTGTTACCCTATCAGGTGTCGACGGAAAAGCCGAAATCAAAAAAATCATGGATAAATTCCGTGGCAATGCTCCAACCCAATTCAACCAAACAGACATTGCTTTGCTAGAAGATTTCCAAGAACAAACCGCAACCGACAAAGACGGCAATGTGGCAAGTTTGACCACTCCACCGAGCAACGTCTTGAAATATACCTTGACAGACGATTCTTGGTTTGCTGTTCGTCCGTCTGGAACAGAACCAAAAATCAAGTTCTACATCGCGACAGTTGGCACAGACATGCAAGATGCAGAAAACAAAATTGCTGCAATTGAGGCTGAAATCAACGCATTCGTGAAAGAATAATAAATGCAAAAAGCAATTCCTTTTAGGGATTGCTTTTTTAGAATGCTATCGTTTCACAACAGAAAAAAGGCGTATACACCTCTTTTTCTATCTATCAAATAAGGAAAAGTCTACCAGCAAGGAAGTGATTATTTTGGAAAATAAGATAGTGTGTTGTGTTACGTGTTCGTTAGCTACCCTAACAAGTTCATACTTACCTACACTTATCTATTTAGATTACAAACCGATTTCTACAGTTCGTTCAATAATTTCATTTTTATACATACACTGTAATCAATATAGGGCAGCTTGATTTGTGCAATTTGAGTTCGAGAAGGAAACTCAATTTAGATATTAATAAAACATGGTAGACTTTTCCTCTTACTTCCTCTCCTTAGAGAAGAATTTGTAAGCAAATGAATCAATGCTCCTTTCATAAGATACGAGAGCGTTAAAAAAGCGAATGAAAATTAGGAAACATGACGAAGAAGCAAACCTTCTAGGAATGTTTATCTATTTTCCGAGCTTTTAGCTCGAATTCAATTACGCAAGATACGAGAGCGTTAAGCAACTCCTGGAAATCGAAGCAGGTTAGCTTGCAACCAATGAGATTTATCCCTAAAGGGAGCCTCAGCTGTAACCAACTAAAGTTGGAACATCTGCGTCTCTTTTTTCCGAGCTTTTAGCCCGAATTCAATTTCATTTTCGTTCACCATTATCATATCACTTTTGTAAAACGCTTTCAAGCATTTATATGCTCTGATAGGAAGGATTTTTTTGTAGCTTATTTCAAACCTTGTTTTCCTGCCAAGTAGCTATCCCACATCTTTTGTTGTGGTTTAGCAAAAGGGTAGCGATGAAAATCTTCGACTGCAACCCACTGTACTTCTCGGTCTGTTTGAAATTCTGCGCTTGAAGTACGTCCTTCTAAAAGCTCGATCTGCCATTTACGGTGGCTAAAGATATGCTGAACTGGCGAAAATTCATCTGCCTGCCATTCGACTGCTAGTGGATAAAGCTTACAAAATTCCTTGCGAACATCGATTTGTGGACCGTCTTCTGCCACCTCAAACAAAGACACTTGCGGAGGCACGACAGCTCCTTTTTCTAATAAGGGAAAGGACCAGAATCCTGCCAATAAATTGGACTGCTGATTTTTTTCTAGCAGAAACTCATTTTTTTCATTGCGGATAATAAAGGCTTGATAAGCAACTGGTCGAGGCTTTTTCTTGGGTGCCTTTATTGGATATTTGTCCATTGTACCATTAAGATACGCTGCGCTGAACTCCTTGACAGGACTGTCTTCTGGGTGTGGATTGACAGGTGATTCGATATCTGATCCTAAATCCATAAGAGCTTGGTTAAAATCTCCAGGTCGGTCTAGGTCAATCAATTCTTCCATGATAGCCTGAAAAATTTTGCGGTTGCCTGGTACACCAATGTCATAATCTACCTCGAACAAACGGCTCATCACCCGCATGACGTTTCCGTCAACAGCTGGCTCTGGTAAATCAAAGGCGATGCTGGCAATCGCACCTGCAGTATAAGGACCAATACCTTTAAGACTGGCAATTTCTGCATAAGTTTTTGGGAAAGCTCCGTCAAAATCCGCTACCATTTGTTGGGCAGCTTGCTGCATATTGCGCACCCGTGAGTAATAGCCTAGCCCCTCCCAAAGTTTTAAGATTACTTCTTCTTTTGCTTCTGCTAAGTCGCGAATGGTCGGCAAATGATACAAAAAGCGCTCATAATAAGGTTTTACCGTATCGACCCGCGTCTGCTGGAGCATAATTTCAGAGACCCAAATGGCATACGGGTCTTTAGTACGCCGCCAAGGTAAATCACGCTTATGAGCATCGTACCAGTCCAGCAGAGCCTTTCTAAAGGCTACTATCTTATCTTGTGGCCACATTTCAATGCCGTATTTCTCAAAATCAAACATATAACCAGTATACCACAAATACGTCCTATCCTTCTAGCTCCTAATCTGATATCTTCAGTCAATTTTAGGAACCTGTATTCATAAGCAATCGGGAGCTTATTTTACGATAATCTAGGCGCTTTTTTGAAGGAATACTGCCTGTATTTCGAAAAAAAGCAACGATGAGTAGCGAAAATTAAGCCCTGAATAGTGTTGCTGAGCTGTGAATACAGATTTTAAAGTCTGGATGTTGAAAAAAGAAAAGACCGAATAGAACATTCAGTCTAACTCTTCTACTGTTTGGCTTGTTTGCATTTGGTAATAGACACTTTTTGCTTTCATCAGTTGCTCGTGATTGCCCTGCTCGACGATTTGCCCTGCTACCATTACCAAAATCATATCCGCAGATTGAATCGTAGATAGGCGGTGGGCAATGATAAAGCTGGTCCGACCTTGCATTAGACGTTCAAAAGCCTGCTGGACAAGAATTTCTGTCCGTGTATCAATGGATGAAGTAGCCTCATCCAAAATCAGAATTTTTGGCAGATGTACAAAAACACGCGCAATTGACAGCAACTGCCTTTGTCCTTGAGACAAGGAGGCACCTTCGTCGGTTAATTCTGTATCGTAGCCTTGTGGCAGCTGACGAATGAAAAAATCTGCATTGGCTGCCTTAGCTGCTGCGATTACCATTTCTCGTGTCGCTTCAGGGTAACCATAGGCGATATTATCATGAATGGTTCCTGTTTTTATCCATGTTTCCTGCAATACCATACCGATTTGACGTCTAAAATCCGCCCTGCTGTAGTGTGAAATGGGAACTTCATCCAGTAAAATCTGTCCCTTGTTGACCTCGTAAAAACGCATCAAGAGATTGATAACCGTCGATTTCCCAGCACCGGTTGGTCCCACAATAGCCACTCTTGCACCTGCTGGAACACTGACCGTCAACTGTTCAATCAAGGGTTGGGGAGGATTGTAGGAAAAATCAACCTCTTCAAAGCGAATATGACCGCCTACCTCTTCTTCTATTAGCGGTATCACATCACCATCCTCAACAGACTTCTGTCCTACTATTTCAAAAAGGCGCTCTGCACAGACAAGGGCGCTCTGCAATTCCGACAGGACAGAAGAGATATCATTAAAAGGCTTCGTATACTGGCTGGCATAACTCAAAAAGGTTGTTAGCTCTCCTACCGTAAAATTCCCTGCCATAATCCGCATAGCACCAAGTCCAGCTAGTAAGGCATAAATCAGCGCATTGATAAAGCGTGTCGTGGGGTTGCTAGTAGAAGACGCAAAAATCGCTGACTGCGAATAGCCCGCATAGGCTTGATTGGACTCTTCAAACTGACTGATAAACTGCTCTTGGGCATTAAAGGACTGAATCAGTGGCAACTGACGGATACTTTCTTCCAATAATTTGGTCTGCTGTCCTCGTGATTTGGTCTGCTTTTGATAATAACCGTAGCTTTTTTGGGCAATAAAACGAGCAACAAAGAGCGAAATGGGGGTTAATACGACCACCAAAATCATCATAGTCATATCTAACCTTGCCATACTAAAAATAGTCAGGAAAATCGTCAAGATTCCAATCAAAAATTGACTGAAAATCATGTTCAACCCATTGGTTAGTTGCTCACTGTCACTAGCAATACGAGCGACAATATCTCCGATATTCTGGCGATCCAGATAAGATAAGGGCAGAGCATGAAGTTTCTCATATACCTCCTCGCGTAATTCATTCATCATACGGGAAATCAATTGATTGACTAAAAGCGGTAAGAAGAATTGAATCACCGTATTGATGAGAATTACCAAAGCCATATTCAACAATAACTGGATAAAAAGAGTTGAACTTCCCTCAAACAGCACTGCATCTACTGTCTGACCAATCAGGACCGGTAGATAAACGGATAATAGAACTTGCCCCAGACTTCCCAGTAAAATAGCCACAATACGAATAGGGTGTCGGAATATCCGAGTCAAGAGTTGATTGAAACTTGTCTTAGTTTTCATGAGCTACCTCCTGACCATGTTGAGACTGATTGATTTCCTGATAAATCGCACAAGTCTGAAGTAATTCCTTGTGACGCCCCAGGCCAACCTGGTGTCCTTTATCTAATACCAGAATCTGATCTGCTTGCGAGAGGCTGTTGGTCCGCTGAGAAATCATGATGAGCAATTTATCAGGCAGTTCTCTCTGAATAGCTGTTAATAAGTTTCTTTCCGTCAGATAATCAAGGGCTGAAGTCGCATCATCTAAAATCAGAATTGGTGCATCCTGCAAGAGGGCGCGTGCAATGGTCAAGCGCTGACGCTGACCTCCTGAAAAGTTGCGCCCGAAAGCCTCGACACTTGCTTCCAAACCACCTTTTTCACTGATAAAATCCTTGGCCTGCGCCATGTCCAATGCCCACCACAACTCAACATCTGAAGCCGACCGCCTGCCAAGTAAAAGATTAGAACGCACTGTCCCACTAAAAAGCTGGGCCTGTTGTCCAACTAAGGCAAACTGCTCCCGCCATTCTTTCAAGTTGACTGGCGAGTTATTATTCCATTTAAATATAGAGAGATGTTGGGGCTCTACTGGGTAAAGTCGCAACAACAAATCGACCAAGGTGGATTTTCCTGCACCTGTTCCTCCGATGATACCAAAAAATTCTCCTTTTTTTATCCGAAACGACAAGCCTGTTAAGGCATGTTCAGCCGCTTTCGGATAGACAAAGGACAGATTGTCAACCATCACCGTCCAACCCTCTGACACACTCGAATACTCAAAGGGCCGTTCAACATCTTCTGAATCTTGCTCAAAAATCTCATTCAATCGACCAAGGCTGATAAAACTTTGGTTTAAAGTAGAGATGACCATGACCATTTTCACTAATTCAACCAGAATTTGCGATAAATAATTGAGCAGGGCAACCAACATTCCCTGATTTAAAAATCCCTGATTGATTGCTAGCTTCCCTTGGTAAATCATGACAAGTAAGGTACCATTTACCACTAAAAATGTCGCAGGTGTCAGTAAAGAAGCCCAGAAACCCGCTGTCAATTGCTGGCGGGTATAGGTCTGGTTTAGCTGTTGAAAAGTATTTATTTCCCGCATGCTTTGCCCAAAAGCACGAATGACTCGCATCCCCGCAATACTTTCACGGACCTGACCGACCAAACTATCTAAACTTTGGCGCATAAGCAGGTAGACCTTACTTGCCATGATAGAAACAATGGAAACAATCACGAACAAGAGAGTAATCATGCCTAAAAAATTGAGAGACAAGCGAGGACTGATGTAGAAGGCCATTATCAAAGAGCCAAATACAACAATCGGAGCCCGCAAAAAGAGACGTAAGAAGATATTAATTCCCGACTGAATCTGCAAAGTGTCACTTGACAAGCGCGTCAATAAACTATCACTTGATAAGCTATCGCGACTAGACTTAGGGAGGGACAAGACTTTTTGATAAAGATCCTGAGTCAGTTCCTTGGTGTAGCCTACTGCTGCCTTGGCTGAATAATATTGGGCTGTGAGCGCCACAATGACACCAATTACTGCAAAAAGGACTAATAACAAAATCATAGCAATCAACTGACCGTGATTGCTATGAGGAATAATGTTATCAATAATAAAGGCAATGATGAGAGGGACAGCGAGTTCAAAACAGGCTTCCATAAGTTTGAACAAGGGAGCAAGAATCGCTTCTTTGATGTAGCCCTTCCCATACTTCCTAAATCGTTTTATGCTATTTTTCATTTTCTAGAGCTTGTGCAGCAGTAATAATAGCAAGCTTATAGATATCATCTGCGCTTGATCCACGAGAAAGGTCGTTAACGGGCATGTTCAAGCCTTGTAAAATAGGTCCAATGGCATCAAACATTCCCAAACGTTGGGCAATTTTATATCCGATGTTCCCTGCTTGTAGGTCTGGGAAGACAAAAACATTTGCTTGACCAGCTACATCACTGTCTGGTGCTTTGATAGCTGCTGTTTCTGGTACGAAAGCTGCATCAAATTGCAATTCTCCATCAAGGGCCAAATCTGGAGCCAATTCTTTTGCAATGCGTGTTGCTTCTGCTACCTTATCAACTTGTGGAGCTTTACCACTACCTTTGGTTGAGAAGCTCAACATGGCAACTTTTGGATCAATATCAAAGATACGAGCTGTTTCTGCTGTATTCACCGCAATTTCAGCCAACTCTTGAGCAGCTGGGTCAATGTTAATAGCACAATCTGCAAAAACATAGCGTTCATTCGTATTTTCACGGTTCATCAAGAAGACACCTGATGTACGAGAAATACCTGGTTTTGTTTTAATAATCTGAAGCGCTGGACGAACTGTGTCAGCAGTTGAATGAATCGCACCAGAGACCATTCCGTCAGCCAAGCCCATTTTCACCAACATAACACCGAAATAGTTTACATCGCGAAGCAAACGATCAGCATCTTCCATGGTAGCTTTTCCTTTGCGAACTTCTACAAAGGCTTCCTTCATCGCCTCAAATTCCGCATAATCACTCGGATTGATAATAGTACAATTTGGATCTGCAAATCCGAATTCTGACAAGAGACCGCGCACATCATCAGGATCACCGAGGATAATTGGCTCTACCAAGCCCTCAAATTTCAAACGTGCCGCAGCACGAACTACGCGCTCATCGTTTCCTTCTGGAAAGACAATTTTAACGTGTTGTCCTACAATTTTTTCACGCAAACCACCAAATAGTGAACGAATTCCCATTTTTCTAACCTTTATAGCCATTTCCCTTTTCTTTATTACGTCGTTAACGCGTCTTGCCTAACTCCAGTTATGGCTGCGCCTCGTTACCTAGTAATAAATTCAACAGAAAGGCTATGCATCTTTCTAAAATTTATTTTGCAAATTCATGATAACGCTTTTAAAGTCATTTGTCAAATCGCTTTCACAAATTAACTCTTTCTCTGTAAATGGATTAAAAAATCCAATCCGATGACAATGCAGAGCTTGTCTTTCAATCCCATGCTCCATACTGCCACCATACATATCGTCTCCCAATAAGGGAAAACCGATATGAGAAAAATGCACCCGAATTTGATGCGTTCTGCCCGTATGAAGACGAATATCTACCAGATGGACATTGCCCCAAGACTGGACAATTTCATAAGAAGTGTGGGCATATTTTCCTGTCGAAGTCACACAACGCGTGATAATACTATCTTCTGGTCGCCCAATCGGGGCGATAATATCGCCGCTTTTCTCTAACTTACCTGTACCATATACGAGAGCAAAATAGCGTTTGTGAATCAGCTTTTGCTGCAACTGCTTATCTAGTCTTGCATGGGCATATCCGTGTTTAGCAAAGAGCATGAGACCAGACGTATCACGATCGAGACGGGTTACAATGTGAACTTGCTTATTTTCATAGCCCTGCTCTATGTAATACCCTTTGACAAAATTTGCAATCGTTGACGAATGCAGGACGCTAGGAATCGAGGCAAAACCTGCAGGCTTATTGATAAGCATGAAATGGTCATCTTCATAGACAATATCCAAGGGATGAGAAATCGGCTCTAATCTTCCTGTCAAATCTTCCTCACTTGGAATATCAATTCTCAGATGATCACCAATATTCAGTAGGTAAGTCGCATTCTGCGGCTGTCCGTTGACAATAATGGCACCACCTTCATACTTAATCTTTGCCAGTAAGCCCTTAGAAATATCATGTTTTTTTAAAAAGGTCTTGATTTTAACATGCTGATCCACAATAAACTCAAAGCGCATTACTCCACCTCACCGATGAAGGCATCCTTAACTCGATTCCAGAAACTGGTATGACTAGGTGTCGCTAGAAAATGAATCTTGCTATTGTCAATCTGATACTCAATCTGCTCAATATTATCATAAACAAAAGTCCGATTATCGATCGAAATAGAGTACCTGTCATCGTGTTTTGGTTCAATGACGATTTTGTCCTTTTTAGGAACTACAATCGAAGATCCCAATGTACGATAGACCCGGTTGTTCAAGCTAGCCACTTCTGCAATCTGCAAGGCTTCAATAGTCGGATGCAAAACAGCCCCCCCTAGAGATTTATTATAGGCTGTTGAGCCTGTCGGAGTGGATACTGAAATACCATCACCGCGGAAGCGCTCAAAAGGCACATCGTTGATAAAGATATCTGCCACCATTGTTTTTGATAAGCGTTTGATTGTAGCTTCGTTCAAGGCTCGCATAACAATCTCACGTCCGTTCATCAGCTTGACTCTGACATGTAAAATCGGATAGGACACTCGCGCCCCTGAGTCTAATTTTAAATTCTCAATCAATTTATCCACTTCAAAGTCACGGTAATCCGTATAAAAACCAAGATGCCCCGTGTGGATGCCGACAAATCGCACCCGATCCATAATGGCTTCATACTTATGGAAGGCGGATAAGAGCATACCGTCACCGCCGATTGAAATCACAATATCTGGATTTTTCGGTGTCAAAATAAACTGGGCATCTCTCAATTTGGTCCAAAGTTCATTCATAACAGCTTGACTTTTGGGATTTTTACTGCTGAGCAGAGCGATTCTTTTTCTATCTGTATTCTTCATCTGTATCGTCGCTATTTCCTACTCCGTCATTCAACTTGCGGTGAGCTGGGTCAAACAAAGCCTGAGCTTCTTGAATATCGTCTCGGATTTTGCGCATCTCCTCATCTAATTGATAAGCAATCTTGGCTGTAATTTCCAAGCGTTGCCTAATTTCTTCTGGAAAATTCCCCTTATATTTGTAATTTAAGGAATGTTCAATCGTTGCCCAAAAATTCATGGACAAGGTGCGAATTTGAATCTCAGCCAGTACCGTTTCATTTCCATTTATCGTATCAACTGGATACTCAATCACCACGTGGTAGGAACGATAGCCTGACGATTTCATATTATTGATATAATCCCGTTCATGAACAATCTGCATATCTTTTCGTTTTCTAAGGATTTCAAGTACTTCTTCCACGTCATCGACAAATTGCACCATGACCCGAACTCCTGCTATATCCTGCATATCCTGAGCTAGATTTTCTAGTTGAATATGCCGCAGCGCCATTTTTTCCTTAATCGATTCAATCGGTTTAACACGGCCTGTCACAAACTCAATCGGCGAATGCCTATTTGCTTTTCGATATTGTTTACGGACGCCACGCAGTTTGATTTTTAATTCCCCAACCGCTTGAATATAGGGGTCTAGGAACTCTTCCCAATTCATTTCCATGGTTGCTCCTTTCTTGTCAAATACTTGTTTTTGTAATAGAATAACACAAGAACTATTATACCATACGAAAAGGTTTTATCCTATGAAAAAAAATCATTTAGAAATTGAATACAAGACTTTGCTGACTAAGACAGAATTTGAACGTCTGTTAGCAGATTTTTCCGATGTAACGCCAGTTATCCAGACCAATTATTACATTGATACGCCAGATTTTAGCCTAAGAAAACACCGTCACTCCTTACGTATCCGCACCTTAGAAGACCGAGCGGAGTTGACCTTAAAAATCCCACAGGACATCGGCAATCAAGAATACAATCAAGACTTGACGTTGGAGCAAGCACAAATCATTCTCCAAAAGGTAGAGCTGCCAGAGGGCGATATTTTAAGACTGATTCGACAGACCAAAACAGCCCTTGAAGCCTTGACTGTTTGGGGACAGTTGACCACAAAACGCTATGAAAAAGAGACAACAGTCGGTCTGATGGCTCTCGATGAAAACAGCTATCAAGACCAGAAAGACTATGAGCTAGAAGTCGAGGTCCAAGATGCCGAACAAGGGAAACGAGACTTTGAAGACTATCTGAAACAGCACCACATTTCCTTTAAATATGCCAGCAGCAAGGTTGCCCGAACCGCTGCTACTATAAACAGAACATCCTAACCTTATAAAATTCAAGAAATCCATTTCATTACTGAAAATTTTTAGATTTTCTGATAAAATAGAACTATCGAATAAAAGGAGTATTTCTGATCATGGTTCAACCTTATGGTGATAAACAAATTAAACTGTTTTCTTTGAATTCCAACCGTGCAATTGCTGAAAAAATTGCCGAAGCCTCCGGAATTCCACTTGGGAAAATGACAACTCGCCAATTCTCCGACGGAGAAATCCAAGTCAACATTGAAGAAAGTGTACGTGGAGTTGATGTCTACATCATCCAATCAACTAGCTATCCTGTCAACAATCACCTTTGGGAGTTGTTGATTATGGTGGACGCATGTAAACGTGCCAGTGCACATTCTGTCACAGTTGTGATGCCTTATTTTGGCTATGCTCGTCAGGACCGTACAGCTGCTCCTCGCGAACCAATTACTGCAAAACTCGTTGCCAATATGCTCGTCAAAGCAGGTGTTGATCGTGTACTTTCACTTGATTTGCATGCTGTTCAGGTACAAGGTTTCTTTGACATTCCAGTTGATAACCTCTTTACGGTGCCATTGTTTGCTGAGCATTATATGGAAAAAGGCTTGTGCGGTGAAGATGTCGTCATCGTCAGCCCTAAAAATTCTGGTATCAAACGTGCGCGTAGTCTAGCAGAATATCTCAATTCTCCGATTGCTATTATCGATTACGCTCAAGATGATGCGGATCGTTCAGAAGGCTATATTATCGGGGATGTCGCTGGCAAAACTGCTATTTTAATTGATGATATTTTAAATACTGGTCGTACATTCTCAGAAGCAGCTCGTATCGTCCAAGAAGGTGGGGCAACCGAAATTTATGCGGTTGCAAGTCATGGACTCTTTGCAGGAACGGCCGCTGAACTCTTAGATCAGGCACCGATTAAGGAAGTTCTTGTGACAGACTCCGTAGCCAGCAAAGAACAATTACCAAAAAATATTGCTTTTATCACCGCTAGTGGCTTGATTGCTGACGCAATCATCCGTATTCACGAACGTCGCCCAGTCAGCCCACTCTTTAACTTTACCAATCCCAATAAAGATAACTAGGAGTTTTCTTTGATTTATTTAGACCATGCAGCAACCACATCACTGTCTGATGCTGCCCTTCAAACCTTTATGGATATTTCAAAAGAATACTATGGCAATCCCTCTAGTATTCACTGGGCAGGCAGAAAGGCAAATGCTATTTTACGCCAAGCTAGGACAGACATTGCTCAGATTCTTGCAACTAGGCCAGAATCGATTATCTTTACTTCAGGCGGATCAGAGGCAGATACCCTAGCCATTCAGGGCTATGCTCTTGCTCATCAACATAAGGGCAAACACTTGATAACAACTGCTATTGAACATCACGCTGTTCTCCATACAATGGAGTATTTAACAGAACGATTCGGGTTTGAAGTGACTTATATTGAGCCTGTCAATCAAGTGATTTCTGCTCAGCAGATTAAGGAAGCCTTGCGTCCAGACACCATTTTGGTCAGTGTCATGTATGCTAATAATGAAACTGGACTGCTACTTCCTATTCGAGAAATTGGAGAAATTATCACAAATCACCAGGCTGTTTTTCATGTGGATGCTGTCCAAGCGATTGGAAAAGTACCTATCTCACCTGAAGAACTACACATTGATTTCCTCTCTGCTGCTGCTCACAAGTTTCATGGTCCAAAAGGTGTCGGTTTCCTCTACAGCCGGATTCCCAACTTTGATTCACTCATCCACGGAGGACGGCAAGAAGACCAACACCGAGCAGGGACAGAAAATCTTGCAGGAATTGCTGCTATGGCAAGCGCTTTAAAAGAACAGACTACACAACTAGATCAGCATTTCCAGACCGTGACTGATTTAAAGAACTATTTATTAGAGAACTTGAAACCCATTGACCACTATCTCAATGAAACAGATCCTAGTTTGCCTTATGTGGTTAATATTGGCTTTCCTAATCAGCTCAACGAACAGCTTCTCATGCGACTAGACCTCGCAGGAATTGCTGTTTCAAGCGGTTCTGCTTGTACAGCAGGTGTCATTCAAAATAGTCATGTCCTTGAAGCCCTATATGGTCAAGATTCGCATCGACTAAAAGAATCCATTCGGATTAGCTTTTCACCTGAAAATACCAAGGAGGAACTTGACTTCCTCGTACAACAATTACATCAAATCATCGGAGGCACTCACTAATGGCTTTTGCAACATCTGTAACGCTAAAAAATTGTGACTATACCTACTCTATCAGTCCAGCAATTAAAAAATACACTTTGCGCGACAACACGTTTGAACAAACTCATGTCGGTAACTATCAATTGACCCGCATGTTGGAAGAAATTCCAAATTCCAACCAAGGATTCCTCCTCAAAATTATTATCAATAAAGACTTGACTGGTTTTAAAATCAACATAACAGATAAGTCAGGTTTACACTTGGTAGATATTTTTAAGGCCGGCGGAAATGCGGTTATTCAAGAGAAATTTTATTTCCTCATGGATAGTTTAGTTGACCGCGATATTTTCACAAAAGAAAGCCAAAAATCATGATTGAATTACGTTATCAAGATTCTTACCAACAAATTCGCTCACAAACTTTTGAGAATTTTGATGCTCTACTGCTTGCCTTCTCGGGTTGCGTGACCATTCCGGATCACCTCAAGGTACTCTCCTTAACTCAAGATGGTAAAGACTTAGGCTATCAAGGATTAATCGGCGACTTGTATCGGTATTTACAAGCCATCAATTCTGTAAACGAGTAGAAAAACAAGAAATTTTCTTGTTTTTTTCTTTTATTTCCAGGGGTAATCTGTTGCTTTTTTCACAAACTTTTACTAAAATAGAATAAATAACCTAAAGGAGTAAAAGATTGTGAAGAACGAAAAAAAATCTGCTATCCCTCGTGCTACTGCCAAACGTTTATCAATCTACTATCGCATCTTCAAACGATTCCATGCTGGAAATATTGAAAAGGCTAGTTCAAAAGAAATTGCTGAAGCTATCGGTATTGATTCTGCTACTGTTCGCCGTGACTTCTCCTACTTTGGTGAACTCGGTCGGCGTGGATTTGGTTATGATGTCAAAAAATTAATGGATTTCTTTGCAGATATCCTAAACGACAATTCGATTACAAACGTCATGCTAATCGGGGTCGGAAATATGGGACGTGCTCTCCTTCATTACCGTTTCCATGAACGCAATAAAATGAAAATCGTCATGGCTTTTGAAGCAGATGGGCATCCAGCAGTCGGTACAATTGATGAAAATGTACCCATTTACGCTATCTCTGAAATTGAAGAAAAAATCAAAGAAGCCAATGCTCAAACTGCTATTTTGACAGTGCCAAGTAGCAAGGCGCAGGAAGTTGCCAACGTTCTTGTAAAAGCGGGTGTCAAAGGAATTTTGAGCTTCTCTCCTGTCAATCTGTCTGTTCCTAAAGATGTTGTCGTTCAATATGTAGATTTGACAAGCGAATTACAGACCCTCCTTTACTTCATGAGAAAGGGTTAACCTATGAAACCCATTATCGGCATTTCGGGCAATGAGTTTAACAATGCTAGCGATGATACAGAGCCACTTTTAGCATATGCTGCTACTAGTTTTGTACAGGCCGTTGAAGATGCTGGTGGCGTTCCGCTAATCCTACCTATCGTATCTCCTGATACTGCAAAAATATACATCAGCATGATTGATAAGCTCATCTTGACTGGTGGGCAGAATGTCCTACCCTACTATTATGGACAAGAAAAGACGATTGATAGTGATAATTACCACGCCAAACGCGACGCCTTTGATCTTGCTCTTATTCGAGAAGCGATAGCGCAGCAAAAACCGATTTTAGGCATCTGTCGTGGAATGCAGCTCTTCAATGTTGCTATGGGGGGAACCTTGCACCAAGCCATTCCCAATCATTGGCAGACGATTGCTGCTAATACTCCTTCTCAGACCATCCAACTAGTAGCTGAGACAGCACTGGCTAGGATTTATGGAGAGCAAGCGCAAGTCAATTCCTTCCACAGACAAGCCTTGGATCAAGTCGCACCTAGTTTACAAGTCATCGGTCAGGCGGCTGATGGAATCATAGAGGCTGTTCTCATGACGGAAAACGTCTCTTTTCTCGGTGTTCAATGGCATCCTGAAATGCTCTACCAAACTTGCCCAAAATCGCAAAAATTGTTCAGATACTTCGTACAAGAATATTAGTCAAGCTGATTTTCCTCGCGTAAGCTATAGTAGCTTGACTTTCCGACAATTAAATGATCTAACAATATGAGTCCTAGCATATCGCAGGACTTTTTTAGTGCCTCTGTAAATGCGATATCATTGCGACTCGGTTGAACAAAACCTGACGGATGATTATGAACAATAATGATGGAGGTTGCCATACATTTAACAGCGTAGTGTAAAATTTCGCGTGGCTCTGCGATACTACGATTGACACTGCCAATAAAAATGGTGCGTTGACTGATAATTTTATTCTGGGTATCTAGATAAATTGCGACTAAATGCTCCTGTTTTTTAGAACCAAATTCTTGAATCATTTTTCTTGCAAGTAACTCGCTACCAACAATTTGTTCCTCGATAAGCAACTCAGACTGATTGATTCTTCTGCCGAGCTCAATCATCGCTTTTATTTCAATCGCCTTAACCTGACCAATTCCTGTTAACTCCTGTAATTCTGCAATGGATAAATCCTTTAGCATAGCAAGGTTGTCAATCTTTGCTAATAGATTATGTGAGACAGCAGAAACAGGTTGTTTTTTTGTACCTGTACGAATAAAAATCGCGAGCAGTTCTTGGTTGCTGAGTCGCTCAGCTCCTACTTCTAATAACCTTTCCCGTGGCAATAAACGTTCCTCTTTAAATGCAATCTTATACATCTGTTCCATTCCTCCTTATCTATTTATTCGCAAAAAAATAATTCATACTCGTCAAAAATCAAAGTCTAACGTCGCTAACTCACCTTGCTTCAACAGTCCAGTGGACTGTTGAAGGTTGGAAATAAAGATTATGCAATAATCCTCCGCTGACATTAGTCCAGTGGACTGTTGAAGGTTGAAAATAAAGATTATGCAATAATCTTCCGCTGACATTAGTCCAGTGGACTGTTGAAGGTTGGAAATAAAGATTATGCAATAATCCTCCGCTGACATTAGTCCAGTGGACTGTTGAAGGTTGGAAATAAAGATTATGCAATAATCCTCCGCTGGCATTAGTCCAGTGGACTGTGGAAGGTAGTCAGATTTTGATTTTTGTAGAGTATCATCCATTATTTCCGCATAATCATTTAGAAATAAAAAAAGAGGTTGAGCCATTTTGGCTCAGCCTCCTATAGTTGAACTTGGTTGTATTTCTTTTCAAAATGCTTCAGAATATCTTTGGAAACTTTCTTATATGGAATACTTGTTTCCAGTTTTCCTTTGACGATTGTTCGCATGGTCGCATCCATATCCGCACATGTCACGAGCGTAATTTCAGTTTGTCCCTCAGTATCATTGATTATCTCAATACTCTCTGGAGAGACAGTCTTCACCTCTGTCACAACGTAGGTGTACACGTTCTGCTTATCGGTTAAGTAAATCTTCATCCCTTCTTTGGCTTTTTCGAGCGGTGCAAAGAGAGCTTCACTGGCGCCAACAATTCCCAAAATATGATGGCTGGCAAGAGCATAGTTGCCCTGCCCCATTTCTTGCGTTTCCTTCATCGTTCCTGCGCCATACATGAGCGAAACATTAGACACACCTTTAAAAATTGGTAAATTGACATTCAAATCAGGAATAGCAATTCCACCAATGACAGGAAGTTCTTGAGCTTCCCACTGTGCCTTTAGGACGGCCTCAGTCGAAATAGAATTTACTTGTTCAAAATCAAATGTTGATTTAGCATTCTTATTTTTTAATAAGTCTTCCTCTGTAAATTGGCTCACCTGATAGCGATTGCTATTCCAGGCAATGACCATGTTGCGAATAGAGGTGTTAAAAATCAATAAGAATGCAATAAACAACAAAGCAACTGTTAAGATTGTTCGTCCAAGCGAAGACTTAAGCTTACTGACACGCTTTCCGTTTTTTCTACTTTCTTTGCTTCGTTTTGCCATCTATTCTTCCTCTGAATCTTTAGAATCTGCAGCGTCTACCAAGGCAAAGGTGACGATACTTGCTTCTTCATCTAGACGCATGACCTTAACTCCCATGGTCGCACGACCAGTTTGGGAGATATTAGCGACACTTGTCCGAATGATGACACCCGTATCGGTAATTACCATGATATCTTCATCACCTGAAATGGTTGTCAATCCTGCTAGGTAACCATTCTTCTCAGCGACTTTAACAGTCTTAATTCCTTTACCACCACGACCTTTAGTTGGATATTCTATCGCAGGCGTGCGTTTTCCGAAACCATTTTCCGTCAACACAAGAACTTCTTGTTCGTCTGAAATGACCGCTGCTCCGACTAGGCAATCTCCTTCACGGAGTTTCATTCCCCGCACACCCGTCGCGATACGACTCATATTGCGGACATCTGTCTCTGTGAAACGAACGGCATAGCCGAATTTAGACCCCATGATAACATCTGTTTGGCCATCTGTCAAGAAAACGTTAATCAATTCATCATCATCTCTCAGATTGAGAGCTTTCAATCCATTCTGACGGATATTGCCAAATTCAGCAACGCTGGTCCTTTTGACAATCCCTTGACGGGTGGTAAAGAAGAGATAGTGGCCTTCTTCTTGCTCCTTGGTCACATTGATTATAGTCTGAATCAACTCATTTTCCTCCAATTTCAAGAGATTGACAACTGGAAGCCCTTTGGCGGTGCGGCCATATTCAGGGATTTCGTACCCTTTCAGACGGTAAACACGCCCTTTGTTGGTAAAGAATAAGAGCCTATCATGGGTGCTAGTTGAAACCAATTCACGGACGAAGTCGTCGTCTTTGACACCTGTTCCCTGAACACCACGACCTCCACGTTTTTGCGCATGGAATTCATCCTGTGCAAGGCGTTTGATGTAGCCTTGATTTGAGAGAGTAATTAAGACATCTGCTTCTTCAATCAAGTCCTCATCTTCTAGAGATAACACTTCTCCGACCATTAGCTCTGTTCGGCGAAGATCCGCGTATTTACGTTTGATTTCTTCTAATTCGTCCTTGATAATCTGTACGACACGTTCTGGCTTTGCCAAAATATCTGCCAAGTCTGCAATCAAGGCAACCAATTCATCGTATTCTGACTGAATCTTGTCGCGTTCCAAACCTGTTAAACGACGAAGGCGCATATCAAGAATGGCTTGGCTTTGGCGTTCTGATAGTTCAAAGCGAGTCATCAACTCAGCCTGCGCAATCGCATCGGTCTCACTATTTCTGATGACCTTGATGACCTCATCAATATGGTCAAGTGCAATCAGTAACCCTTCTAAAATGTGAGCGCGAGCTTCTGCTTTTTCCTTGTCAAATTGTGTACGGCGAGTTACCACTTCTTTTTGGTGCTCTACATAAGCATCTAAAATTTGACGAACTGAGAGAATCTTTGGCACACCATTTTGAATGGCTAGCATATTAAAGCTAAAGTTGGTTTGCAGTTGGGTCAGCTTAAAAAGGTTGTTCAAAATGACATTAGCTGACGCATCACGTCGAACCTCAATGACAAAGCGGACACCTTCACGGTTGGATTCATCACGAACTGCGGTAATCCCGTCAATGCGCTTTTCCTGCACCAAGCGAACAATATGCTCATGAACCTTGGTCTTATTAACCATGTAAGGAAATTCTGTTACAACGATGCGTTCACGTCCATTGCCATACTCTTCGATTTCTGTCCTGGAACGAAGAACAATAGAGCCTTTTCCTGTCTCATAGGCACGGTGAATACCTGATTTTCCCATGACAAGGGCGCCTGTTGGAAAGTCAGGACCAGGCAAGACTTCCATGATATCCCGAGTCGTCGCCTCTGGATTGTCAATAATCAAGTTCACCGCTTCAATCGTTTCACCTAGATTGTGGGGCGGGATATTAGTCGCCATCCCAACGGCAATCCCTGTCGTACCATTGACGAGGAGATTTGGGAAACGAGCTGGTAATACCTCTGGTTCACGCTCACTAGCATCGTAGTTGTCAGCAAAGTTAACGGTATTCTTATTGATATCGCGTAGCATTTCGAGGGCAATTTTGGTCATGCGTGCCTCGGTATACCGCTGTGCGGCTGCTCCGTCTCCATCCATCGAACCAAAGTTTCCATGACCATCTACTAACATGTAACGGTAGCTCCACCATTGCGCCATCCGCACCATTGCCTCATAAATCGCACTGTCACCATGTGGGTGGTATTTACCCATAACATCCCCTGTGATACGGGCTGATTTTTTATGCGGCTTATCTGGTGTAATGCCCAATTCATTCATTCCATACAAAATGCGACGATGAACGGGTTTTAGACCATCTCGTACATCAGGAAGAGCCCGAGCTACGATAACGCTCATTGCATAGTCAATGAAACTGGTCTTCATTTCACTGGTCAGATTTACATCTACTAAATTTTTATCATGCATTAAATCTGTCTCTTTTCTTAGAAAGTATCTACTATATTATAACATATTGTGAAGAAATTTTCTTGTCGAGACGCTATAATGTAAACATTTTCAAAGTGCCTTTCACAAGTGACAAACCCCTTAAAAAGTGCTAGAATGATAAATGGTTGGGACGTATGTCCCCAAATAAAACTAAGGAGATGTTTAGAACATGACTGCAACTAAACAACATAAAAAAGTTATCCTTGTCGGTGATGGTGCCGTAGGTTCTGCATACGCTTATGCACTTGTCAACCAAGGAATTGGTCAAGAATTAGGTATCGTTGATATCAACAAAGACCGCACACAAGGTGATGCAGAAGATTTGAGCCACGCTCTTGCATTCACTTCACCTAAAAAAATCTACTCAGCTGAATATTCTGATGCACACGATGCAGATCTTGTTGTTCTTACAGCAGGTTTACCACAAAAACCAGGTGAAACTCGTCTTCAATTGATTGAGAAAAACCT
This sequence comes from Streptococcus respiraculi, assembly GCF_003595525.1. Classification (NCBI taxonomy): domain Bacteria; kingdom Bacillati; phylum Bacillota; class Bacilli; order Lactobacillales; family Streptococcaceae; genus Streptococcus; species Streptococcus respiraculi. Next base: position 1,416,882 of record NZ_CP022680.1, on the reverse strand, counting down.
CCGTATCAACCAACAAATCGTTAGCGAAATCGTTGCTTCTGGCTTCAACGGAATCTTCCTTGTTGCTGCTAACCCTGTTGATATCCTTACTTACTCAACATGGAAATTCTCAGGTTTCCCTAAAGAGCGTGTTATCGGTTCAGGTACCTCTCTTGACTCAGCTCGTTTCCGTCAAGCGCTGGCTGAAAAAATCGGTATCGATGCACGTTCAGTCCATGCCTACATCATGGGTGAGCATGGTGACTCAGAATTTGCGGTATGGTCACATGCAAACGTTGCGGGGGTTAAATTAGAGCGTTGGTTGCAAGATAACCGTGATATTGATGAGCAAGGTCTCGTTGACTTGTTTGTATCTGTTCGTGACGCGGCTTACTCAATCATCAACAAAAAAGGTGCAACTTACTACGGTATCGGTGCTGCACTTGCTCGTATCACAAAAGCTATCTTTGATGATGAAAATGCGGTACTTCCACTTTCTGTTTACCAATCAGGTCAATACGAAGGTGTTGAAGATGTCTTTATCGGACAACCAGCGATTATCGGTGCACACGGTATCGTTCGTCCAGTAAATATCCCATTGAGCGATGCTGAATTGCAAAAAATGCAGGCATCTGCTAAACAATTAAAAGAGATTATGGATGACGCATTTGCTAATCCAGAAATTGCAGCTTCAATTAAAAACTAATCTTACAGAGTTTTGGACAAACCATGATGAGCGCGTCGCACTCACTTCCAAAGGAATGTAGTCTGGAAGATTACGTATAAAAAGTTTTAAAAAGAATAAATGGCTTAGATGAACATTGTCAAGAAATGTTGACTCTAAGCTATTTTATATTGCTTAATTTTTAAGAGAAAGGCTACTAATTGAGTCTTTTCTTAGTCTCTTTTCTATTTGTAATAAAAAAATAAGCCTTGACTAAAAAGTGTCCAGGCTCATTTCTTTTATATAAAGAAGCTAGCGAGAATTTCTACGCTAGCCCTGTTCCCAACATTTCACAATTCTCAACTGTGAAAGCAAGTCAACTTGCGGTGCTGGGAATAAAATAATTCAGTAGATTGTTTTAATTCAAACCTAGAAGTCATAACCACCCGTGAAAACGGGTGGCTTGTACACCGGCTATAAGCCGTTTCCCTCCAGCGGGGCGTCTAAAGACGCTCGCTGAACTTCGTTCAGGTTAGCTTCTATTACTTGACTAATGCCCGTAACAACGGGCTTTTATCTTGTTCTAAAACCTCCATCTGAAAATGGATCTTCATACTCTTTAACACTCAACTTATCAAGAGCGATGTCAGTCTTTTCCTGCTCACGGATATACTTCGCAACAGTTTTCTCGTTTAATCCTACCGTACTGACGTAATAGCCTCTTGCCCAAAATTTGCGATTTCCATACTTATATTTTAAATTCGCATGTTTATCAAATATCATTAAGGCACTTTTACTTTTCAGATAGCCCATAAATTCAGAAATCGCAAGTTTTGGAGGAATGAGAACTAATATGTGAACATGATCTGACATCATGTGACCTTCAATAATTTCAACTCCTTTATATTGGCATAGATGACGGAAAATATCGATTAAATCCTGCCTAATTTTGTAGTATATGGCTTTTCTTCGGTACTTCGGTGTGAAGACAATATGATATTTGCACATCCATTTGGTGTGTGATAAACTATAACTACTTTTAGTCATTTATTTTTCCTCCTTTGTCTAACCTGAACAATTAGATTATACTAGGAAAAATAAATGAAAGCTAGAAGCCTTGTTAGCCACCAGCTTAGCTGGTGGTTTTCTTGTTCTTCTCTGCGAGAAGAACTGGCTTGAAGCCATAATAAAGGAGTGAGGGTAGTCGATTTCATCGAAATCACGACTTCTATCTCACTCCCTTTTTATTATTTAGATTTGATATAGTTAACACCATCTGCTTTTGGTGCGACTGCTTTTCCAAAGAAAGCAGCTAGAGCAACAACTGTCAACAAGTAAGGAGCAATTTGGAGATAGACATTCGGTACGTGCGAAAGACCTGGAAGCTGTCCACCGATAACGGCTAAACTTTGTGACAAACCAAAGAAGAGACTAGCAAGCATTGCACCGATTGGATTCCATTTACCAAAGATAACGGCTGCCAGGGCAATAAAGCCGGAACCGACAATGGTCGTTGCCGAGAAGTTGATATTAACCGTTTGAGCACTAACCGCACCCCCAACCCCTCCGAGGAATCCTGCGATGAGGACACCTGCGTAGCGCATGGCATATACATTAATTCCCAAGGTATCAGCCGCTTGTGGGTGTTCACCAACTGAGCGCAAACGCAAGCCAAATTTTGTCTTATAGAGAATAAACCAAGATAGGAAAGCCATTGCAATGGCTACATAGCCCATAAGACTTGTATTTTTAAAGAATAAATCACCGACAACTGGAATTTTCTCAAGCACCGGGAAAGAGAATTTTCCGAATGACTGCGGGATACTATCCGTCTGGCCTTTATTGTACATAACCTTGACCAAAAAGACTGAAAATGCAGGCGCTAAGAGGTTTAAAACAGTACCGGACACGACGTGATCCGCACGGAAATTGATTGTTGCTGCCGCGTGAATAATCGAGAAGAGCAATCCTGCAATTCCACCGACTAAAACAGCTAACAGTGGCGTTGCTTTTCCAAAAGTACTTGCAAACTCGAGGTTGAAAACGACCCCCGCAAAAGCACCGATAACCATGATTCCTTCAAGTCCTACGTTGACGATTCCTGCACGCTCTGAGAATACTCCTCCAAGACTAGTAAAAATCAGCGGAGCAGAATAAATCAACATTTGCGAAATTAGCAGTGTTAATATTGTCAGATTCATATTAGTTAGCTCCTTTCGCTTTGTTTTTACGTTTCAGTAATTGTTCAAAGATAAATTTGACACCGACAAAGAAAATGATTGAGGCCGTTACAACGTTAATCAATTCTGGTGGAATCTGTGCTTTGACCATACCTGGTGCTCCGATTGATAGCATACCAAACAAGAAGGCTGCAAATGGAATACCCAGTGGCGAATTAGACGCTAGCAAGGCAACAGACATCCCGTTAAATCCAATATCCAAATTCCCACCTTGGGTATAGACATTTTGGAAGGTACCAAGACCTTGCACTGCTCCACCAAGACCCGCTAGGGCACCTGAGATAATCATAGAAAGAATAATCGTTTGCTTAGCAGACATTCCAGCATAGTCAGAAGCTGTTGGGTTGAGACCAACGGAACGAATTTCAAAACCAAGCGTTGTCTTAGTCAATAAGAACCAGATGACAATCACTGCAATAACAGCAAAGAAGATTCCGATATTCATCCGCGAATTATCCGTCAGCGCACGAAGCCACTCCGTCTGATAGGAGGCATTGGCCGAAATATTGATACTTGAGTCTTTATTTTTCATCAAATCTGCTGCAAAAACATTACGGATGACATAGTTACTAGAATAGAGCAAGATATAGTTCATCATAATGGTTACGATAACCTCACTCGTTCCTAGATAGGCCCGTAAAATCCCTGGAATCGCCCCTGCAATCCCTCCAGCAATCATGGCAATGATAACTGTTGCAAGAATCAAGACTGGTCGTGGTAAATCTGGATTTTCTAAGGCAAACCAGCCAGCAGTTACCCAGCCGACAAGGGCTTGACCGGAAAGACCAACGTTGAAAAATCCTGCACGACTTGCTACAGCAAATCCTAGAGCTGTAAAAATAAGGGGAGCCATGGCACGGAAGATTTCACCGATTGATTTCACCGAACCAAAGGCAGAATAAAATAATTCTTCATATCCCCAGAGCGGATCATAGCCAAAAATCAACATGATGACCGCCCCTAGTAACAAGCCAGATACGACTGCTAATAAAGGGAGGGTGATATTTTGTAACTTCTTAGGCATTTGCTTCCTCCTTTTTCAGTTTTCCACCAGCCATTAAGAATCCGAGTTCTTGTTTATTGGTCTTGGCAGGGTCAACAATACCATGAATCACACCGTCATGAATAACTGCGATACGGTCGGACACGTCTAAAATCTCGTCTAGTTCAAAGCTGACAACCAGTACCGCCTTTCCTTTATCACGCTCTGCGATGAGGCGTTTACGGATGTATTCAATTGCTCCGACATCAAGACCACGGGTCGGTTGACTGACAATCAAGAGATCAGGATTGCGGTCGATTTCACGAGCAATAATAGCCTTTTGCTGGTTTCCTCCAGAAAGCGCCTTAGCTGGCACGAGCTCGCTCGCACCACGGACGTCAAATTCTGCCATAAGTTCACGAGCTTTTTTATTAATCGTATCGTAGTTCAAAATGCCATTTTTAGAAATGGGTTCTTTGTAATAAGTCTGTAAGGCAATATTTTCAGCAACAGTCATCTGCAAGACCAAACCGTCACGGTGACGATCTTCTGGTACGTGGCTGACGTTCATCTCTGTAATCTTACGAGGAGTTTTTCCGACAACGTCTTCTCCCTTAATAAGAATTTGGCCAGATTTAACCTTACGAAGTCCTGTAATAGCTTGAATCAGCTCACTTTGACCATTTCCGTCAATTCCTGCAATTCCGACCACTTCTCCAGCTCGCACATCGAGCGACAAACCTTTAACAGCCGGAATGCCACGGTTTTCATTGACTTCCAAATCCTTAATTGAAAGAATCACTTCTTTTGGATTGGCAGCAATTTTCTCTGTCTTAAAAGATACAGAACGACCAACCATCCATTCTGCCAAGTCTTCGTTACTTGCACCAGCAACTTCGACTGTTTCGATTGATTTCCCTCGGCGAATAACCGTTACACTATCTGCCACCGCACGAATCTCATCCAGTTTATGCGTAATGAGGATGATTGATTTTCCTTCTTGAACCAGAGTCTTCATAATTTTTAGAAGTTCTGTGATTTCTGCAGGAGTCAGTACCGCTGTTGGCTCATCAAAAATCAGCAAATCTGCACCGCGGTAGAGAGTTTTGAGAATTTCCACCCGTTGTTGTGCACCAACTGAGATGTCTGCAACTTTAGCAGTCGGGTCAACATCCAGACCATATCTAGCTGATAGTTCTTTAATATCTTGGATAGCTTGTTTTAGATCGATTATACCAGCCTTGGTCGTTTCACTTCCTAAAATAATGTTTTCAGCAACTGTGAAGGCATCCACAAGCATGAAATGCTGGTGAACCATTCCGATCCCTAAATGGGCTGCCTTAGAAGGAGAATCAATCGTTACACTTTTTCCGTTAATAGCAATTTCTCCACTCGTTGGCTCTAAGAGTCCAGCTAGCATATTCATCAAGGTGGACTTTCCGGCACCGTTTTCTCCTAAAAGGGCATGGATTTCTCCACGTCTGACATTCAAATTGATGTGATCATTGGCCACAAAATCTCCAAAGATTTTTGTGATGCTTCGCATCTCAATGACATAATCTTTTGTCATAATCTTCTATCCTTTCAGACTATTATTTTTTGTCAGCAAAACCTATCAAACCCACGATATGATAAGCTTTACTGAGAGAAAATAATTCTTCCTCTCAAGTCCTAAAACGGCGACCGAGTCAGGTCGCCGTTTCGGATGACACATTGTTGTTATTTTTTCTCAGGTGTTTCTGGAACTTCAACTTTCTTATCCAAGATATCTTTCTTAGCAGCAGCTACTGCTTCTGACGCTTCTTTTGAAAGGTTTGTTTCAGCCAAGTCTACCCCTTTGTCAGCAAGTGAGAATGTGATGATTTCACCACCAGGGAATTCACCTTTGAGTGCTTTATTAGCAAGGTCTTTTACAGAAGTACCAACTTGCTTCAATGTTGATGCCAATACAAAGTTCGATTCTTTACCATCTTTAGAAGTATATTTACCTTCTGCTGATTGGTCACGGTCTACACCAATTACCCAAACTTTATCTGCTTCATTACGCGTTTCATTTTCTGCTTTTGCGGCAGCAAATACACCGTTACCGGTACCACCTGATGCGTGGAAGATGACATCTGCACCTGCAGCGTATTGAGCAGCAGCAAGGGTTTGACCTTTCGCCGCATCTGCAAATGAAGCTGCATAATCAACGGTAATTTTAATGTCTTTGTTTACAGATTTTGCACCAGCAACAAATCCAGCTTCAAAGCGGTCAATGATAACCCCTTCAACACCACCGATGAATCCAACATGGTTAGTCTTAGTAGCTTTTGCAGCAGCTACACCTGCAAGGTAAGATGCTTCATGGTCAGCAAATCCAACGCTTGCCACGTTCTTTTGATCTTTTACAACGCTATCTACGATGACATAGTTTGTGTCAGGGTTGTTTGGTGCTACTTCAGCAATCGCATTTTCCAAGGCAAAACCAATACCAAATACAAGGTTGTAACCACCTGAAACAGCTGAATCAAGGTTTGTTACGTAATCAGATTCGCTACCTGATTGGAAGTAAGTGTAACCAGCGTCTTTCTTAAGACCATTTTCTTCACCCCAAGCTTGCAATCCTTCCCAAGCTGATTGGTTAAATGAACGGTCATCGACACCACCAACGTCAGTAACAACAGCTGCTTTTACTGCTGATGAAGCATCGCTTGATGCTGAATCGTTCTTAGCTGCGCGATTACCACAAGCAGCAAGTGCTACAGTTGCAAGAGTTGCAACACCCAAACCAATAAGTTTTTTGTTCATTTCTGAACCCTCCTAAAAATTCTTTGTGCAACTTTCGTTGCAAAATGGAAATAATACAGCCAAATGGCTGTCTTACAAACTTACGTTAAGTCTGTAAAAGAATACGGAAGTAACTCCCCGACTGTCATCTCGACTGTCGATTTATCTTTAGCAACTAATGTTACTTTTAAATCCTGATTAAAAAATTCTGCCATGACTTGGCGACATGCGCCACATGGAGAAACTGGCTTTTCTGTTTCACCGTAGACGATGAGCTCTGAAAATTCCAAGACACCTTCTGAAACAGCTTTAAAAATCGCTGTGCGCTCACCACAGTTGGTCAAGCCAAAACTAGCATTTTCAATATTAACGCCTGTAAAAATCTGACCGTCTTTTGCCACTAAGACCGCACCAATCGGAAAGTGCGAATAAGGAACATAGGCTTTTTTACTAACTTCAATAGATAAATCAATCAAATCAGTAGTCGCCATCCGCCTTTTCTCCCTTCATAATCGCTACACCAGAAGAAGCGCCAATACGAGTTGCACCTGCTTCGATAAAGGCTTTGGCATCTTCGTAAGAACGAGCGCCACCAGATGCTTTCACTCCCATATCTGGTCCAACTGTTTTTCTCATCAAGGCTACATCTTCTACTGTAGCACCACCAGTTGAAAAGCCAGTAGAGGTCTTGACAAAATCAGCACCTGCTTCTTGTGATAATTGACAAGCTTTGACTTTTTCTTCATCCGTCAACAAGCAAGTTTCGATAATAACTTTGACCAACTTATCGCCACTTGCGTCAACAACGGCTTGAATATCTGCTAGCACCGCTTCGTAATCTTGTGATTTAAGTGCGCCGACGTTAATCACCATGTCGATTTCATCTGCGCCATTTGCAATAGCATCTTTAGTTTCAAAGGCTTTAACCGCTGGCGTATTTGCTCCTAGAGGAAAACCGATAACGGTACAAACTTTTACATCTGTCTCTTTCAACTCCTGAGCGGAAAGAGCTACCCAAGTTGGGTTGACACAGACGCTTGCAAAGTCATATTCTTTTGCTTCTGCGATAATCGCTAAGATTTGTTCTTTCGTAGCATTTGGTTTAAGTAGTGTATGATCGATATATTTATTTAATTTCATGTTTTTTCTCCGTACATTATGAAACAATTTCTATAATTTCTTTCGTCTTTACACTTGCATTTCCTATTTTAACATTTTTTTGGAAATTTGTAAGCATATTTTCCGAAATATTTTCATTTGCGTAAATCGTTGCGATTTCTTGACCTGCTTCGACTGCTTCCCCGACTTTTTTGCGGAAAACAATTCCGGTTTCGTAATCAAGCGAATCAGTCTTGACTGCCCGTCCTGCTCCTAATTTCATAGCAAACAGGCCAAATTCTAAGGCTGGCAAGGCTGTAATGTAGCCACTTTCTTGCGCCAAAACAGGCACTTGATGTGAAACGCGGACCTGACGATACAAGTCCTCTAGGTCACCACCTTGAGCAACTATCATTTCTTCAAATTTTCGAAGGGCAGATCCGTCGAGCAAATGCGCCAGGACTTCTTCTACTGTCTTTTTGACATTTGCAAGTCCCAGCATGATTTGTGCCAATTCACAGATAAATTCGGTTACGTCCTTGCGTCCCTTGCCTTGTAAAATCTCTAAGGCTTCAAGAATCTCAAGACGATTACCGATGCTGGTTCCAACAGGCTGAGACATGTCGGTAATCACCGCAACCGTTTTTCTGCCGACTGCTTTTCCGAGTTCAACCATGGTTTCTGCCAGCTTACGAGCATCCTCAATGTTTTTCATAAAGGCGCCCTCACCAACCGTTACATCTAGTAAAATCGCATCGGCTCCAGCAGCAATTTTCTTAGACATGACAGAACTTGCAATCAATGGGATGATATCAACTGTTGCTGTCACATCGCGAAGAGCATAGAGCAACTTGTCGGCCTTGACCATATTATCAGACTGACCGATGACCGATACGCCAATGTCCTGTACTTGCTTGATAAACTGATCCTGGGTCACTTCAATCTGGTAACCCTTAATGGATTCTAACTTATCCAAGGTACCACCTGTATGACCCAAACCACGACCGCTCATTTTAGCAACAGGTACACCAAAGCTAGCAACCAGTGGCGCCAAAATCAGGGTGACCTTGTCACCGACACCCCCAGTGGAGTGTTTATCTACTTTAATACCTGAAATTGCCGAAAGATCAATTTCTTCCCCGCTTGCGACCATGGCCATAGTCAAATCAGAGATTTCTTTCGTAGACATGCCTCGGAAGTAAATCGCCATCGCAAAGGCTGCCATTTGATAATCAGGCACACTACCTGTAGCATAACCACTAATCAGCCAGTTGATTTCATCTGTCGTGAGTTCATGACCGTCCCGCTTTTTCTGAATTAAGTCGACTGTCCTCATTCTTTCACACTTTCTAAAATATAATATCCCTTATCTTTTTTCAAGATAGTACAGTTGCCGAAAACCTCCTCCATTTTGGCTTTGGCGCTTGGAGCGCCTTGCTTTTTCTGAATCACGATGGTCAGTCGTCCAGAATCTATCAAATAGTTGTAAGCACCTTCAATAATTTCATGGACAACCGCCTTTCCTGCTCGAATTGGTGGATTTGAAATTACATAATCAAACGTTCCTGATACTTCTTCATAGATATTGGACTGAAAAATAGTGGCTTCGACCTTATTTCTCTCGGCATTTTTAATGGCCAAATCAACGGCACGACTGTTAATATCGACCATGGTTGGAACTACTCCAAAAACCTTCCCCAAAGTCAAACCAAGTGGGCCATATCCACAGCCCACGTCTAATAATCTTTTCCCCTTGTCTACATCTACTGTATTTAAAAGCACTTGGCTACCGTAGTCTACCATCTTCTTGCTGAACACGCCTGCGTCCGTCATGAAAAACATTTCTTGACCTAGCAGAGTGACACGAAGCTCATGAAAATCATGAGCCACACTAGGATTTTTCTCGTAATACATATTTGCCATACTCTTATTATATCATTTAATAAAAACGTTTACAAGAATTTGCATTCCCCTTCCCAATCATTTTACACTTGCCACAAATCATGCTACAATAGTGCTATGAAGAATGAATTGATCAATTTTGAAAAAATCAGCCGACAAACTTGGCAGCAATTGCATCGAAATACCACCCTTCCGCTGACGCAGGAAGAGCTAAATTCGATTAAAAGTTTTAACGATACGATCAGCCTCCAAGATGTTCTTGATATCTATCTCCCGCTTATCAATCTGATTCGGATTTATAAGAAGGCTAGTGAAGACCTCTCGTTCTCGAAAAGTCTCTTTTTACAGAAAAAAATCAAGACCCAGCCCTTTATCATTGGAATTTCAGGTAGTGTGGCTGTTGGAAAATCGACAACCAGCAGGCTCTTGCAGATTTTGCTAACACGAACCTTTAAGCATGCAAAGGTCGAAATGGTCACAACAGACGGCTTTCTCTATCCTAATGCTGTTCTAAAAGAGAGAAACCTTCTCGATCGCAAAGGCTTTCCTGAGTCCTACAATATGGAGTTGCTCCTCGACTTTTTAAACACCATTGAAAATGGACATGATTTCCAGATTCCAGTCTATTCCCACGAGGTCTACGATATTGTTCCAGACCAACATCAGACTATTTCGGCACCTGATTTTCTGATTGTCGAGGGCATAAATGTCTTTCAGAACCCTCAAAACCAGCATCTCTATGTCAGCG